>DAIPHN010000075.1:0-14961 GCA_036771335.1 Burkholderiales bacterium
GCTGGAGACCTCCATGATGCTGAACTACCACCCCGACCTGGTGCGCCTGGACCGCATCACCGGGGACGGGCCGGAGCACTATCCAGACTACGAAACCTTCCCGCCGTACACCCACCTGGTGCCGCCCTCGGGCGTGCTGTCCTCGGCGCGCGCCGCCACCCGGGAGAAGGGCGACTGGCTGGTGGAGGAAGTCACCGACCGCATCAGCGCGGCGGTACGCAAGGAATTCGGCTGAACCCTGACCAGGAAAGATCATGAAACGACTGCTCGCCATGCTCGTGCTGCTCGCGGTTGCGGCCACGTCCCTTGCAGCCGACCGGCTGCGCATCGGCCACGACGCCTGGATCGGCTACGCCGCGGCCATGGTGGCCCGCGACAAGGGGCTGTTCCGCAAGGAGGGCCTGGAGGTGAAGACCATCGCCTTCGCCGGCCCCGGAGACACCCTCGCGCCGCTGGTCTCGGGCCACCTGGACGTGGCCTTCACCACGCTGTTCAACCTGGCCCTCATGGCCGCCAGGGGCAACCAGGACCTGGTGGCCATCTACCTGCTGGACACCTCCAGCGGCGCCGACGCCGTGGTGGCCGCGAAGGGCATCGACACGCCCGCGCAGCTGAAGGGCCGCAAGATCGCGGTGACGCTGGACGAGGTGAACCACATGCTGCTGCTCGCCGCACTGGAACGCGGCGGCGTGAAGCCTGGGGAGGCGCAGCTGGTGAACCTCAACGCCGAGGACGCCGGCGCGGCCCTGCTCGCCGGCAGGGTGGACGCGGCCGTCACCTGGGAGCCCTGGGTCACCCGGGCGAAGGGCGCGGCCGGCAAGGTGGTGTTCAGCAGCGCCGACACACCCAACCTGATCCTGGACGCCGTGGTGGTGCGCAAGGACGTGCTGGCCAGCAAGGGCGCGCAGCTGGCGCAGCTGCTGCGCGGCATCGACGCCGGCCACGCCTTCCTGGCCGCAAAGCCGAAGGAATCGCACGCCGCGCTCGCGAAGTGGCTCAAGGTCACACCCGCCGAGGTGGCCGGCATGCTGGCCGGAGACAAGGTGTATGGCCTGGCCGACAACCGCGCGCTGTTCGGCACGCCCGACAAGCCCGGCCCGGCCTACGACTCCATGCGCCGCGTGGCCGGGTTCATCGCCGCCCGCGGCCTGGGCGCCCGGCCCGTGAAACCCGAGAGCCTGCTCGTGCCCGCGCTGGTGGGGCCCTGAGGTGGCGAGCGACGCCGACCTCGCCTGGATGCGCGCCGCCATGCAGGCCGCGCGCACCGGCCTCGCGGCGGGCGAGCCGCCCTTCGGCGCCGTGGTGGTGGACGCCGCCGGCCGCGAGGTGGCCCGGGCCCACGACCGGGTCAACGCGCTGCGGGACATGAGCCGCCACTCCGAGATCGAGGCGGTGCGCGCCGCCTGCGCCACGCGAGGGCCGGACCTCACCGGCTGCACGCTCTACGCCACCACCGAGCCCTGCGCCATGTGCTTCACCTCGGCGTGGCTCGCCCGGGTGTCACGCATCGTCTACGGCTGCACCATGGCCGAGGTGGCGGCAGTGGCGCCCTCGCAGCGCGAGGTGCCTGTGCCCGTCGCGGTGATGAACGCGGCCACGGCGCAACCCCTGGCCGTGGAGGGCGGCGTGCTCGCCCGGGAGTGCCTCGCCATGTTCGAGGCGTGGGCGGGAGCATGAGCACGCCGGCGCCGCACGGCCGTTTCGCTTCCACTGGAGAGGGCAGATGAGCGTTTCCTTCGACCCGCGATCCACCGCCCTGCTGGCGATCGACATGCAGCGCGATTTCCTCGACCCGCGCGGTTACGCAGCCAGGGCGGGCCTGGACATCGAGCTGCTGCGCCGCGCCATCCCGGGCGTGAAGCGGCTGCTGGAAGCCGCCCGCAAGGCGGGCCTCACCGTGGTGCACACCCGCGAGGCCAACGCCGCCGATCTCTCGGACGTGCCGCCGGAGTTCCTGGCGGCCACGCAGCGCACCGGCGCGCCCGTGGGCGCGCCCGGCCCCCTGGGCCGCCTGCTGATCCGCGGCGAGCACGGCACGGGCATCGTGGACGAGCTCGCGCCGCTCCCGGGCGAGTTGGAAATCGACAAGCCCGGCTTCAGCGCCTTCGAGGCCACGGCCCTGGGAGCCATGCTCAACACCCGTGGCGTGGGCACGCTGCTGATCTGCGGCGTGACCACCGAGGTGTGCGTGTCCTCCACGCTGCGCAGCGCCGTGGACCGGGGCTTTCGCTGCATCACCGTGGGCGATGCCTGCGCCTCGGCCTACCCCGACCTGCACGACGCCGCGCTGCGCATGATCGGCGTGGAGGGCGGCGTCTTCGGGCAGGTGGCCACGGCGGCCGAGGTGGCCGCCTTCCTGGCGTCTTGCTGAGCATGGCCAACCGCATCCGCGCGCTGCTCACCGGCACGCACCGCTACGAGAAGACGCTGTCCACGCGACACCGCGGCGCGGGCGTGATCATCCAGGCGCCGATCCTCGCCTACCTCATCGAGACCCCCAACGGGCGCATCCTCTACGACGTGGGCTGCGACTACGCCAAGATCGCCGACCCCGCCCTGCGCGCCCGGCACTACGACCCCGGGGTCTTCCCCTTCGGCGCCCCGGACATGTCGCAGGAGCAGCGCCTGCCCGCGCACTTCGCGCGCCTGGGCTTCACCGCGGCCGACCTGGACGTGGTGTTCCTCGGCCACCTGCACTTCGACCACGCGGGCGGCCTGTGCGACGTGGCCGGCTGCGAGGTGCACGTGCACGCCGACGAGCTGGCCGCGGCCCGCGGCCGCGAGGACGCGGGCTACTTCCCCGACGACTTCGCCGGCCCCTACCGCTTCCGCGAGCAGTACGGCGAGTACACCGTGGCGCCGGGCGTGCACGCCATCGCCACCCCGGGCCACACGGCCGGGCACATGTCGCTCATGGTGGAGCTGCTGCACGGGCGCCCGGTGCTGCTGTGCGGCGACGCGGCCGACCTCACCGAGAACCTGGAGCACGAGGTGCCCCCGGGCCTGTGCTGGCGCGACCGCGAAGACATGGCCGTCGAGAGCATCCGCAAGCTCACGCGCCTGGCCGCCGCCGAGCGCGCCCGATTGTGGCCGAACCACGATCTCGCCTTCTGGGCCGGGACCATGACCGCGGCGGAGTGGCACCTGTGAGCCGCGCCGCGGCCGGCCACGCACCCGGATTCCCGCCGCACCGCGCGGCGCGAGCGCCTCGCGCCCATTTCCAAGGAGACCGTCGATGATCCGCACGCTGCTCGCCCTTCCCCTGCTGTTCATGCTGTCGCTGGGCTGCGCCCACGCCGAGGCCGTGAAGAACATCAAGCTCGGCGTGGTCACCTGGATCGGCTACGGGCCGCTCTACATCGCTGAGGCCCGCGACCTCTGGAAAAAGCACGGCCTGAAGGTTCAGCTGCAGAACTTCACCGACCCGGCGCTGCTGCCGGCGGCCATTTCCAGCGGCGCCCTGGATGGCGGCTTCATCACCTACGACCAGCTGGTGGGCCAGGTGGCCAAGGGCGATCCCATGAAGGCGGTGATGCCGCTGGACTTCTCCAACGGCGGTGACGCCGTGGTGGCCACGCTGGACATCGAGTCGGTCACCCAGTTGAAGGGGCAGAAGGTGGCGTTCGCGCCACTGTCGCCGTCGGACTTCCTGCTCGCCTTCGCGTTGCGCGGCAGCGGCCTGAAGGACACCGACGTGAAGCCCGTGGGCACGGGCCCCGAGGCTGTGCCCGCAGCCATGATATCCGGCCAGGTGAAAGCTGGCGTCACCTACGAGCCCATGGTCTCGCAGATCACGGCCGAGGGCGGCGGCAAGCGCTTCCACGTGATCTACTCCTCGAAGCAGTCGCCGGGCCTGCTCTCGGACGTGCTGGTGTTCACCCACAAGGCCATGAAGGAGCGCCCGGACATGATCCGCGCCGTGATGCTGGGCTATCTGGAGGCACTGGAGATGGTGCGCAACCAGCCGGCCGCGGCTGCGAAGATCATCGGCAAGGCGCTGGGTATCACCGAGGCCGAGGTGCTGGGGCAGCAGAAGGCCATCTACGCCCTGAGCCTGAAGGAGATGATGACCGCGTTCACGCGCTCGAAAAGCCCGGAGTCGTTCTACGTGGCCTGCGAGGCCATCTCCGAGATCCTCGCCGCCAAGAAGCAGATCGCGAAGAAGCCCCGCTGCGAGGACAGCATGGAGACGAAGTTCATCGCCAGCCTGTTGGCCAGATGATGCGCGCCTTGCCACGCCCCGAATGCCCCCCTGAGGAGGTGCGAGCATGAACCACCCTGCCCCAGCCGTACCCGATGCTTTCCTGGGCGTCTGGAAGCGCACGCTGCTGCGCACCCCTCGCGTTGAAGACACCACCTCCACCGTCTTCTGGCTGCAAACGCCGCGCTGGCATGGCGACATCCGCATCCCCGCCGCGCGTCCGCCTTGCGAGGGGCGTCACTCGCTGGCGGAGTGCGGGGCCGGGGAACTGGCGGGGCTTGCGCGGCAGCAGGGTTTCGCCGGCATCACCAGCGTGCAAGGCGACCTGTGCCGTTGGCTGCGGCGGGTGGACTTCCAGCCGCCCAGCGACTTCGCCGACATGGGCCGGATCGAATTTGCAACCTCCGAGCGCATGCTTGAGTACGGTGTGCTGCAGGACTACTTCGAGATCTGGGAACGCCTCCCCGGCAGCACCGGCGAGGTGCTCGTGGAACTCTCCGCCCCGCCGGGTCAGGACCCGGAAATCACGCGCCCGGTGCGCATCCTGCTGGCCACCGGCCACTACTTCATCCGCCTGCGCCCACGCGCGGCGTCGCTACCCCCGGCGGACGGGCTACTCGAACTGCCCGGGGGCGAGGCGGGGCTGCGCGCGGCGCTGGAGTTCGAGATCTCCTTCGGCACGCGCGGCCCTGGGGGATGGCGCATCACCCACTCCACGATGCCCTGGATCGAGGGCACCCTGATCGAGTCCTCCTGATCGCACCCGCCAGGACCGCGAGCCCCATGGCCCAGAGCGGCGCCGCGGAGGGCTCGGGAACAGGGGTATCACGAAACTGACGCGGTACCCGAAGCTCACCTCAGCGAGTACCTGGGGCCCGCTGACTCACACGTTGCGCTGGACGCTCGGTGCGGCCACGAAATCGCCCCCCGCGGTGCTCCACGGCAGCCGCAGCAGACCCGCCGCAGGACCGCGGAAGGCGCGGAACTGCCAGGTTGCGCCCCGGGGCTTGGCGGGCGCCCCCGTGCCACCGATGGTGGCGAAGGCACCCTCGCCCCGAGAGACAGTAGCTCGATGCAGCCGCCCCGGGTCGCTTTCGCCGGCAAGGCGCGCGGCCTTCTTGACGGTCGCCGACACGCTGACCGCCGTGACCGTGGCACCGGCCGGTATGCCCGAAAGGTCAAAGCCCAGCAGCGCCGGGCGCGGCGAGCCGCTCGCGATGGCGCCGACGTAGAGGAATGGACCGGCAGCGTTCAAGCGGGTGCCTTCGCCCGCGAACAGGGAATTGCCGGCGGTTGCGGTCAGCGTTGCGGTGGCGGTGTGACCACCCCCGGGGGCGGCAAGCGCGAGCAAGCGAACCAGGCCGCCTCGACGGCAAGCCTTGCGCGGATTCATGGGGGGAGGACGCCAGCGGGTCCGTGCCCGCTGGCGGCGCAGGTCCCTCACCCGGCCCGGGCGGCTGTCAGCAGACGTCCTTGCGCCGACGCGCCGCAGCCCCGGCCATCAGCAACCCGGCGGCCATGAGAGCCCAGCTGGACGGCTCCGGCACCGGCGCGGTGAACGTGAGGTCGTCCACTGCGGCGTAGGGTCCCATCACCGCGAACCTGGCGATATCCGCGCTCTGACGGGAGAAGCCGAAGAAGGAGCCCTGGTTGATCGCTTCCATGCCGTTGCCGTCGGGCGGGGTGGAAATGGGCAGGTCCTGGTCCTCGAGCAGCGTGCCGTCAAGTCCGTAGGCGGCGATGTACAGGGTCAGGGGGAGCCCGCCGCCGTAGGTGAAGCCGGGATCGAAGTTCAGGAATCCCCCCACCTTCTGCACCGTGAGGCCGTTGAAATCGAAGCTCATCAAGGCCACGTTGTCATTGGCATCGACGCCCCCATCCACGGCGCCGAAGGTGAGCGCGGTGTTCCAGAAGCCGTTGTCGCCCAGCATCCAAAGTCCCAGCGGCGCGGGCGCCCCGATCACGCGGTCGCCATTCATGGTGGTGAAGTTCACCACGATAGCGGTGTCGACGCCGTCGCTGTCGTTCACCTTCATGCCGTCGGTTCCGCGTTCGAAGCTCAGGACGTTGGCGCCGGACCCGATCTCGAGACGATCGGTGATCAGGTCCGCGCGGGCGGCAGGGGCCCCGGCGCACAGCAGCACGCAGAGGGTGAAGCACTTCCAGTAGCTGTTCATTTCACTGCTCCATGTTCGAGGTGCCCCGGGGCGCGAAACCCCGGGGCGGGCGAGCGCCGCGCTCAGAGACCGCCGATCACGCCGCCGTCGTCGCGGGTGATCACTACCACCGCGGAGCGGGGGCGTGACAACTGGCGCTGGGCGGGATTCACGGGATGCACGCCAGCCAAGGGCTGTCCGGCACTGTTGGTGGCGAACTGGCTGCGGGGCCAGTTGCTGTACCTCGCCGGGTCGTCCCTCAGCGCTTCCTCGCCGGGGTGCTGGATGCCCACCCACATGGTCTTGCCGTCGGGCGTGCTCACCACTCCGGTGACCTCGCAGTTGGGCGGGCTGGTGAGGAAGCGCCGCACCTGCTTGGTGTTGGGATCGGCGCAGGCCATGACGTTGGCGCCGATGTTCGCCCAGTCGCCGGTTCCGTCGCCCTGCTGGTCGGTCTGGATCCACATGCGGCCGAAATCGTCGAACCACAGCCCGTCGGGGGCGCCCAGGTCGGCGGAGCCGGCCGGTGTATCCGCGATGTCGCCCTGGTACAAGGGGCCGGAGCCGCTGCCCGGGACGAGGTTGGTGGCGAAGTAGTTGGCCGCGAGGGTCTTGGCGGTGAGCGTGTCGCCGCACAACATGAAGATGTCCCATTCGAACCCGGTGGCGGTGACGAAATTGCCGTCCTCGCGCCAGCGGATGATGTGGCCGTAGTCGTTGTCCGGGCGAGGATTGGCGACGTCCACGGGCGGGCGGGCGCTGCCAGCCACCGTGGTGCCGTCGGGGTTGTTGGACGAGGTCGCCGGCGCAGAGCCGGAACCGCCGCCGCGGCGGTTGTTGTTGGTGAGGGTGCAGTAGACCTCGAGAGGACGCTGGGCGTTGTAGGTGGCATAGCCCAGGGTGCCCTGCTGCGGGTCGAAGTAGGTGCGCAGCGCGGTCCACTCCGGGCGGTCCATCATGGTGGCGCCCACGGCATCCGCGGCCTGACGGGTGCGGATGCAGATGCGCCCCTGCACTTCGGCATCGGTACCGCCAGCGAAATCCGCCAGGTCCCGCAGCCGGTACTTGCCCCCGCCCGGATTGTCGATCACCGTCTCGGTATCGGGTACCAGCGGGATCCACACGCCGCGGAAGGTGTTGGCACCCGCGCCCGGCGCGCTGGTGAAGCGCGCCACGTACAGGATGCCCTCGTCCAGTAGATTGAGGTTGGCGGCGCGGTTGCGCGGATCGAAGGATCTGGCGCAGACAAACTTGTAGACGTATTCATTGCGCTCGTCGTCGCCCATGTAGAAGGCCACGCGGTTCTGCCCCCCCTGGGCGTCGGCGCTCACCGCCACCTGAGCGCTCTCGTGCTTGAAGCGGCCCAGAGCGGTGCGCTTGACGGGTGTGCTTTGCGGGTTGAAGGGGTCGATCTCCACCACGTAGCCGAAACGGTTGGGCTCGAGGGGGTTCTCCACCACGTCGAAGCGCGCGTCCACCACATGCCACCAGTAGCTGGAGAAGCCGTTGACGGTCACGCCGTAGCGGTTGAAGTCCTTGGTGGCGACGAATCCCGACTTGGCGCCGAAGTAGCCGTTCCAGTTCTCCTCGCAGGTGAGGTAGGTGCCCCACGGGGTGTAGCCATGGGCGCAGTTGTTCAGGGTACCCTGGCAGGAGCGGCCATCGTTCACGAGGCCCGTGTCCACGGTGCCCGAGACGCCGATGTTGTACTGCTTCGCGCGCATGAGCGCGTTGCCCGCGGCGGGGCCGGAGATGCGCATGGGCGTGTTCACCGTGATGCGGCGGCCGAAGGGGGAGCTGGCCACCACGCCCCACTTGCCCGCGGTGCGCCGCGCTTCCAGCACGCTCACACCGTGCGCCGCCTGGGACTTACGCGCCTTGGCGATGGTGACGCTGGCCTGGGTGAGACCATCGGCACCGTGGGAGATATCTTCGTGAATGTACTCGTGATTCACGCACAGCAGGCCGCGCTCGCTGGACACCGAGGTGCGCCCGCCGGCGGTGCGGGCGGGAAAGCCGAAGAAGTGCATGCCGTCGTTGTGCGCGCCGAACTGGCTCGCCTGTTCCGTGGCGCCCTGGGTGGCATCCGGCGACCACGCGGGCGCCCCGGGCACGACAGGGTCACCCCACGCCGCGAACAGCTCCACCTTGTAACCTGGCGGCACTTCGATCGCGTCGGCGAACACCGGCGGCTGGGACGAACTGGTGGGCAGCGCATTGACTGGGGTCTTGGGCGGAATGCTCTCGAAGCCGATACCCGCGAAGCCGTTACCCGCGGGGACGGGGGCGGCCTGCACGGCGTTGACGATGCCCGTCATGCTCACGCCACCGAATGCCGCCGCCATGGAGGCGCTCATGGCCGTCCTGATGAAGCGACGGCGGCCGGGGTCGGCGGCATCGATCACGTCATGGATCGACTGGTTGCCTGACGGGTTGAGCGTCAGGTCATTGGCGGGGTGCTTGGAACCTTTCATTTTTCCGGATCTCCTGATGCATTACGGATGCATTGCTGGTCTTTTGGCGGGGTGCGTTGTGAACGCCGTTTCCCACGGCCAGCATAGAAGCCGCGTATTGCGCGGATCGGCTGTATGTATGCCCTTGGTGTGGCGCGAGCAGGCCATGGGACGCAGCGCAAGCGTCACGCAAGCCCCGTCCGTACGGATCACGGCCGCGCGATCACGCTTGCCTCGGGCCGGCGCGGCCGGCTGGCGCGGATCGAGGGGCAATGGCTAGAATTCGTACTCAGGGCGGCCGAATGGGCAGGACTTCCCTCCGAGCGAACGCGCCACCCTTTCGAGACTCTCCATGCGCCTGCACCCCGTCATCCTCTGCGGCGGCTCCGGTACCCGCCTGTGGCCACTTTCCCGCAGCGCGCACCCCAAGCAGTTTCTGAAGCTAACCTCCGAGCTGTCCATGCTCCAGGACACCCTCAGGCGCATGGAGGGCGTGCCCGGCCTGGCGGAGCCGCTAGTGATCTGCAATCACGAGCACCGCTTCCTGGTGGCCGAGCAATTGCGGGCCATCGGCGTGACACCGAAACTGCTGCTGCTCGAACCGGTAGGCCGCAACACCGCGCCCGCCGTAGCTGCCGCCGCGCTGGCCCTGGCGGCCGAAGACCCCGCCGCGCTGATGCTCGTGCTGCCCTCGGATCACTGCATCCAGGACCGCGACGCCTTTCACCGAGCCATCGCCACCGCCGCGGCCGCCGCCGCGCGGGGCCTCATGACCACCTTCGGCATCATTCCCGCCAGCCCAGAGACGGGTTACGGCTACATCCGCCGCGGCCCCGCCATGGAGGGTCTGAGGAGCGTTCACGCCATCGACCGCTTCGTGGAGAAACCCGACGCAGCGCGCGCCCGCCAGTTCGTGGATTCGGGCGAGTACCTCTGGAACAGCGGCATGTTCCTGCTGGGCGCCGGCGCCTACGTGGGGGAGCTGGGCGCGCACGCGCCGGCCGTGCTCGATGCGGTGCGCAGGGCACTGGCCGCGAGCCAGAAGGACCTGGATTTTTGCCGGCTCGACGAGCCGGCCTTCGCCGCATCGCCGGCCATCTCCATCGACTACGCCGTGATGGAGAGGACCCGCCGGGGCGCGGTGGTGCCCGCGGAGATGGGCTGGAGCGACGTGGGCTCATGGGACGCCCTGTGGGAGATCCACGCCAAGACGCCCGAGGGCAACGTCCTGCAGGGCGATGTGCTGGCCGAAGATGTGAACAACACCTTCATCAAGGCGGAAAACCGCATGGTGGCCGCGGTGGGCGTGAACGACCTGGTAATCGTGGAAACCGCAGACGCTGTGCTGGTGGCCCACAGGGCCTCGGCCCAGAACGTGAAGGCGCTGGTGGATCGCCTCAAGGCCGAATCACGCTCCGAGCACGTGCTTCATCGCCGGGTGTTCCGGCCGTGGGGCAGCTACGAGGGCATCGACGACGGACATCGCTACCAGGTGAAGCGCCTCACGGTGAACCCTGGTTGCAAGCTGTCGCTGCAGCTGCACCACCATCGGGCAGAGCACTGGATCGTGGTGAGCGGCACCGCCAGGGTAACGCGCGGCGAGGAGGAAATCCTGCTCACGGAAAACCAGTCAACCTACATCCCGCTGGGCGTTAAGCACCGCCTGGAGAACCCCGGCATCGTGCCGCTGCAACTGATCGAGGTCCAATCAGGCAGCTACCTGGGAGAGGATGACATCGTGCGCTTCGCCGACGACTGGAACCGCGGCAAGGGCTGACGCGAGCCCCCGTGGCGGTGAGAAGCCGGGGCAAGGAAAGAAAAACCTTGGCGCGTAACGGCGCTACTTGGCGGAGTTTTCCAGCAAGCGCGCGATCTCGCCGGAATTCAGGTTCATCGGATTCTTGTTGGCCACGAAGTTCAGGTAGGCCTGCTCGGTTTCCTGAACCTTGCGCTGGCGCAACGCGGAGACGATCTGATCGCGCACCTCGGCGAAGGGTCGCACCGCCTTGTCGCGCGTGTCGTCGAGCCGGAAGATGTGCCAACCCTGGGACGACTTGATGGGGCCTGTCGGCTCTCCTTTCTTCAGGGCGCCCACCGGCTCGCGCAACTCGGCCAGCAGATTGGCTTCGGAAACCCACCCCATGTCCCCACCGCGGGAAGCGCTCTCGGCATGCTCCGAACTGGCCTTCGCCAGGGCTCCGAAGTCGGCGCCCTTGGCTTTCGCCTTGGCGGCCAGATCATTGGCCTTTGCGCGCGCCTTGTCGTAGGCAAGCTTGTCGGCCTCCGGCGGGGCAAGCACATAGATCTGCGCCAGCGAGTACCGCTTGGGGACGGTGAAAGTCGCCTGGTTTTGCTCGTAGACAGTCTTGATCTCGGTCTCGGAAGGGAAGCCCTCGGGAGGCTGGGAAATGTTGGCAAGGTAGGATGAGGCCAGGGCCTGCTCGCGCATCCGTTCCATGAGGGCAACGACTTCGGCGCGCTTGTCCCAGCCCTTGCCGCGCGCTTCGGACGCCAGCAACTTGCGCAGCGCCTCGCTGCGAACGAGCCGCTGCAAGTCGGCGGGATTGCGGGCGAGTTGCACCCGCACCTCGGGAGATTGGCTGTCGATGAGCGAGCGCAACTCGTCGATACGGATCTCCACGTCACCCATCCGGGCGGCCACACCGGCAGGCAGGGGATCAGCGGCCAGTGCCGGCGCGACCATGAGCAGAGCGAGGACCGGCAGGATGCGAAAGGACATGTACGGACTCCTGATTCCTTCTGTTCGTACGGGCGAGGATTCTACCGAAACGGTATGGCGCAAGATGCGGTGACCGTGCCTTTTGCACCAGCGCCTGCGCCGCGCCAGCGCGCGCGGCCACGTTCCGATTTCCCTTGCAAGCGCAAGTCCATGGAGCGCAAATGCGAGTTTCCATGGACCAGCGCCGCCAGAAACAACTGCCAGCACAAGCCTTCCAGCCCCCCACCCCCCGCGGGCCGGGCTGTCACTGGGCACGCCGCTCTTCAACGGGCCTTGCACGCTTTCCCGGCTCCGAGGCTGTGCACCGCAGCCCCGTTGCGGCCTCCATGCGCCGCAGAAACTGGTCATCCCCCATGGGCCAGCCACCCATTACGGCGCGACGGATGATGTGGTCGTTCAGTTCATCTTCGTCGCCATCGAACAGTGTCCGGTAGGTGGCGCAGCGCGCCGGCGGGTTGGATCCCAGGCATCGATAGATGGGATGGGGACGGACCAGCAGATCGGGCTGGCCGTAGGCATTGGCGGGGTGACTGGACCAAGGCCAGGCTTCGGGCATGCTCACCAGTCCCACGCGCACCGGGTCGCTTTCGATGTAGCGCATGCAGGTCAGCAGATAAGCGTCGCTATCCACCAGGGACGCGCGGTAGCGGGCACTCCACAGCGTACCGCTGCGATGGTGGCGCCGGTTGAAGGCCTGCACATAGCGGTTGCCGATGAGTTGCAGGGCGCGGGTGGCAGTATCCGCACGGGCAGGGGTGGCAAGCAGATGAATCTGGTTGGGCATGAAGGCCCAGGCGTGTACCCATAGCCCGTATCGGTGGGCTGCGTCCGTGGCAAGATCGAAGAACTGCTGGTAATCGTTTTCGTCCTCGAAGATTGGCCGGTGACCGGTACCGCGCTGGATGATGTAGACAGGAAGGCCTTCGACGAAGAGACGGGGTCTGCGTGGCATTTCAGTGCTCCCTCGGTGTTGTTGAATCACGGGAGCAAACTTTCCGTTGCACCAAGGTCACCCGGGTGCCCGAGGCAGAGGGATGCACGATTCGATGCGCATAGTTGCATCGAATGCCACCGGGGGCGGGCTAGCGGGGTGCATGGACCCGGCACGGCAACAGCCGTCAGGGCGGGCAGACGGCCCCTTGGAGACCTCGCCAGGCTATGAAGCAGCCGATGCCGGGAGCCCTGACCGCAAACCCCCACCCACCCTCAATGTCAGCGATTACTCCGCCAGACAGCCCCTCAGGGCCTCTTCCCAGTCCACCTGGCGCACCCCGAACACCCGCTCGATTCGGGTGTTGTCGAGCACGGAATAGCCGGGCCGGCGGGCGGGGAGAGGGTAGTCGGCCGTGGTGATTGGCAGCACCCGCACGTGGCGCCGGCCCGCCAGCTCCGGCGCCAGCGCCACGATCGCCTGGGCAAAACCGTGCCAGGTAGTAACCCCGCCATTGGAGAGGTGGTATGCCCCGCTCCACTCGCCCGCCCGCTGGCGGGCCGCCGGCTCGGCCCAGGCGTGCCGTATGACCTGGGCGGTACCCGCGGCCACGGTACGGCTCCAGGTGGGGGCGCCAAACTGATCGGCCACCACCCGCAATTCCTCGCGTTGCTGCGCCAGCCGCAGGATGGCGCGCATGAAGTTGGCGCCATAGCGCCCGTAAAGCCAGGAGGTGCGCAGGATCACGTGCGCGCCGCCGGCCGCGCGCACCGCGCGTTCCCCCGCCAGCTTGGAGCGTCCATAGGCTGACAACGGATTGGGCTCGTCCTGCTCCCGCCAGGCGGCCCGCGCGGTGCCGTCGAATACGTAGTCGGTGGAGTAGTGAACCATCAGTCCACCCAGCCGCGCCATTTCCTCGGCCATCACGCCGGGGGCGATGCCATTCACGGCGAGCGCCAGGGATTCCTCGGTCTCGGCTCTGTCCACCGCGGTGAAGGCGGCGGGATTCACCAACACGTCGGGACGCGTCTGCCTCAGAAAGCGGCGCACCGCATCGGCGTCGGCGAGGTCCAGGTCGGTCGCGTCCACGGCCGTAAGGGCACCCAGCGGCGCCAGGCTGTGCTGCAGTTCGTGGCCGATCTGCCCCAGGGCGCCGGTGATGAGGATGCGCAGTGTCACGGCCGGCGCGTCCTCAGGCGAAAGTCTCCGCAGCGCTCAGCAGCCTGCCGGCGCAATCATTGGCGGACAGAACCGGCTCCCCGCTCAGCGGCCACGTAATCCCCAGGGCGGGATCGCTCCACATCAGGGTGCGCTCGTGCTCCGGGTACCTGTAGTCGGTGGCCTTGTAGAGAAAATCGGCGCTCCCGGAGAGCACCAGGAAGCCGTGGGCGAACCCCGGCGGAATCCACGCCATGCGCTTGTTGTCGGCCGACAGCTCCACGCCATGCCAGCGGCCGAAGGCGGGCGACGAGCGGCGCAGGTCCACGGCCACGTCGAATACCGCGCCGGCCACCACCCGCACCAGCTTTCCCTGCGGGTGGCGGATCTGATAGTGCAACCCGCGCAGCACCCCGCGCGCCGAGCGGGAATGGTTGTCCTGCACGAAGCTGGACGTGATGCCGGCGCACTCGGACATCACGCGCGCGTTGTAGCTTTCCAGGAAGAAACCGCGCGCATCGCCGAACACCGCTGGCTCCAGCACGAGCAGGCCGGGCAGCGACGTCTGGAGGACGTTCATCGGGACACCCGGTCGGTCAGCACACGCATCAGGTACTCTCCATAGCCGCTCTTGAGCAGCGGCCGTGCGAGGCGCTCGAGCTGGGCGGCATCGATGAACCCCATGCGATAGGCAATCTCCTCGGGGCAGGCGATCTTCAGGCCCTGGCGCTTCTCGATGGTATGTACGAATTGCGCCGCCTCCAAGAGCGAGTCGTGGGTGCCCGTGTCGAGCCAGGCGTAGCCGCGGCCCATCACCACCACCTCCAGGGCGCCACGATCGAGGTAATGGCGGTTCACGTCGGTGATCTCGAGCTCGCCGCGCGCCGAGGGCCTGAGCCCCCGGGCCACCGCCAGCACGTCGTTGCCGTAGAAGTACAGGCCGGTCACCGCATAACGCGATTTCGGTTTCGCGGGCTTCTCCTCGATGCTCACGGCGCGGCCGCCGGCGTCGAACTCCACCACGCCGTAGCGCTGGGGGTCGAGCACCGGGTAGGCGAACACCGTGGCACCGGCTGTCCCCTGGCCCGCGCGCCGCAGGCTGCCGCCCAGATCGTGCCCGTAGAAGATGTTGTCTCCCAGCACCAGCACGCACGGGTCGCGGTCCACGAAGCGTTCGCCGATAATGAAAGCCTGGGCCAGACCCCCGGGCGCGGGCTGCACGGCATAGCGGACGTCCATGCCCCAGCCCGCGCCATCGCCCAGCAGCTGCTCGAAGCGCGGCGTGTCCTGGGGGGTGGAGATCACCAGCACCTCGCGCACGC
>DAIPHN010000076.1:0-14766 GCA_036771335.1 Burkholderiales bacterium
ACGCCCGTGGACCAGCCCGCCGCCTCGGTGGACCCGCTGGGCGGGCGCACCGGCTTCGCCTACGACGCCGCCGGGCGTCTGGCCTCCGTCACCGATGCCCGGGGCGCGCGGGTCCCGCAGTTGCCACGACGAGTCGAATGCTGAAGAATTCGCGCAGCGGTGGAGGAAGTGGGGCGTGGCCGCCGGCATGCGCTTCCATGAGCTTGGTGGCCACGTCGCCAGCGATCTCAACTGTTTTGTGAATCGTGCTGCTTTGGGCGATGAGGTCTTGCGGCTTGTCGCTGGTGGAAATGCATACGCCTTCCGGTCGCTTCGCGATGTGTAGTTCGATCATGTGTTCCAGGCGAATGACTCCTGGTGCGTACAGCGCTGCTGCAAGACGGTAGCGATTCCAACCGTCCGCGCCGTCCAATGGACCTCGCCACGGCGTTGGCCGCCGTTTCGTTATGCTGAAACTTTGCCGTGGCAAACGGCTCAGCGTTGGCGATTGTCCACGTTGATTTTCCCGGGAGATCAGTTATGCCCACCGAATCGGCTGCGCCTCTGGCGTCCGCGTCCTCGATCGCGTCGCCCCTCGACGTGCTTTCACTGGAACGCTTGCACGCGTGGTGGCGGGCATGTAACTACTTGGCGGTGGGGATGATCTACCTGCGCGCTAATCCGCTGTTGCGCGAGCCACTGCGCCCCGAGCACATCAAGCACCGGCTGCTGGGGCACTGGGGCGCCAGCCCAGCGCTTTCGTTCGTATGGACACACCTCAACCGCCTGATCCGGCGCGACGACCTGAACGTGGTGTTCATGGCAGGGCCGGGGCACGGCGCGCCGGGCGTGCTGGCACCCGCCTATCTGGAGGGCACGTACGCCGAGGTATATCCGGACAAGAGCGAGGACGAGGATTGCCGCGCGCGTTTCCTGCACCAGTTCTCCTTTCCAGTCCACATCGGCAGCCATGTGACGCCCGAGACGCCTGGGTCCATTCACGAGGGGGGCGAACTGGGCTACAGCCTGTCGCACGCCTACGGCGCCATTTTCGACAACCCGGACCTGGTGGTGGCCTGCGTAGTGTGCGATGGCGAGGCCGAGACGGGGCCGCTGGCCACGGCTTGGCACTCCAACAAGTTCATCAACCCGGCGCGTGATGGCGCCGTGCTGCCCATCCTGAATCTGAACGGCTACAAGATTGCCAATCCCACCATCTTGGCGCGCATCAGCCACGAGGAGCTGGAGGCGCTGTTCCGGGGCTACGGCTACGAGCCGGTGTTCGTGGAGGGGGCGGAGCCCGAGGCCATGCACCAGCGCATGGCGGCCACGCTGGATCGCGCGGTTGCGGCCATCCGGGCGGTTCAGCGCCGGGCGCGGGAAGGCGGGGTGGTGGAGCGCCCGCGCTGGCCCATGATCGTGCTTCGTTCCCCAAAGGGCTGGACGGGACCGAAGGAGATTCATGGCCACCGTGCCGAGGGGTCCTGGCGCTCTCACCAGGTGCCACTTGCGGATGTGCGCGACAACCCTGCGAGCCTCGCGCTGCTGGAGCAGTGGCTGCGCAGTTACCGTCCCGAGGAACTGTTCGACGCCCGGGGCCGCCTGGTGCCTGAGCTGCGCATGCTGGCGCCGAGCGGCGCCAGGCGCATGAGCGCCAACCCCCACGCCAATGGCGGGCTGCTGCGCAAGGACTTGCGCATGCCTGATTTCCGCAATCACGCCGTGGCGGTGCCGGCTGCGGGGCGCCTGCGCCACGAGAACACGCGCCCGCTGGGCAATCTGTTGCGGGAGGTGATGCGTGCCAACCCCGCCAGCTTCCGGCTGTTCGGCCCGGACGAGACGGCCTCCAACCGTTTGCAGGCGGTGTTCGAGGTGACCAAAAAGGCGTGGATGGCCGACCTGCTGCCCGAGGACGCGGACGGCGGCGAGCTGTCACGCGACGGACGGGTGATGGAGATGCTCTCGGAGCACACGCTGCTGGGCTGGCTGGAGGGTTACCTGCTCACCGGGAGGCACGGCTTGTTCCACACCTATGAGGCCTTCGCCCACGTGGTGGACTCCATGTTCAACCAGCACGCCAAGTGGCTCGACATCGCCTCCAACCATGTCCATTGGCGCGCGGCCGTATCCTCCCAGAACATTCTGCTGTCTTCCACCGTCTGGCGGCAGGACCACAACGGCTTTTCCCACCAGGACCCTGGTTTCATCGACATCGTCACCAACAAGAGCCCCTCGGTATCGCGCATCTATCTGCCGCCCGACGCCAACTGCCTTCTGGCGGTGGCCGATCATTGCCTGCGCTCCACCAACCGCATCAACGTCATCGTGGCCGACAAGCAGAGCCACCTGCAGTTCACCACCATGGATGAGGCGGTGGTGCACTGTGCAAAGGGCATTGGCATCTGGCCCTGGGCCAGCAACGACGAGGGCGTCGAGCCGGATGTGGTCATGGCTTCGTGCGGCGACGTACCCACGGTGGAGGCGCTCGCGGCGGTGGCCATTCTGCGGGCTCGTTTGCCTCAGCTGAAGGTGCGCTTCGTCAATGTGGTTGATCTGTACCGCATGCAGCCCGCATCGGAGCATCCCCATGGGCTGGAGTCGCGCGATTTCGACAGCCTGTTCACCACCGACAAGCCGGTGATCTTCAACTTTCACGGCTATCCATGGCTGATCCACAAGCTGGCCTACCGGTTTGCCAACCACGAGAACCTGCACGTGCGCGGCTACAAGGAGAAGGGCAACATCAACACGCCGCTGGAGCTGGCAATCCTGAACCAGATCGACCGCTTCAACCTGGTGATCGATGTGATCGACCGGGTGCCGGGCCTTGGCCCGCGAGCGGCGCATCTCAAGGAGGAGATGCGCGACCAGATCCTCCAGCATCTGGCCTACGCGCGCACCCACGGCACCGATCCGCCAGAGGTAGTGGACTGGGTGTGGCCTCATTGACTCGCCCCGCCGAGGCGGGAGTTGTCCCTCATGGCCCGTCCCCGCAGGGGCGAAGCCGCCAGCCCGGCGCTCTTTGCAGCCGCGTGCTGAAGAACTGGCCTCGGTCGCTCCCGAGGCGGTGATATCGTTCTCGGCGCGTCCGTGCCGGCCGCTTGCATCCCTGCCCAGGCCTTTTTGTCGTGTGCCCCCCCGTCCCCGAAGCGCCTGACATTGCCCTTGACGCGCAATTCATGCGCGAGGCGCTGGCGCTGGCCGCGCTCGGCGGCGAGGCGGGCGAGGTGCCCGTGGGGGCCGTGGTGGTGCTCAACGGGCAGGTGGTGGGGCGTGGCTTCAACGCGCCCATCGGGCGCCACGATCCCAGCGCCCATGCCGAGATGCTGGCGCTGCGCGACGCGGCGGCGGCGCTGGGAAACTATCGCTTGCCGGGCAGCACGCTGTACGTGACGCTTGAGCCCTGCGCCATGTGCGCAGGGGTCATGCTGCATGCCCGGGTGGCGCGCGTGGTGTTTGGCGCGCCTGATCCCAAGACCGGCGCCTGCGGCAGCGTGGTGAATCTGTTTGCCGAGCCGCGCCTGAATCACCACGCTAGCGTGGCCGGTGGCGTGCTTGCGGAGGATTGCAGCCAGTTGCTGCGCGATTTTTTCCGGGGGCGCCGCTCGGCATCCGGCTGAACCGGCGGGCGGGCCGAACGTCAATTGCGGACGCATCACACAGGGAGGATTCCATGCGGTTGAAGGACAAGGTTGCCATCATCACCGGTGCCGCGCGCGGCATCGGACTTGCCACTGCGCTGAAATTCGCGCGTGAGGGCGCGCGCGTGGCGCTGTGCGACATGGGTGAGACGGTGGTAGAGGCGGCGGCGGCCGAAGTGCACGCCGCGGGCGGCGAGGCGCTGGGGTTCGTGGTGGACGTGACCGACCGCCCCGCCATCGACCGCATGGTGGTAGCGGTGATGCAGCGCTGGGGACGTATCGACACGCTGGTGAACAACGCCGGCATCGTCATGGACGCGCAGTTGCGCAAGATGTCCGACGTGGCCTTCGACAAGGTGATCGACGTGAACCTGAAGGGCAGCTACAACTGCGCCCGGGCGGTGGTGGACATCATGGTGGAACAGGGCTCTGGCGTGATCCTCAACGCCTCTTCGGTGGTGGGGCTGTACGGCAACTTCGGCCAGACCAATTACGCGGCGAGCAAGTTTGGCGTCATCGGCATGGCCAAGACCTGGGCCCGAGAACTCGGGCGCAAGGGCGTGCGCGCCAACGCCGTGTGCCCCGGCTTCGTAGAGACGCCCATCATCGGCACGGTGCCGGAGAAGGTGTTGGAGGCGATGCGCGAGCGCGTGCCGCTGGGCCGGCTCGCCAGGCCCGAGGAAATCGCCAACGTGTACGCCTTTCTGGCCTCGGACGAGGCGAGCTACGTGAACGGCGCAGTGATCGAGGTGGGCGGCGGAGCCACCATTTGATGAACCCTCATCAGCCCGGCCGCGCCAGGGCCCGCAGGGCCTGCGCCAAGGGCTGGCGCAGCACGCCTGCCTCGGTGATGAGCGCGCTCACCAGCTCCGCCGGAGTGATATCAAAGGCCGGGTTGCGCACCGCCACGCCGGGCGGCGCCCAACGCTCGGCACCGTAGCCCGTCACCTCGTCGGAGGCGCGCTCTTCGATGGGAATAGCATTGCCGTCGGCCGCGTCCAGATCCACGGTGGACAGGGGGCAGGCCACGTAGAAGGGCAGGTTGTGGCGGCGGGCCAGCACCGCCAGCGGATAGGTACCGATTTTGTTGGCCACGTCGCCGTTGGCTGCCACGCGGGCGGCGCCAACGATCACCACGTCCACCTCGCCGCGAGCCATGAGCAGACCGGCCGCTCCGTCGGGGATGAGGGTCACGGGAATGCCCTCGGCGAGCAGCTCCCAGGCGGTGAGGCGTGCGCCCTGCAGCACCGGGCGCGTTTCGTCGGCCAGCACGCTGATACGCTTGCCGGCCGCCACGGCCGAGCGGACCACGCCCAGAGCCGTGCCGTGGGCCGCCGTGGCCAGGGCGCCAGCGTTGCAGTGGGTGAGGATGCGAGTCCCATCGGCGATCAGGGCAGCGCCAGCGGCACCCATTCGCAGGTTCGCCGCGCGATCCTCCTCCAGGACGGCGTGCGCCTCCTCCAGCAACGCCGCGGCCGTGCCGGGTCCGTCGGCAGGGGCAGCGGCAAGCCGGCGGCCCATGCGATCCAGCGCCCAGAACAGGTTCACCGCCGTGGGCCGGCTGCGGGAGAGGGTGTGGAAGGCGGTCTGCAAGGCGGCGTGGCGCACCGCGGCGGGGGCGGCGCGCAACCGGTGGGCTTCCACGGCGATGCCGTAGGCGGCGGCACAGCCGATGGCGGGCGCGCCGCGTACTGCCAGGGCACGAATGGCCTCGGCCATGGCTGCCGCGTCCGCGATGCGCAGATACTCCACCTGCGCGGGCAGGCGGCGCTGGTCCAGCACCGACACCGCGCCCTCTGCCAGCCAGGCCAGCGTGTGGAAGGGCGCGGCGGTCACGGGCGCCGCGGGCTGGCCCTGGAGGGGGGGGGCAGACATCAGGCCGCCGCGGGCGTGGCCGTCAGGCGCCGGGCCAGCGCCCTCACCAGAAGCTCGCCGCCCAAGCCCCGGGCCGGTTCGACGTGCGCGCCGCCGCCGACCCCGGTGGCAGTGTCGAACCAGGCGGAGGCCAGGGGCGACGCGTCGAGCACCTGGCGGCAGAAGGCGGAGGGCGGGCCAGGGCTCACCAGCGCGTCCGCGCCGCCGTGGCGCCAGCAGGCCTCGATCATGGCCGCCT
The DNA here is from genome assembly GCA_036771335.1 of Burkholderiales bacterium. Lineage (GTDB taxonomy): Bacteria > Pseudomonadota > Gammaproteobacteria > Burkholderiales. The sequence goes on from DAIPHN010000076.1 coordinate 5,734, forward strand.
CCAGGGCCTCGGGCTGTGTCCCGCCCGCCACCACCACCGCAGCGCCGCGGGCTTCGAGCGCCTCCGCGGCGGCTGACCGGTCGGGCTCAAGCACTACCGCAGCACCGGTGAGGGGCGCTTCACGGCGCGCCCGCACGCGCAACGCATGCTCAAAACCGCCGTAGTGCAGTTCCGCCAGCAGCGCTTCGGTAGCGTCCATGGGAAGGAAGCGGTCGTGGGCGGCGGCGCGGCTCGCGATGGCGAAGCCGTGGCGGAAAATCTGGCTGGCCATGGCGGCGTGCGTGGCATCCACGCTCGCCGCGGCGACGCCGAAGCGGCGGTCTACCAGGATGCGTGGCGCCGCATCGGGCAGCCGGTCCGGCGACCAACCGGGCGGGACGTGGGCCGCCAGCAGGGCGCGGTAGGCTCGCGACCACGCGTCCACATCGCCGTCGCAGAGGGCGCGCCCCTTGGTGAAGACTGCATGCTGGGCTGTGGCGGGACCGGCCGACAGGTCGGCCACGTCCGGGCGGAGGGCGAAGGCCATGGCCTCAGGCGAGCTGTCCACTGCCAGCAGCAAGGGAAAACCGGCCACGGCGGACAGCTGGCCGCGCAGCTGCGCCAGCGCCAGCGCCCCGTCCCGGTGGCGCGGGGCGGGCAACGCACGTGGCAGGTCCCAGGCACCTCGCGCTTCCAAATGTTGCTGTGCCAGTTCCGCCAGCCTGAGCATGTGCTCGCGGGACTGCCGGGCATCGTCGCCCACCGAGACCACTCCGTGCTGGTGCAGGATCAGGCCGATAGCGCGTGGCGTGGCGTGGCGCGCCCACACTGCCCGGCACGCCAGCGCCAGTCGGAATCCCGAACGCCGAAACGGCACCAGGGGCGCCAGGTCGCCGTACACTGCCCCAGCGAGGGATTCACCGCTGGCGGTGTTCACCAGGGACAGCACCGCGTCGGCGTGAGTGTGGTCCACGCAGGCCTGCGGAAGGCAGGCATGCAGCAACGTCTCGATGGAGGGGCGGGCGGCGAGGGGATCGAGCTTGTGGGGTTCGAGGGCCGCCATGAGCGCATCGTTACCCAGATGCGGGCCGTCCAGCAGGGCGCGCACGGGATCCAGGGCCAGGGGCGTGAAATCGTCTTCGGTCACCTCTGCCAGGTCGGTGCCGCTGCCCTTCACGTAAAGGCAGGGCCGCAGACCGCCGCCGGGGCCCGCCCAGGGCGCCTTCAGGGATGTGTTTCCCCCGCCATACAGCACCAGGTCGGGATCCGCTCCCAGCAGGCGCGACGTGGACACCCGCAGCGCCAGCGCATCGGCCACGGGCTGGGACGGGAAATCCGGCGGGGTGGCGCTCATGCCCGGAAGTATATGATCCGCCCATGCACGCATCGGCCCCGCTGGTGGTGGACCTGATCCGTTGGGAAGAGGCGGCGGCAGCACTGATGCTGGTACGCCGCTCGGTGTTCATCGAGGAGCAGGGCATCCCGGAGTCTCTTGAGTGGGACGAGTGGGATGCGCCTTCACTGCACGCCCTGGCGCGCCAGGACAGCGAGCCTGTGGCCACGGGGCGCCTGTTGCCCGACGGCCGCATCGGGCGGATGGCCGTGCTTGCGCCCTGGCGCGGGCGTGGCCTGGGACGGTCGGTGCTCGATCGCCTGGGGGCGGCCGCGCGAGCACGCGGCCTGCCCGAGGTGGTGTTGAGCGCGCAGGTGCGCGCCATGCCCTTCTACGCCCGGGCCGGATTCGTGGCCGAGAGCCCCGACTACGACGATGCCGGCATCCCGCACCGGACCATGCGCCTCAGGTTGGTGCGCTGAGCAAGTCCGGTACGGCGGTCAACCGCAGCGCCATGCGCGTCTCCCCCTGCGGGCTGCCGCCGGGGCCGAATCGCCGTTCCACCATCAGCGCCTCGCCGCTGGCGCCCCAGAGCACCACCGTGCTGGCACGGGTGCCATAGTGGGACGCCCGTATGAAGGGCGTGGCGAGCAGCCGCTCCCACTCCAGCCCCACGCCGGTGTCGGGCAGCAGGGAATCCGCCACGGGTGCTTCGTCCGCCAGCAGTTCGAACAGGGCCGCCTCCAGCCGGGCCACCGGCAGGGCAAGCGCCTGCCCCAGGGCATCCCTGGCGCGCCGCACCTTGGGCCAGGGTGTGCCAAGTCGGTGGTTGGACAGTCCGTGGATGCCGGCGCCCAAGGGCTGCGGCGCGGCGTCGCGATTGGTGGCGTACCAGAGAGACTGACCATCGGACAACAGCAGGTTGAACCCCTCGTAGGCGCCGCCCTCCGCCACAACTTCGCTGGCGGCCTCGGCGGCGCTGACCGCGCCGCCGACGAACTCGCTCACCAGCGCGCCGCGGGAGCGCGGGGAGGGGTGGCGCCGGGCAGGGTCGCGCACATTGGTGACCGCGGCAAACCGCCCGCTACGGTGCATCGCCATCCAGCTGCCGCCTTTCTCCCGATCGCGGCCGCCCACCACGCCGGGCCGGTCCGGCCACTCTCCGAGGGGATCGGCGGGCCGCGCGAAAAACTCGTCGCGGTTGGCCGCAACGATCAGCGGCAGGTCGGGACGCATGCCCGAGGCCAGCACGATCAGGCACACGGCGGGGCATCCTCGAAACATTCCACCTTGCGGGTGCCGCCGGGCGCCAGCACCGCCGCGAAGTCTGATCGCCTGGCCAGAGCCTCGATGCGCTCCACGGCCCGGGACGGGTCGGACACGGGCTCATACAGTTCCATCCACAACAGCGGTTGGTCGCGACGGCGCAGCAGATGCCCGCGCGGCAGGCCTTCGGCGGCCAGCGCCTCGAACAGCGCGGCCACGCGCTTTGCCGCCTCGGCAGCGGCGTCGGCCCGCACGCGGTAATAGACGAATAGCCGGCCCGGGCCGCTCACGCGGGTTCGTGCAGTGCCCGCACGTCCGAGAGCGGTTCTCCCGTGGCCTGCACGGCCAGGGCTTCCCGGGCCGCCGAGTGCTCGATCACGGCGTGTACCAGCCAGGCGGAGCCGTCAGGGGCCGCCTGGACCACCGTTCCGGCCTGCTGGGCGCCGAACCGAGCGCTGCACAGGGCCACCCCGGGAGCCAGTTGCCGCCGCGCGATGGCCAGATACGGACCGCGCTTGATCGCGCCCCGATAGCGCGCACGAGCCACGATTTCCTGGCCGGGGTAGCACCCCTTGCTGAAACTCACGCCGCCAACAGCGTCCAGGCCGAGCATCTGGGGAATGAAGGTCTCCCGCGTGGCCGGCAAAACCCAGGGTGCGCCGGCGCGCACATCGGCCATGCGCACCGCCGCCGCGGCGATCGTGCTGCCGGTCGGCGCCCGGGCGGCTTCGGTCAGAGGATGGGCGATTGCAAGGTCCGGCGCCACGCCGAAGTGCAGAACCGCGCTCGACACATGGATCCTGCCGGGCGCTGGCAGCGTTTCGTCGCCGGGCATCGGGTCGGAAGCACTCCAGGCCCGTCCCGCCAGGGGCTGAGGGGGGTGGATAGCCACACGGGCGCGCAGTACGAAACGCCGCAGGCGTTGAACCAACTCGTCGGCGAAGGGCTCGGGCACCTGCAGGAAGAAACCGTTGGCCCATAGCCCCAGGCGCCCGGTCACCATCAGGCGGCCGGCCGGGTTGCAGTAGCCGAACCAGGACCAGATGCCCGGCTCCAGCGCGGCCACGTCGCAGGTTAGTTGCCCCTGCAGGAAGGGCATGGCATCGGCCCCATCCACCGCTACGACACGAAGCGGCGGGAAATCGGGCTCGGCGCCGGAATCCGTTTGGCTGACCACGGAAGAGGGGGGGCTCATGAGGAATGACAAAGGCCCGAGGGTGGGCTCTGAAGGAGCGGAAAGTATACTGAGGCGGCCTTGCGGTTGGTCTGCCCTGTCCATCCATTTCACGAGGTTCAGGTGCCATCTTGGCTGTTGCCCCGCTCACGCTATCGCTGAATCCCTCGCCGGGTCTGGGTCTGCTGCTGGCAGCCCTGTACGCAGCCGCTGCGGCGGCGCTGCTACCGCTCGGTCTGTCGGCGCTCGTCCTGATTGCCGCCTGGGTAGCCATGGGCGGCCTCGCGGTACGCGCTGTCCGGCGCGACGCCCTGGGCGAGGGGCGGGGAGCCCCGGTTGGACTGGTGGTGTGGCCGGACGGAGCCGTCGAGTTGACGAGGTCGGGGCTGGCGCCGGTTGCGGCACGCCTGAGTGGCTGTTGCCTTCAACTTCCCGGGCTCGCCGTACTGGAAGTGACCTGCCCGGAGGGCCGCGTCGGGGTGTTGGTAACCCCCGGCCGAGTGGGTCGAACCGCCTGGCGCCGGCTGCGGGTGCTGGCGCGCTGGGGGCCTGCGGCCGCCTTTGCACGGGGTGGTGTGAACTCACCGCCGTCGGCCGGGTCTGTAAGGCCATGATCCATGGGCGCAGCAGCAGCGTCGTGCCCGGTACGGGTGGTATACTCCGTCGCCTTTTTTCGCGCCGTGCCTTTCACGGCGTAACCGCAGGCGGAGATCGTGGCGTCGCATGGGTGACCGGGAGATCGACCAGCAACTGGTCGAGCGTGCGCAGCGCGGCGACAAGCGCGCCTTCGAGATGCTGGTTGCCAAGTACCAGCGCAAACTTGGGAGGCTCCTGTCCCGGTTCATTCGCGACGCGGGTGAGGTGGAGGACGTGACCCAGGAGGCCTTCATCAAGGCCTACAGGGCGCTGCCTTCGTTCAGGGGCGATAGCGCCTTCTATACCTGGCTCTACCGTATCGGCATCAATACCGCGAAGAACTACCTGGTGGCCATGGGGCGCCGCGCTCCCACCACTACCGAGTTCGATAGCGAGGAAGCCGAGAACTTCGACGACGGCGATCAGCTCCGGGACTTCAACACCCCCGAAGCCGAGCTCATGAGCAAGCAGATCGCCACCACCGTGAACGAAACCATGCAGGCGCTGCCAGAGGAACTGCGAACGGCCATCACCCTTCGCGAGATCGAGGGGCTTTCGTACGAGGATATCGCTACGATCATGAATTGCCCCATCGGGACAGTGCGTTCAAGGATTTTCCGGGCCCGGGAGACAATCGCGGAGCGGTTGCGGCCGCTCTTGGGAACCAGCAAGGACAAGAGGTGGTAGCAATGGAACGGATTTCAGCATTGATGGACGGCGAGCTGCAAGACGGCGATGCTCTGGTGGAAATCAAGCGACTGGGTACGAGCGAGGAAGGGTCCAACGCCTGGGTGATGTACCACTTGATTGGCGATTCCCTGCGCGGCGAGAGGCCCGCGTGGGCTGGAGTTCCGGTCTCTCTTCGGGATCGGCTCGCAGCCGAGCCCACGGTGCTCGCGCCGCGCCGTACCTCCATCACTCGAAAAACGCGCATGTACGCACTATCTGCAGCCGCATCCGTGGCGGGCGTAGCTGTGGTGGGCTGGCTCGCCTTCATGAATCAGCCGGCGATGCAGGATGGTGGCGGCCTGTCGATGGCCCGCAGCGGCGCCGTTCAGAGCGCCGCCATGCCTCTCGACGAGGCCTTGGTGCGCGAGTACCTCCTCGCGCACCAGCAGCATTCACCGTCGTCGTCGGTTCAGGGTGTGGCTACCTATATCCGGACGGTCGGGCTGCGCGAGGGCGGCGCCACCCGATGAGCTTCCGCCGTGCAGCCCTCGTGGCGCTGGCCCTTGCCGTACTTCAGCCGCCCACAGCGCTGGCCGTTGATAACAGTCTGCAACAGGCTGAGGCGCTGGCCTGGTTGCAGCGGGTCGCCAGCGCAGCACGGCAGCTCAACTACACGGGCGTGTTCGTATATCAGGCGGGCGAGCTTTCGGAGACTTCTCGGATCGTGCATATGGTCGACGGCGGTGTGGAGGTCGAGAAGCTCGAAACTCTCGATGGTCCGCCGCGGGAGATCATCCGCCGCAACGACGAATTGGTCACCTATCATCCTGAAACACGGACGGTGCGCGCCGAGAAGCGGCGAGGCACGCGTACTTTCCCGGCGCTCCTGCCGGAGCAACTCACCGCGATCGCGGAACACTACGAAGTTCGTAAGGGCGAGGTGGAGCGCGTGGCGGGCTTTGATGCCCAGGTGCTGCTCCTCGAGCCGCGCGACCAGTATCGTTACGGTCACAAGCTCTGGGCGGAAACAGGCTCCGGGCTGCTGCTAAAGGCCAAGATGATCGGCGAGCGCCACCAGCCGATAGAGCAGTTTGCGTTCACGCAGTTGTCCATCGGCGGCGCGATCTCGCGCAAGCAACTCGAGTCCCGATTTGCTTCGGAAGCATCGACGTGGCGCAACGAGCGCTTTTCCAGCAATGAAGCCTCGACTTCCGAGCCAGGGTGGATGGTGCGCGGCTCGGCGCCTGGTTTCAGGAAAGTCCTGGAAATGCGCCGCTCGCGCGAGGGCGGGGCGGGTGGCACGTTGACGCACATCGTGTTCTCCGATGGGCTCGCTTCCGTTTCGGTGTTCATCGAGCCGGCGGCACCGCGACAGAAGGTGGCGGAGGGGTTGACCCAGCAGGGAGCAATCAACATTTACTTCCGCGGCATGGGCGAGCACCGCGTCACGGTGCTTGGAGAAGCGCCCGCGGCGACCGTCAAACTGATCGCAAACGCCCTCGCACAAACGGGCAAATGATAACTGGCCGCCGATCTCGGTGGCATCCCCCAACGCCAGGATTCAAATCTTCCATGATTCGATCTCTCATCGCCGCCTTGGCGGCGCTTGCGCTTATTTCCAGTCTGCCGGCCAGTGCCCAGTTGCCCGATTTCACCAGTCTCGTGGACGAACAAGGGCCCACAGTGGTGAACATCAGCACTACCTCCGCCCGCCCCGCCGGGGCTCAGAACCAGGCTCCAGGCAACGAAGAGGATCCCTTCTTCGACTTCTTCCGCCGCTACGGACCTCCAGGCCAGCAGCCTCAGGAGCGGGAGTCCCGCTCGCTCGGCTCGGGCTTCATCATCAGCCAGGATGGCTACGTCCTCACCAACGCCCACGTGGTGGAGGCTGGCGACAGCATCACGGTGAGGCTGAGTGACAAGCGGGAGTTCTCGGCCAAGGTGATCGGCAGCGACCGCCGCTCCGATGTGGCGCTCATCAAGATCGAGGCCACCGGCCTTCCTGCCGTGCGGCTCGGCGACGCTAACCGGCTCAAGGTGGGTGAGTGGGTTCTGGCCATAGGCTCTCCTTTCGGCTTCGAGAACACCGTTACCGCCGGGATCGTGAGCGCGAAGGGCAGATCGCTGCCGCAAGAGAATTTCACCCCCTTCATTCAGACAGACGTTGCCATCAACCCGGGCAATTCGGGAGGCCCGCTGTTCAACCTCAAGGGCGAAGTGGTAGGAATCAACTCCCAGATATACAGCCGCACAGGCGGTTTCATGGGTTTGTCTTTTGCCATTCCCATCGACGTGGCGATGGACATCGCCGGTCAGTTGCGGACCACTGGGCGGGTCACGCGGGGCAGGATCGCGGTGGTCATTCAAGAGGTGACCAAGGAACTGGCGGAATCCTTCGGACTTGCCAAGCCCCACGGGGCGCTGGTGAATTCAGTCGAGAAGGATGGCCCGGCCGACAAGGCCGGCATTGAACAAAGCGACATCATTCTGAAGTTCGACGGCAGGCCGGTGAACAGTTCTTCGGATCTGCCGCGCATCGTTGCGGCCACCAAGCCGGGAACCAAGGTGAGCGTCCAGGTGTGGCGCAAGGGGGCTGCGCGCGACCTGCAGGTGGTGGTGGGCGAGCTTGCCGAAGATCGTCGCGGGGCGGCGCCCGCCCGCAAGTCTGTGCCGAAGGCGGGCGACAGCGTGGCAAAGCTGGGCATGAGCCGCTCCGAGCTGTCGGCCGAGCAGAAGCGCGACCTAGGAGTCGCCCACGGCCTGCTGGTGGAAGAGGCGGGCGGCAACGCCGCCAAGGCCGGCATACGCAAGGGCGACGTGTTGCTTGCCGTCAACAATCAGGACGTGAAGACCCTCGCGCAGCTCAACGAAGTGCTCGCCCAGTTCGAGAAAGCTCGCAGCGTGGCGTTGCTGATCAGGCGCGAGGGAGCATCTCTTTACGTTCCGTTGCGCCTGAACGGCAACTGACCGGACGCCCTGAAGCCGCCGTTTCCGATAGAATCCGCCCGCGCCATTGCGGGCGTCACGATCCGAGGGGCACTGCGGTGCCCCTCGTCGTATTCCAGCCCCATGCAGATCATCCGTAACTTCTCCATCATCGCCCACATCGACCACGGCAAGTCCACGCTTGCTGACAGGTTCATTCAGCATTGCGGCGGACTGTCCGAACGGGAGATGGAAGCCCAGGTGCTCGACTCCATGGACCTGGAACGCGAGCGGGGGATCACCATCAAGGCGCAGACCGCCGCCCTTAGCTATCGGGCCCGGGACGGAAAGACCTACCACCTCAACCTCATCGACACACCGGGGCACGTGGATTTCTCCTATGAGGTGTCGCGATCTTTGGCCGCCTGCGAAGGCGCATTGCTGGTGGTGGATGCCTCCCAGGGCGTGGAAGCGCAGACAGTGGCCAATTGCTACACGGCCATCGAGCAGGGGGTAGAAGTGGTCCCGGTGCTAAACAAGATCGACCTGCCCTCGGCAGATCCCGAGCGCGTCATCGCCGAGATCGAGGACATTGTGGGGATTCCCGCCGATGACGCCGTGCGCGCCAGCGCCAAGACCGGTGAGGGGGTGGAGGACATTCTCGAAGCGGTGATCGCGCGAATCCCGCCGCCCAAGGGCGACCCGGACGCACCGCTCAAGGCGCTGGTGATTGACTCGTGGTTCGATAATTACGTGGGTGTGGTGATGCTGGTGAGGGTGGTGGACGGCACGCTGCGCAAGGGTGCCAAGGTGCTTCTCATGTCCAGCGGCGCCGCTTACGGCTGCGAGCAACTGGGCGTGTTCACGCCCAAGGCCGTGGGGCGAGAGCGGCTCGGTGCCGGCGAGGTGGGGTTCGTGATCGCCGGCATCAAGCAGCTTTCGGACGCGCGCGTCGGCGACACCATCACCACCGCCGAGCGGACCGCAGCCGAGCCGCTGCCGGGCATCAAGGAGATAAAGCCCCAGGTGATCGCCGGTCAAAATCCGGAGG
>DAIPHN010000077.1:0-14546 GCA_036771335.1 Burkholderiales bacterium
TGATCGCGATCGCGATCGCCCCACGCCCCACCCGTGACAAGCCGACCATGCCCGATTCCTCCAGCGACGGTTTTGCCCGCGATGCCGACACCCTGCGGGCGCTTGCCGCCGACGCTCTGGCCCACGCGCGCGAGCTTGGCGCGAGCAGCGCCGAGGTGGATCTGAGCGAGGGCTATGGTCAGTCGGTTACCGTGCGACGCGGTGATGTGGAGACCATCGAATACAACCGCGACAAGGGCATGGGAGTCACGGTGTACCTCGGGCAGCGCCGCGGCCACGCGTCCACCTCCGACTTCTCGCCACGCGCCCTGCGCGACACCGTGGCGGCCGCCGTGTCCATCGCCCGCCACACGGCGGAGGATCCCTTCGCCGGCCTCGCCGATGCCGACCTGCTGGCCACCGAGTTTCCCGACCTCGATCTTTATCACCCCTGGGAGCTGAGCGTGGCATCGGCCATCGAGCAGGCGCGCGCCTGCGAAGCCGCCGCGCTTGCCGTGGACCGGCGCATCGACAACACCGAGGGCGCCACGGTGTCCACCCAGGCGTCGCGCTTCGTCTACGCCAATTCGCTGGGCTTCCGGGGCGGCTATCCCGGTTCTCGGCACAGCATCTCCTGCTCCGTGATCGGCCGCGAGGGCGAGGAGATGCAGCGCGACGACTGGTACACCATGGCGCGCGCCCCTGGCGATCTCGAGACCGCCGAGCAGGTGGGGCGCCGCGCCGGCGAGCGGACCGTGGCGCGGCTGGGCAGCCGCAAGCTGCCCACCGCCCACGTGCCGGTGCTCTACGAGGCACCGGTGGCAGCCTCGCTGCTGGGCCACTTCGCCGCCGCCGCCAGCGGTGGCAACCTGTACCGCAAGTCGTCCTTCCTGCTGGGGCGGCTGGGCGAGCAGCTGTTTCCCGCCCACGTCACCATCCGCGACCTGGCGCACCTGCCGCGCGCCCTGGGCAGCAGCGCCTTCGACGACGAGGGCGTGGCCACCCGCGACCGCGCCGTGGTACAGGGGGGGCGGCTGGAAGGCTGGTTCCTGGGCAGCTACTCGGCGCGCAAGCTGGGGCTGCGCTCCACCGGCAACGCTGGCGGCAGCCACAATCTGGTGCTCGATCCCACCGGCGAAGATTTCCCCGCCCTGCTGGGAAAGCTCGGCCGGGGCCTGTTGGTGACCGAACTGCTCGGCCAGGGCATCAATCTGGTGACAGGCGACTACTCGCGAGGCGCCGCCGGCTTCTGGGTGGAAGGCGGCGAGATCGCCTATCCGGTGCACGAGATCACCGTGGCGGGCAACCTGCTGCAGATGTACGCCGGCCTGGTGGCCGCCGGCAGCGACGTGCTGGCGCGGGGCGCGCGCCAATGCGGCTCGGTGCTGCTGGAGCGCATGACGGTGGCGGGCGCGTGACCCTGCCGCCGCCCGCGGCGCCCTGACCCGGGCGGGCCACCTCGCGCAACCATGGCCGGACGCGGCGAGACCCTGCTGGGCATGGGCGGCGTGCCCCCGGGCGATACCGAGGCCGCGTACCGCTGGCAGCGACGGCTGCACTGGCCCATGATCGGCGTGGCGCTGTTGTCACTGCCCGCTTTGTACCTGGAGGAGTTTCCGGACGGGCGCGCCGCCGCGGCCGTGGCGCGGGCGCTGGAGTGGACCATCCTCCTGGCCTTTGCTGCCGAGTTGGGCGTGATGTGCTGGACCGTGCGGCAGAAGGGCCTTTTCCTGCTGCGCAACTGGCTCGACGTGGTGATCCTGGCCTTCAGCCTCGCCAACGTGTTGGGGGCGGATTCGGAGTGGGTGGCCCTGGCACGGCTGTCGCGCCTGGCGCTGGCGGGTGCGGTGCTGACGCGGGTGGCCGGCGGCAGCCGCGGCCTGTTCCGGCGCGGCGGGCTGCCCTATGTGTTCGCCCTCGGGTTCATGGCCCTGCTCACGGCGGGTGCGGGCTTCTGGTGGCTCGAGCCCACGGTGCGCAGCTTCGCCGACGGCCTTTGGCTCGCCTTTGTCACCGGGGCCACGGTAGGCTATGGCGACTTCGTGCCCACCACCACCGCCTCGCGGCTGTTTGCTGTCTTCATCGTCATGGTGGGCTTCGGCATTCTGTCGGTGATGACCGCCAGCATCGCCGCCATGCTGATCGGCGAGGACGAGGCGCGCCTGCGCCACGAACTGCACCGCGACATCCGCGCGCTGCGCGCCGAAGTGGCCACCCTCATCGGCGAAGACGAGACCCGCCTGCGCCTGGAGATGCACCGCGACATCCGTAATCTGCGTACCGAACTGGCCCGCCTCATCACCGAGGAGGAACGGGCCGTGTTGCGCGAACTGCGCGCCGATGTCCGCGCGCTGCGCGAGGATCTCGACCGGCTGCGCGCGGGGCCGCGGGACGGGCCCGACGGCTGAACTTCGCCGCGCGGTGGTGCCTCCAAGCCCGGCGAGGTCGACTCAGACGATGAAGCCTTCCACCCCCAAGACCCTGCTGCCCGTGTTGTCGTTCGTCTCCGCCCTGGCGGCGAATGCCGCGGGCGCTACTCAGGTCCCGGCTTCTCCGGATCCCTCACTCGGGAGGCGAACCGCGTGGGTCATCGGCGGAGGGGTCGGGGCGATCTACCTCTATGGCCTCACCAGTTGGTGGGGTGAGGGCTTCGAACCCGACTTCAAGGTAAAGCGCGAAGGCTGGTTCGGTCCCGACACGGACCATGGTGGACAGGACAAGCTCGGGCACTTCATGTTCACCTACGCTGGCGCGCGCTTGGGCAAGTGGGGTTTCGAGGCTCTGGGCCACACACCCGACACGGCGCTCAAGCTGGGCGTGCTCACCTCCTGGGGGGCGCTCACGGGCGTGGAACTGATCGACGGCTTCGCGCGGAAATGGAGCTTCAGCCCAGAGGATTTCCTCATGAACACGCTCGGTGCGGGAGCCGCCATCTTCCAGGAGCGCAGCCCCGGCTTCGACCGGCTGGTGGACTTCCGCTTCAACTACTGGCCGTCCACGTTGCCCGACGGCGCGCGCAGGGGCTGGGAGCCCGTCAGTGACTACTCTGGCCAGACCTACTACCTCGCGCTCAAGGCCGAAGGAGTGCCTGTCCTGGAACGCACTGCGCTGGTGCGCTACCTGGAGCTGTCTCTGGGCTACTCGGCGCGTGGCTTCGAGATCGGCGGTGAGCCGGCCCGTTTCACGTACGTGGGTGTGTCCCTCAACGTGGGCAAGCTTGTGCGCGAAAAAGTCTTCACAGCCCCCAACACGCGCTCGCGCCGGGTGAGTGACAATCTGTTCGAGTACGTGCAGTTCCAGCCGGCCTCGGCTTGGAACGAGCGCAGGTTCTAGGGCTGCCTCAGCAGCAACGGTTAACGCCGCTCCATTTGCGCTCCTGCTCGTCGGCGAAAAACTGCGCCTGCGACAGGGGTGGCACCTCCGGGTGGGTGCGGGCGTGGCGCTCCAGGTAACGCTCGTAGGCATCCTCCCCGGCCATGCTGCGCATGAATTCCCAGAGTTTGCGCAGATCTGCTGGTAGCGCGGCGCTCATGGCGGAAGACCCGGCTTGGCCGGGGGCGCCGCGTGCGGGCTGCGCCCCCGGATGTTCAGCCGCGCGCCCACTCCAGCTGGGTGCGGCTGTAGGCCGACTCGGACAGCGCGGGCACCGGGCGTCCGGCCAGATAGCGCCGGCTCATGCGGATCATGTCGAAGATCACGGTCCACAGCACGGCCACGAACAGCACCGCGAGGGCGGCGTCGATGCGCTGGCCGAAGATGAGCGCCGGCGCGGCGGCTGCCTTGTCGGGCGGCAGTAAGCCGGCGGCGAGATCCGCGGCCATCTTGTTGGCGCCGGCCAGGAAGCCGATGGCCGGGTTGCTGCTGAAGGTTTTTTCGATGGCCGCCCAGGTGCACATGGTGGCCAGCCAGGACAGCGGCAGGGCGGTGACCCAGGCGTAGCGCAGCTTGCCCATCTTGATGATGATGCCCGTGGCCACGGTGAGCGCGATGCCGGCCAGCAGCTGGTTGGAGATGCCGAACAGCGGCCAGAGGATGTTCACCCCGCCCAGAGGATCCTTCACCCCCTGCACCAGGAAGTAGCCCCAGGCCGCCACGAAGATGAGGCTCGACACCACCGTAGCCGGGTAGGAGGACACGTCCCCAAGGGGCCTGGAGACGTGGCGCAGCAGGTCCTGCAGCATGAAGCGGCCCACGCGGGTGCCGGCATCCAGGGTGGTGAGGATGAACAGCACCTCGAACATGATGGCGAAGTGGTACCACATGTCGAGCATCTTGCCGCCGAAGGTTTCGTGGAAGATGGTGGCCATGCCCACCGCCAGGGAGGGCGCGCCGCCGGTACGGGCGAACAGCGTCTTCTCGCCCATCTCCGCGGCCAGGGCGTTCATCTGCTCCACGGTGACCGGGTAGCCCCAGCTGGTGATGGTGGCCACCGCGGCGGCGGCTTCCTTGCCCACCACGCCGGCGGGGCTGTTGATGGCGAAGTACACCCCGGGCTCCATCACGCAGGCGGCGATCACCGCCATGATGGCCACGAAGGACTCCAGCGCCATGGAGCCATAGCCGATCATGCGGATTTCCTTTTCGTTGGCCAGCAGCTTGGGCGTGGTGCCCGAGGAGACCAGCGAGTGGAAGCCCGAGATGGCGCCGCAGGCGATGGTGACGAACACGAAGGGGAACAGGCTGCCCTTGAAGATGGGCCCCATGCCGTTTTCGGCGAACTGTGTGAGCGCCGGCATCTTCACTTCCGGGGCCGTGATCATGATGGCGCCCGCCAGCATGAACACCACGCCCAGCTTGAGGAAGGTGGACAGGTAGTCGCGCGGCGCCAGCAGCAGCCACACCGGCAGCACCGCAGCGCTGAAGCCGTAGATCATCACGAACCAGGCGCACTGCATGTCGTTCCAGTCGAAGGCATCGCGCCAGGACTCGGAGCCGTTCACCACGCCGCCGAACCACACGCAGCCCAGCAGCAGCAGGATGCCGATGATGGAGCCCTCCAGCACCTTGCCCGGCCGGATGCCGCGCATGTAGAGCCCCACGATCATGGCCACGGGAATGGTGCCCAGCACCGTGGCCGTGGCCCAGGGGCTGTGCTTCATGGCCTTGACGATCACCAGGCCCAGCACGGCGATCAGGATGATCATGATCATCATCGAGCCGATCAGCGCCGCCCAGCCGCCCACAGGGCCCAGTTCGTCGCGGGCCATCTGGCCCAGCGAGCGGCCGTCGCGGCGCGTGGAGCAGAACATGATCACCATGTCCTGCACGCAGCCGCCGAGCACCGCGCCCACCAGGATCCAGATGGTTCCCGGGAGGAAGCCGAACTGCATGGCGAGCGTGGGGCCGATCAGAGGTCCGGGCCCGGCGATGGCCGCGAAGTGATGGCCGAAGGCCACCCACTTGTTGGTGGGCACGAAGTCGCGACCGTTGTTGAAACGTTCCGCGGGCGTGGCCCGCGTCTCGTCCAGCACCAGCACCTTGGCGCAGATCCAGGCGCTGTAGAAGCGGTAGGCGATGAGGTAATTCAGAACGGCCGCGGCGATGAACCACAGGGCGTTGACGGTCTCGCCCTTCTCCAGGGCCACGGCGCCGAAGGCCGAAGCCCCGAGGAGCGAGAAACCCGCCAGGCCAACGCCGGCGGTGATGCTCTTGGGCATCTTGAGCATGTTCAGGGACTCCTTCCCGTTCTAATTGGTATGGTTCCGATGCCGCGCTCGCGCGCCTCGGGGTTGCTCGATGATAGCAGCAAGCCCCGCGGGACCAAGGCCAAGTGCCGGGCGGGCAAGGGATTTCAGGCAACGTGCGGCCCCGGATCCCGGGCGGGTCCGGCGGCGGGCGGGCCAGGGCAGGATGCTAAGATTCGCGTCTTTTTTCCGCCCTCCCGGATACCCGCCATGTTCAGTTCCAACGACACAATCCGCAGCTTCGACCCAGAACTCTGGGCGGCCATGGAGGCCGAGCGCATCCGCCAGGAAGACCACATCGAGCTGATCGCCTCGGAGAATTACGCCAGCCCGCGCGTGCTCGAGGCTCAGGGCTCGGTGCTCACCAACAAGTACGCCGAGGGCTATCCCGGCAAGCGCTATTACGGCGGTTGCGAGCACGTGGATGTGGCCGAGCAGCTCGCCATCGAACGCGCCCGGCGCCTGTTCGGGGCGGAGTACGCCAATGTGCAGCCCCACTCCGGCTCCCAGGCCAACCAGGCCGTTTTCACCGCCTTCCTCAAGCCCGGCGACACCATCCTCGGCATGTCCCTGGCGGCGGGCGGCCATCTGACCCACGGCTCGCCGGTGAATCTGTCAGGCAAGCTCTTCAATGCTGTGGGCTACGGTCTGGACCCCGACGAGGTGATCGACTACGCCGAAGTGGAGCGCCTGGCCCACGAGCATCGCCCGAAAATGATCATCGCCGGCGCGTCGGCCTATGCGTTGCGCATCGACTTCGAGCGCTTCCGGCGCATCGCCGACGCGGTGGGGGCGCTGCTGCTGGTGGACATGGCGCACTACGCCGGCCTGGTGGCCGCGGGCCTGTATCCCAATCCCGTAGGGGTGGCCCACGTGGTGACCAGCACCACCCACAAGACGCTGCGCGGTCCGCGCGGCGGCATCATCCTGTCCCAGGCGGAGCACGAGAAGGCCTTCAATTCCGCCATCTTCCCCGGCATCCAGGGAGGCCCCCTGATGCACGTGATCGCCGCCAAGGCGGTGGCCTTTCAGGAGGCCATGGGCGCGGAGTTCCGCAGCTACCAGCAGCAGGTGCTCGCCAACGCCATGGTGATGGCCAGGGTGCTCTCGCAGCGCGGCCTGCGCATCGTGTCCGGCCGCACCGAAAGCCACGTGTTCCTGGTGGATCTGCGCGCCAAGCGCATCACCGGCAAGCATGCCGAGGCGGTGCTGGGCAAGGCCCACATGACGGTCAACAAGAACGCCATCCCCAACGATCCAGAGAAGCCCTTCGTCACCAGCGGTGTGCGCATCGGCTCGCCGGCCATGACCACGCGCGGGTTCACCGAGCTGGAAGCCGAGCAGCTCGCCCACCTCATGGCCGATGTGCTCGACGCGCCCGATGACGAGCGGGTGATTGCCCGCACCGCGCAGCAGGTGCAGGCGCTGTGCGCGCGCTTTCCCGTGTACGGCGCCCCCGCGCCCGCGCCCGCACGCTCCGCGCAGGCCGCCTGAACGGGGTTTCCAGGGCGACCCACCAGCCATGAAGTGCCCGTTTTGCGGCCACGCGGACACCCAGGTGGTTGATTCCCGGGTGAGCGAGGAGGGCGACAGCGTCAAGCGGCGGCGTCGCTGCCTGGCTTGCGACAAGCGCTTCACCACCTGGGAGAAGGTGGAGCTGCGCATGCCCCAGGTGGTTAAGGCCAGCGGCACGCGCAGTGAATTCGACGAGCGCCGGCTGCGCACCAGCTTCTCCCGGGCGCTGCACAAGCGCAGCGTGGCCACCGAGCTGGTGGATGCCGCCATCCAGCGCATCGTGCAGAGGGTGCTGGCCTCGGGCGAGCGCGAGATCGCCTCGCGCACCATCGGCGAGATGGTGATGAAGGAGCTCTACAAGCTCGACAAGGTGGGCTACATCCGTTTTGCCTCTGTGTACCGCAGCTTCCAGGACGTGGACGATTTCCGCGACGCCATCGAGGAGGTGGCCAAGCCCGCTCCGAAGCGCCGCCGCGCCGCCGCGCGATGAGCGGCTTCAGCGCGCAGGACCATGCCTTCATGGCCCGGGCGCTGGCGCTGGCGGCGCGCGGCCTGGAAACCACCACGCCCAATCCGCGCGTGGGCTGCGTGGTGGTGAAGGACGGCGCGGTGCTGGGCGAAGGCTGGCACGTGCGCGCTGGCGAGCCGCACGCCGAGGTGCACGCGCTGCGCGCTGCCGGCGAGTCGGCCCGCGGCGCCACCGCCTACGTGAGCCTCGAGCCCTGCGACCACCACGGCCGCACCCCGCCCTGCGTGGACGCCCTGCTGGGCGCCGGTGTAGCGAGGGTGGTGGCGGCCATGACAGACCCCGACGGGCGCACGGCGGGCCGGGGGTTGGAACGCCTGCGCACCGCGGGAGTGGAGGTGGCCTGCGGGCTGCTGGCCGAGCACGCCCGCGAGCTCAACATCGGCTTTGTCTCCCGCCACGAGCGCGGCCGGCCGTGGCTGCGGGTCAAGATCGCCGCCAGCCTCGACGGCAGGACCGCGCTTGCCAACGGCGTGAGCCAGTGGATCACGGGGCCAGCGGCGCGCCGCGACGGCCATCGCTGGCGGGCGCGATCCTGCGTGCTGCTCACGGGCATCGGCACGCTGCAGGGAGATGATCCGCGCCTCACGGTGCGCGACGTGCCCTGCCATCGCCAGCCGGTGCGGGTGGTGGTGGACAGCCGGCTGCGCATCACGCCCCAGGCCCGCATCCTGGAAGGCGACGGCGTGATCGTGGCCACGGCGGTGCGGGAAGCGCCCCACGCCGATGCCCTTACCGCGGCGGGCGCCGAGGTCCTGTGTCTGCCGGACGCCCAGGGCAAGGTGGACCTGGCGGCGCTGCTTCGCACCCTGGCCGCGCGCGGCCATAACGAGGTGCTCGCCGAGGCGGGCATCAACCTGCACGGCGCGCTGGCCCGGGCCGGGCTGGTAGACGAGTACCTGCTGTACCTGGCGCCGCTGTTGCTGGGCGACGAGGCGCGCGGCATGGTGGGTCTGGGCACGCTCCAGTCGCTCGCCCAGGGCACGCGGCTCGCGGTGCGCGACTTGCGGTGCCTGGGCCCGGATCTTCGGCTGGTGGCCCGGGTAGAGCCGTCCGGCGCCTGAGCCCGTCATCGCAAGGAGCACGCATGTTCACCGGCATCGTTCAGGCAGTGGGCCGCATGGAACGCATCGAGCCCGCAGGGCCGTGCGCGCGCGTGCGGGTGCACGCCGGCGGCCTCGATCTCTCCGACGTGGCGCTGGGAGACAGCATCGCCGTCAACGGCTGCTGCCTCACGGTGGTGGCACGGGATGACAGCGGTTTCGAGATGGACGTCTCCCGCGAGACCCTCGACTGCACGGCGGGGCTCGCCCCGGGCGCGCGGGTGAATCTCGAGAAGGCGCTGCGCGCCAGCGACCGGCTCGGCGGCCACCTGGTCACGGGGCACGTGGACGGTGTGGGCGCGGTGCGCTCAGTGGAGCCGGTGGGCGACAACCGCGTGCTGCACTTCGCCATGCCCGCAGCGCTGTCACGCTACCTGGCGCGCAAGGGCTCCATCGCCGTCAATGGCGTCAGCCTCACGGTGAACACTGTGGCCGCGGACGGCTTTGCCGTGAACCTCATCCCGCACACCCTGGCGGCCACAAATCTCGGCGAGTTGCGCGGCGGCGAGCGGGTCAACCTCGAGATCGACCTTATCGCGCGTTACGTCGAGCGGATGCTGGACACGGACCGGGGCGACTGGGCGCCGGGCGGGTAGAATGCCGGGCTTCGCGCGCCACGGCGGCGCGCTTTCTCCGGGCCGTCCCGGCCCACCCCGCGCCTCATGAACATCAGTCCCACAGCCGAAATCGTCGCCGAGGTCCAGGCCGGCCGCATGGTCGTGCTGGTGGACGAGGAGGATCGCGAGAACGAGGGCGATCTGGTGTTGGCCGCCCAGTGCGCCACGCCGGAGGCCATCAACTTCATGGCGCGCTTCGGCCGCGGGCTGATCTGCCTCACCCTCACCGAGGCGCGCTGCCGGCAGCTCGACCTGCCGCTCATGGTGTCCGCCAACCGCTCCCCCCTGGGCACGAACTTCACCGTTTCCATCGAGGCCGCCGAGGGCGTCACCACGGGCATCAGCGCCGCGGACCGCGCCCAGACGGTGCTGGCCGCGGTCAAGCCCGACGCCCGCCCAGAGGACCTGGTGCAGCCGGGCCATATCTTTCCCCTCATGGCCCAGAACGGAGGGGTGCTGGTGCGCGCCGGCCACACCGAGGCGGGCTGCGACCTGGCGCGGCTGGCCGGTCTCGAGCCCGCCGCGGTGATCTGCGAGATCCTCAAGGATGACGGCGAGATGGCGCGGCTGCCCGACCTGCTGGGCTTCGCGGCGCATCACGGGCTCAAGGTGGGCACCATCGCCGATCTCATCCACCACCGCAGCCGCACCGAGTCCCTGGTGCGCCGCGTGCACGAGCGCGTGCTGCGCGCGGCGTACGGCGAATTCCGGCAACTCGCCTACGTAGACCAGACCACCCGCGAGACCCACCTGGCGCTGGTGCGCGGCGAGGTGGGAGGCGAGGATGAGGTGCTGGTGCGGGTGCACGAACCGCTGTCGGTGCTCGACTTGCTCGACCTCGCCGCAGGCAGCCACTCCTGGCCCTTGTCCGAAGCTCTCGCCCGGATCGCGGCGGCGCCCCGCGGGGGGGCGGTGAAGCTTAACAGGGCCGAGACGGGAGAGGGGCAGGAGGGCCCACAAGAGGCGCGCCCCGCCCCCCAAACCGCGAGGCGCCTGGACCTGCGCACCTACGGCATCGGCGCCCAGATCCTGCGCGACCTGGGGGTCAAGCGCATGCGCCTGATGGCCCACCCGCGAAAGATGCCCAGCATGGCCGGCTTCGACCTGGAAGTGACCGGCTACCTGCTGCCCGATGGCGGCGATGGAGGACCGTGACATGACGCGCTTTGGCGAGATCTACGAGATCGAACCGGATCTGGACGGCGAGGAGCTGTCGGTGGGAATCGTGGTGAGCCGCTTCAACGGCCCGGTGGTGGAGGGCCTGCTGCGCAATTGCGTGGAGGAGCTGCTGCGGCTGAAGGTCCGGCCCGAGGACATCCAGGTACTCACTGTTCCCGGCGCCCTGGAGGTTCCCCTGGCGCTGCTCAAGCTCGCGGGCATCGGCCAGGTGGACGCTCTGGTGGCGCTGGGCGCGGTGATTCGCGGCGAAACCCGGCATTTCGAGATCGTGGCTGACCAGAGCGCCGCCGGCATCCAGCGCGTGCAACTGGACACCGGAGTGCCCGTGGCCAATGGCGTGCTGACCACCGAAACCGAGGACCAGGCCCTGGCCCGCCTGGACAAGGGCGCCGAGGCGGCGCGCGTGGCCGTGGAGATGGCCAACCTGCTCCAGTCCCTCGACGATGAGCGCGACTAAGTCCGTCAGGGCGCCGGCGCGCGGGCGGACCGCGGCGCGCCGCCGCGCGCGGGAGCTGGCGGTGCAGCTGCTCTACCGCTGGCTGCTCAACCCCGCGGATGCCGCCATGCTGATGGCCGAGGCACGCGAAACGGAGGGCTTCGCCGAGGCCGACGCGGGCCTGCTGGAGCGCCTGCTCTCGGACGCGGTGGTCCATGCTCCGTCGTTGCGCGACAGTTTCGCGCCGCTTCTCGATCGTCCGGTCGCGGCGCTCTCGCCCGTGGAGCACGCGGTGCTGCTGCTGGGCGCCGTGGAGCTGGCCCACCACCCCGAAACGCCCTTCCGCGTGGTAATCAACGAGGCCGTGGAGCTTGCCAAGACCTTCGGCGGCACCGACGGGCACCGCTACGTGAACGGCGTGCTCGACCGCCTCGCGCCGCGCCTGCGGCCTCACGAGCCGTCCGCCGGCTGACGGTACCGCGGAGCGCACCGTGATCCGGGTGGCGCAGGAGTTCGAGGCCGGCCGCCCTCAGACCCGGCCTGCGAGCGGCGAGTTCGGCCTCATCGCGAAGCACTTCTCGCCGCCGGTTTCCCACACCCGCCTCGCCGGCGGCGACGATGCGGCCCTGCTGGAGGTGTCGCCCGGCATGGCGCTGGCCGTTTCCACGGACATGCTGGTGAGCGGCCGGCACTTTCTGCCCGACGCAGACCCCGAGGGCGTTGGCCACAAGTGCCTGGCAGTAAACCTCTCCGACATGGCGGCCATGGGCGCGCGGCCCCGCTGGGCGACGCTTTCGGTGGCCCTGCCGGCGGCCGATGAGGACTGGATCGCGGCCTTCATGGCGGGCTTGCTGGCGCTTGCCACGCGCCATGAGGTGGACCTGGTGGGTGGCGACACCACCTGCGGACCGCTGACCGTGTGCATCCAGATCATGGGCGAAGTGGCGGCCGGCAGCGCGCGGCTGCGCAGCGGCGCGCGCGCGGGTGATGACCTGTGGGTGAGCGGCACCCTGGGCGAAGCTGCCGCCGGCCTCCGGGCGCTGCAGGGGCGCACGGCGCTCCCGCCCGAGGCCCTGGCGAGGGCGCGCTACCGGCTGGAGCGGCCCGACCCGCGCGTGTCGCTGGGGCTCGCGCTGCTGCGCGTGGCGAGCGCCTGCATCGACATCTCCGACGGGCTGGTGGCGGATGTCGGTCACATGGCGAAGCGCGCGGGCCTGGGCGCCGTTGTCCGGTGGCCGCTGGTGCCGCTGGCGGACTACATGGAACCCGGACGCGATGATCCCGCCACCCGGGCGCTGGCGCTGGCAGGCGGTGATGACTACGAACTGGCATTCTGCGCGCCGGCGCGGCGGCGCCGCGAGGTGCTGTCGGCCGCGGGTGCGGCCGGGGTTCCGGTCAGCCGCATCGGCGCCATGGAGGCGGGCGAGGGTGTGTGCGTGCTCGACGCCGCTGGCGCCGCGCTGACGCTGGAGGCCGGCGGCTTTGACCACTTCGCCTGAGGCGGTCGCCATGCGTCCGGGCCTGCGCTTCGTGCTGGCGCACCCCGCCCACGTCATCGCCTTCGGCTTCGGAGCCGGCCTGGTGCGCCCCGCCCCGGGAACGGCAGGCACGCTGCTGGCCCTGCCCGTGTTCTGGTTCGTCTATCCGCGGCTGTCCGACGGGGCCTTCCTCGCGCTGCTCGCCGCGGCCTTGCTGGTGGGCGCCTGGGCCTGCGAGCGCACCGGGCGGGCACTCCGCGTGCACGACCACGGCGGCATGGTGATCGACGAGATGGTGGCCTTCCTCCTGGTGCTGTTCATGCTGCCGCGAGAGCCGCTCTGGGAGGCCTTCGGGTTCCTGCTGTTCCGGCTGTTCGATATCCTCAAGCCTAGCCCCATCCGGTACTACGACCGCACCCTGAAGTCCGGCTTCGGCGTGATGCTCGACGATCTCATCGCCGCCCTGTACACGCTCCTGGTGCTGGCCGCCTGGAAGGCGGTGGCCCTTTGAGCCTGGAGGCTCACGACGACGCAGCGCTGTTGTCGCTGGCCCAGCGACTCGGCGAGGCGCTGGGTGCGCGTGGCGCGAAGCTCACCACCGCCGAGTCGTGCACCGGCGGCTGGATTGCCACCACCGTCACCCATGTGCCTGGCAGTTCCGGCTGGTTCGACCGCGGCTTCATCGTCTACAGCAACGCCGCCAAGCGCGCCGCTCTGGGCGTTTCCGCCCAGACGCTGCTCGCTCAGGGGGCGGTGTCCGAGCAGACCGTGCGCGAGATGGTGGAGGGGGCCCTGCGCGAGAGCGGCGCGCAGTTCGCCGTGGCGGTGAGCGGCGTCGCGGGCCCGGCTGGAGGCAGCGTGGAGAAGCCCGTGGGCACCGTGTGGATCGGCTGGGGCGGGCCGGAGGGTGCGCGACAGGCGCGGTGCTTCCGTTTCCAGGGTAACCGTGAGGCCGTGCGCCGCGGTGCCGTGGCGGCGGCATTGGCGGGGCTCGTGGAGCTGGCCGAGGCACCCCGAGCGGCCTGAATCGCACGGGTAGTCGGGCACAGGCTCATCCCCTGAGCCTGGCGGCCTGGATCATGAGCGCCTTGCCCGCGGGAGCAGGTGCCTCGGCCGCGCCGCCCGAGGGTCCCGAACTGTGCCGCCCGCCTCCGCCTGTGGGAGAATCATGTCGCTTTTGAACACCAACGCCCGCGCTGTCCCCAACGCCCTTCCCACCGTCATCTCGCTCGGACCCCCCGCTTCCATGGACGACAACAAATCCAAAGCCCTCGCCGCCGCCCTGTCGCAGATCGAAAAGCAGTTCGGCAAGGGCTCCATCATGAAAATGGGCGAGCACGATGTCTCGCGCGACATTCAGGTGATCTCCACCGGCTCGCTGGGCCTCGACATGGCCCTGGGCATCGGCGGCCTGCCACGCGGGCGCATCGTGGAGATCTTCGGCCCCGAATCCTCCGGTAAGACCACCCTCACCCTTCAGGTCGTGGCCGAGGCCCAGAAACTGGGCGGCACGGCCGCCTTCATCGACGCCGAGCATGCGCTCGATCCCGGCTATGCCCGCAAGCTGGGCGTGAACGTGGACGAACTCCTCATCTCCCAGCCCGACACCGGCGAACAGGCGCTCGAGATCACCGACATGCTGGTGCGCTCCGGGTCCGTGGACGTGGTGGTGGTTGACTCGGTGGCGGCGCTGGTGCCCAAGGCCGAGATCGAGGGCGAGATGGGCGACCAGCTGCCCGGGTTGCAGGCACGCCTCATGAGCCAGGCGCTGCGCAAGCTCACCGCCAACATCAAGCGCTCCAACACCCTGGTGATCTTCATCAACCAGATTCGCATGAAGATCGGCGTGATGTTCGGCAACCCCGAAACCACCACCGGCGGTAATGCCCTCAAGTTCTATGCCTCCGTGCGCATGGACATCCGGCGAACCGGCTCCATCAAGAAGGGCGAGGAGGTGATTGGCAGCGAGACGCGCGTCAAGGTGGTGAAGAACAAGATGGCGCCGCCGTTCCGCGTGGCCGACTTCGAC
>DAIPHN010000078.1:0-14390 GCA_036771335.1 Burkholderiales bacterium
CCCGGTCGAGCTGGCGCGCCACATCGGCATTGTCGTTGCGCGGCAGATAGCCCAGGGCGCGCCCCCGCCAGTCCACGCGCACCGCCTGCGCATCGTGGGCATTGTCCCACTCACGCACCAGGTCGAGTGCATCGCCCACGGCGAGATCGGGCCACACGGCCTTCGCCTCGTGATGCGCAAGACCGGCCACCAGCACGGTTTGCAACAGCACCCGGGCGCGCGGCTCCTCGGCGATGGCGGTGGCCGTGACGCCCAGCAGCGCTACTGCCAGTAGCAGTGAACGGCCCAGAGCCCTCGGGAACCCAGCCGTGAGCACCCGGGAGGAAGACCACCAGCCACAGCGCGCAGCGCGAGCACCCGGGGCCTCGGGGCATGGCAAGGCGGGCGGCGCCAGAGGGCGTGAATGGGTCGAAATGGCGGGCATGGCGAAGGAATGGGTGCGCCGGAAAACGCTAGGCGGGCACGCCGGCCGGCGTCAACCTCGTTACCCGCTCAGGGCGCCAGCGGATGGTGGCGATGGAACAGCCGCTTGACCATCTCCACCAGCAGCAGGTAGGCAAGGGTCATGACGGCAAGCACTGCATAGAAGCCCGCCGGCGGAGCCACGAATCCGAACCACGCCCCCGCAGGGGTGAGCGGCAGCGCCAGCGCCAGCGCCACCACGGCCAGAGCCGCAGCCGCAAGCCTGGGGTCGGGACGGCTCGCCAGCGGATTGCCGCGGGTGCGGATCACGAAGATCACCATCACCTGGGTGGCGAGCGATTCCACGAACCAGCCGGTGCGAAACAGCGCCTCCCCGGCCTGCAGCCAGTGCAACAACACCCAGAAGGTAAGGAAATCGAACAACGAGGACACGGGCCCCACCACCCACATGAAGTCGCGGATGAAGCGCATGTCCCAGCGACGCGGGCGGCGCAACTCCTGCTCATCCACCCGGTCGGCGGGAATGGGCAGCTCGGAAATGTCGTAGAGCATGTTGTTGAGCAGCACCTGGGCCGGCAGCATGGGCAGGAAGGGCAGCGCCACCGAGGCCGCGGCCATGCTGAACATGTTGCCGAAGTTGGAGCTGGTTCCCATCATGATGTACTTCATCACGTTGCCGAAGGTGCGGCGCCCCTCCAGCACGCCGTCGTGAAGCACATGCAGATCCTGTTGCAGCAGGATCATGTGAGAGCTCTCGCGGGCGATGTCGGCGGCGCCCAGCACCGATATGCTGACATCGGCGGCATGCAGCGGCGGGGCGTCGTTGATACCGTCCCCAAGATAGCCCACCACCTGGCCCTCAGCCTTCAGGGCCTCGATGACGCGCCGCTTCTGGCCAGGATCCACACGCACGAACAGGGTTGCCCGCGCCGCCGCGAGGCGCAGGGCGGCATCGTCCATGTCCGCCATCTGGGCTCCGCTCACAACCCCGCGAACCTCCAGGCCCAGGCTTGCGCAAACGTGCCGCGTGACCTGCTCGTTGTCGCCGGTGACCACCTTCACCTCCACGCCGCGCTGATCGAGCAGGCGCAACGCATCGGCGGCCGAGGCCTTGGGTGGATCGAGGAAGGCGGCAAAGCCGGTGAAGCACAGGGCCGTCTCGTCGCCCACCACCGCATGGGGGTGATCGCGCGCCACCTCCTTGGAAGCAATCCCCAGCACGCGAAACCCCTGGGCGGCGAACTCATCGTGCAACGCCAGCAGCCCCGCCCTGGCCGCGTCGTCCAGGGCCACCGCGGCGCCCTCGGTCTCCACGCTGGCGCACAGCGCCCCGATCTCTTCGGCGGCGCCCTTGACCACCAGCAGGCGCCGCTGCCCATCGTCGAGCAGCACGCTCACCCTGCGCCGCTCGAAGTCGAAGGGCACCTCATCCACCTTGCGCCAGGCGCCCTCTGCGAGCTGCTCGTGGGCGAGGATTGCCTCATCCATGGGGCTGCGAAGGCCCGTTTCAAAGTGGCTGTTGAGCCATGCCAATTGCAGCACGCGATCGCTGTCGCGCCCCCGGGCGTCCACGTGCCGCTCGAGCCGGATGCGCGCCTCCGTGAGCGTGCCGGTCTTGTCGGTGCAAAGCACATCCATGCTGCCCAGGTCCTGGATGGCGGCCAGTCGGCGCGCCACCACGCCCTGGCGGGACATGCGCAGGGCACCCATGGCAAGGGTCACCGACACCACCATGGGCAGCAACTCCGGCGTGAGTCCCACCGCCAGGGCGATGGCGAACAGGAATGCCTCTGGCCAGGGCTTATGCCCGAGCAGGTTGAGCAGCAGCACACAGGCCACCAGCATCAGAGTGATGCCGCAGGATGAGCAGGCCGAAGCGGCGCGTGCCCAGTTCGAAGGCCGTGGGCGGCGGCTCGCGCGACAGGCTCGACGACACCGCGCCCATGCGCGTGCGCCGGCCCGTGCGCTCCACCAGCGCCCGGGCGCGCCCCGAGATCACCGAGGTCCCCATGAATACAGCGTTCACGGCCTCTTCCACGGAAGACCCCGCCGCACGGACCCTGGCGTGCTTTTCCACGGGGTAGGGTTCGCCCGTGAGCGAGGATTGCTGCATGAAGCAGTCCTGCGCCCAGAGCACGCGCGCATCGGCAGCCACGAGATCGCCGGCGGCGATCAGCAGCACATCGCCGCGCACCAGTTCCTCGGCGGGCACCTCCGCCTCGGCCCCGTCGCGCAGCACCCGTGCGCGCAGCCCGACGCTGCGGCGCAGCCGCTCGGCCACGCGCTGGGCGCGCACCTCCTGGGCGAAGTCGAGCGACACCGACAGCAGCACCATCGCCGCGATGATGAGGAAGCCGAGCACGTCCCCAGTGAGGGCCGACAAGGCGCTCGCCCCAAGCAGCACCAGCACCAGCGGATTGCGAAAGCGCGCCAGGAACCGCAGCGGCAGCGCCGCCGTCGCCGTGGTCTCCAGCGTGTTGGGCCCGTCCGCCGCCAGACGAGCGCGCGCCTCGGCGCTGCTCAGTCCGTCGCCATGGCGCTCGAGGGCATCGGCCTCGAGCCACCATGCGTCCACGGCAGCAGCGCCCAAGGCCTCAGCTCATGTCATCAGCCGCCGGCGGGTGAGCACCAGCGACACATAGAACCCGGCCGCGGCGAAGCCCGCCAGCACCGCCACGTGGGCGGCGATGTCCATCGGCACCTCGCCCTTCACCAGCGGGCGCACCAGCGCGATGGCATGGGACAGCGGCAGCAACCGCGATACCCATTGCAGCGCCTCCGGCAACTGGGTGACGGGGAAGAACACGCCGCACAGCAGCGTCATGGGCGTCACCACCAGCGTGAAGTAGTAGAGGAAAAAGTCGTAGCTGGGGGACAGTGCGTTCATCACCAGCGCCAGGGCGCCGAAACAAAGCCCGGTGAGGAACACCACCGGCAGCACCCACAGGGTGAGCGGCGAATGGGACAGGCCCAGCACCCAGATGATGAGCAGGATGGCGCTACCCGACAGCAGGCTCTTGGAGGCCGCCCACAGGGCCTCGGCCAGCAGGATGTCGTCCAGGTCCAGGGGCGCGTTCATGATGGCCTCCCAGGTGCGCTGCACGTGCATGCGCGAAAAGGCCGAGTAGAGCGCCTCGAAGGTGGCGCTGTTCATGGTGCTGTAGGCCACGGTGCCGGCGGCCAGGAACACGATGTAGGGCGTGCCGTTCACCTCCGGCAGCAGCGCCCCCAGGCCGAAGCCCAGGCCGAGCATGTACATCATGGGGTCGGCCAGATTGCCCAGCAGCGAGGGCACAGCGAGCTTGCGCCACACCAGGAAATTGCGCCGCCACACCTGCACGAAACGCCGCGAGATATGCGGCGCCCGCAGGTCCTTGGCCCTGGGCATGCGGTTCATCAGTCCCTCAGGTCGCGGCCGGTGAGCTTGAGGAACACATCTTCGAGACTGGCCGGCCGGTGCAGGCTGCGCAGCTGCGGGCAACCCTCCAGGGCAGCCAGCAGCGGCCGGGCGTCGCGGGTATAGCAGAACACCGTCTCGCCCGCCTGCTCGAAGCGCTCCGAGAGGCGCCGGCCCTGGGCCTCGCCCCAGGCGGCGGCGCCGTCGCCGAACACCTCCACCACATCGGGCTCGATATGGGCCTGGATCAGCTCGCGCGGGCTGCCCTCGGCCACCATGCGGCCCTGGTCGATCACCGCCAGCCGGTCGCACAGCCGCTCGGCCTCGTCCATGAAATGGGTGGTGAGCAGCAACGTCTTGCCCTGTTGGGTGAGCTGCTTGAGGCGCTCCCAGATGAGATGGCGCGCCTGGGGATCAAGGCCGGTGGTGGGCTCGTCGAGAAACACGATGTCCGGGTCGTTCACCAGCGCGCGGGCCAGCGACAGGCGCCGCTTCATGCCACCCGACAGCGACTGGATGGGCGCGTCGGCCTTGCCCGACAGCCCGGCGAACTCCAGCAACTCCGGCACGCGGGCGCGGATGGCCGCATCCCGCAGCCCGAAGTAGCGCCCGTACACCACCAGGTTTTCAGTGACGGTGAAATCCGGGTCGAGGTTGTCGATCTGCGGCACCACGCCCAGCCGCAGCCGCGCCTCCCGCGCCGCTCGCGGCACGGGCAGGCCGGCCAGTTCGATGCTGCCAGAATCGGGATCGGTGAGTCCCAGGCACAGCCGCAGGGTGGTGGTCTTGCCGGCGCCGTTGGGGCCCAGCAGGCCATAGCACTCGCCGCGCGCCAGCGTCAGGCTGATACCTCGGACCACCTCCAGCGGCCCGAAGGACTTGTGCAGATCACGAATGCGAAGCAGCTCGCCGCTCATCATGCCCCGGCAGCGCAGGAGCAGCTGCTCATGACGATGCGCTGCAGGACACCCAGATCGCCGTGGAAAAAGTGACCTGCGCCCGGCACCACGGTCACCGGCAGCTTCTGGGGCCGCGCCCATTCCAGCACGTCGGCGAGCGCCACCACATCATCGGATTCGCCATGCACCACCAGGGTGTGGGCGGGAACCTGGTCCACGCCGAAGCGGCCCACGGCGGGCGCCACCATCACCACACGCACGGGTGCCAGCTCAGCGCAGAGTCTGGAAACCACGTACCCTCCGAAGGAGAACCCGCCCACGGCGAGGGGCAAGCCTGGCGTGTCGGCGGCAGCGTGAGCGGCGAGGGCGCGGAAATCGTCCAGTTCGCCGCGGCCGTCGTCGTAGACGCCCTCGCTCTCGCCAACGCCGCGGAAGTTTAATCGCCAGGTGACGTACCCCATGGCCGCGAAACAGCGCGCCAGGGTCTGCACCACCTTGTTGTCCATGCTGCCGCCGTACAAGGGGTGGGGATGGGCCACCAGCGCCACGCCCCGCGGCACCGCGTGCGACCGCGTCACGGCCGCCGCGAGCCTGCCGGCAGGCCCGTCGATCAGCACCTTCCTGGAGGCCGCGAGGCTCAAATCTTCAGCCGCTCAACCATCTCGCCTCCCACGAGGTGGCGTTCGATGATCTCGTCCACGTCGGCCTGGTCCACGTAGGTGTACCACACGCCCTCCGGGTAGATCACGATCACCGGGCCTTCCTCGCACCGGTCCAGGCAACCCGCCTGGTTGACCCGCACCCTGCCTTTGCCCGCGAGCCCCAGTTGTTTCACCCTGGCCTTGGCGTAGTCGCGCAGCGCCGAGGCGCCGCGGGCGTTGCAGCAGGCGCGATTCGGCTCGTCGCGCTGATTGCAGCAGAAGAACACGTGGCGGGCGTAGTAGCTCATGGCGTCTTGATGTCCCCGGAAACAGCCGCCGATTCTACCGGTCGCCGGCCGCGCCGCCGCGCCAGCAGCACCACGGCCACGGCTGTGAAGGGCCACAGCGCGGCCACCGCTACGGCGGTGGCTCTGAAACTTCGCGAGTGGCCAGGCCGCCCGGGCTGCGGGGCCTCGTCCAGATAGGGATTGGCGGGCGTGGCGTTAAGCAGGGCCGTGCCCGCGATGGCGGCCACCACCGCGGCGGCCGCAGCGCGACGCGGCGTGAAACGAGTCACCGTCCAGGCAAGCACGGCTCCCGCCGCTAGGCCGGCACCCATACCCGGCGCGAGCCATCCGAAGGGATTGGGCGCATCGAGCAGGGCCACCCCCGCGAGGCTCTTCAGGGCCAGCGCCATCAACGCCAGCACTCCCGTGGCGCGCAGCGCCAAAGCGCCGCCGTGCATCACCCAGGCGCACAGGCCCGCCACACTCGCCACCGCCAGCGCCGTCACCAGGGCATCCGTCACCATCGCCAGCGGCGGCGACCAGGCCACCACCGTCAGGGCGCCGCCGCTCCAGGCGCGCAGATCACCGTTGGCGAACAACAGCGGCGCGGGATTAAATTGCGTGAACAGCCACAGTGCCAGCAGCAGCACCACCCAGTCGGCACGGGTCTCCGGCACCAGATGCGCGCGCCGCCAGCGCGTGGGCGCACCATCGAGCAGCCAGGCCTCGCCCACCGCCAACCCGAGCCATGCGCCCAGCAGCGCGCCAACCCCGTTGCAGAAGAGATCCAGCGCCGAGGTCACCCGGGAGGGCAGGAATCCCTGCAGCAGTTCGATGGCGCCGCTCAGCAGCACGCAACCCAAGACCGCCACGGACCCCGCCGCCACTGCCGTGAGGCGAGCGCGCAGGGCAAGCGTCAACAACAATCCCAGCGGCAGGTAACCGGCCACGTTCAGCGCCACGTCGCTCCAGGTGTAGTAGCGCGGCCATTCGGCCATGCGGGCCCATAGCACTTCGCCCGCCTGTACTCTCCAGCCGCTGAAGGGATAGAGGCTGGCCACCAGCACCAGCGCCCCGTAAGCTAGGGTGGCGGCGCGGACGAAGGCAGAGGATCGAGCGAAGCGGGGCGAGGCGGCCATGGTGCAGGCGCCCTGGTAGCTGGGCATTGCGCGCCACCCGCGGCGCGGGAGGCGGACGAAGCCCCGGCGGGCCGCCACCGTGCAGGAGATGAAATCGAATGAAATTCTATGACATCTTCAATGGCGACGCCGACGGACTTTGCGCCCTGCAGCAGCTTCGGCTAGGGCAGCCCCGCGAGGCGACGCTGGTCACCGGAACCAAGCGCGAGATCGCTCTGCTGGGCCGATTGCAACCCGCACCGGGCGATTGCCTCACGGTGCTGGACGTGTCCCTGCACACCAACGCGGCGGCCCTGGCGGCGGTGCTGCGGGCGGGCGCCGAGGTGGAGTGGTTTGACCACCACTTTGCAGGCCGGCCGCCGGAGCATCCCCGGCTCACCCGCCACCTCGACTTCGCGCCGGACATCTGCACCGCGCTGATCGTGGACCGTCACCTGGGCGGAGCGCACCGCGCATGGGCCGTGACCGGCGCGTTTGGCGATGCCATGACCCGCAGCGCCCACGCCGCAGCGGCCAGCCTGAACCTTACGCCAGCCGCGCTCGGGGCGCTGCAAAGCCTCGGCGAGAGCCTGAACTACAACGCGTACGGTACCCGGGTGGAGGAGTTGCTGTTCCACCCCGCCGAGTTGCACCAGCGCATGCGCGGCTTCACTGATCCGCTGGACTTCGCCGCCACCGATCCCGCGCCCAGAGCTCTCGAGCAAGCCCGCCACAGCGACCTGTCACGGGCGCTGGGGGTGGCAGCGGTGCTCGACACGGCTGGGGCAGCGGCGGTGGTGCTGCCCGATGCGCCCTGGAGCCGGCGGGTATCGGGCACCCTGGCCAATCACCTGGCCGCCACTAACCCGGGCCGCGCCCATGCAGTCTTCACCCCGCAGGAAGGCGCCTACACGGTCAGCCTGCGCGCGCCCCGCGGGCACGCAGCGAGCGCGGAGCGCATCGCCCGGGAATTTGGCGGCGGCGGACGGGCTGCAGCCGCCGGCATCAACGGTCTGCCCGAGGCGGATGTAGCGCGCGTGGTGGGGGCGCTGAAACGCGCCTACGGCTGAATCCCGCCCCTGGCGGCCTGCCGGCAGCCCGGCTCCGGCAGCGGGCGGCTGGGACGCACCCGCGCGGCTACTTGAGCTTCACCTCGGTCCACAGCCGCGACAGGGTGCGCAGCTGCTTGGCATTGAGGTCCTTGAGCATCTCCAGCTTCCTGGCCATCTCCGCATCGGGGAACACGGCCTTGTTGGCCTTGATCTCGGGCTTGATGTGCTTCTGGGCGTCGTCATTGGGGTTGCCCGAGCCGATCAGGTTGGTGAGATCGGCGGAGTTGCGACCATCGAGCATGAAGTTGATGAACTGGTGGGCGAGTTCCGGCTTGGGCGCGTTCTTCGGGATCACCATGGCGTCCAGAGCGAGCACCGCGCCTTCCTTTGGCAAGGCGTGCTTGATGGCGAAGGGCCGCTTGGCGGCCACGGCATCGAGGTTGGCCTGGAAGATGTCGTTGGAGTAGCCATGGGCCACCCAGATATTGCCCACGGTGAGTTCCTTGATGTAGCTCTGGGCGTTGAAGGCGGCCCAGTAAGGCTTTGCCTTGCGAATCACATCCCTGACCTGGTTGAGCTTCTCCTCGTCCATGTCGTTGACGGAGAAGCCCAGGTATCTGGCCGCCGCAGCGAACAGCTCGCGCTGGTCATCCAGCACCGTCACCTTGCCCTTGAGCTTCTCCAGGTTCTTGGGGTCGAAGATCAGCGCCCAGCTATCCGTGGGCAGGGCCAGCTCGGCGATCTTCTTGTCGTTGTAGCCAAGCAGGGTGATGGACATGGCGTAGGGCGCCGAGTAGGCATTGCCCGGGTCGAAGGCCGTGTTCAGGTAGCCGGGCATGACGTTCTTGAGGTTCGGCAGCTTTGTCTTGTCCAGCGGCAGCAGCGCATTGCGCTTGATGAGCGCCTCCACCGCGCCCATGGTGGGTACCAGCACGTCGTAGCCTTTGGCGCCGGCCTGCAGCTTGGCAAGCAACTCGTCGTTGGAACCGTAGTAGGACTGCTTCACCTTGCACTTGCACACGCCCTCGAAACGCTTGATGGTTTCCTCGGACATGTAGTTGTTCCAGTTGTAGAGGTGCAGCACCTCCTGCTTCTGGGCGGCGGCCGGCAGGCTCGCGAGCAGGGCAGCGACGGCAGCCAGGAGTTTCTTCATGACGGACCTCCTCCTTCAAAGGCTTAGCGGAAAGGCGAAAGCGGCGATCACTTGCCGCGGAACGAACCCGGCGCGAGCCGGGTGGCGATGACGATCAGCACCAGCGTGAGCAGCATCAGCAGCGTAGACACCGCGTTCACCTCGGGCGTGACGGCGATCTTGATCATGCTGTAGATCTGCAGCGGGAGCGTCACCGAGTCCACCCCGGCGGTAAAGAAAGTGATGACGAAATCGTCGATGGACAGGGTAAAGGCCATGAGGGCGCCAGCCACGATGCCCGGCATGATCAGCGGCAGGGTGACCAACCGGAAAGCCTGCACCGGGGAGGCGCCCAGATCGCGCGCCGCCTCGATCAGGCTCTCGTCCATGCCCGACAGGCGCGAGCGCACCACGATGGCCACGAAGCCGACGCAAAAGGCGATGTGCGACAGGATGATGGACACCATCCCCAGGGTGAGATTGAGCATCACGAAGAAGATCAACAGGCTCACGCCCATGAGGATCTCCGGAATGGCGATGGGCGTCACCACCAGGATGGGCAGCAACCGCAGCTTGAATCGGTACATGGCATAACCCGCCATGGTGCCCAGCACGGTGGACACGGCGCTCGCCACCAGGGCGATGAGCAGCGAGTTCCAGGCCGCTTCGATCATCTGCTCGTCGCGCATCAGCTCCCCGTACCAGTGGGTGGTGAAACCCACCCATTCGGCGTTCAGGCGCGAGTCGTTGAAGGAGTACACCACCACGATGACCAGCGGCACGTACAGGAACAGGTACGTCAGCACGCCGGCGGTCCACACCAGCCAGGGGCGGCGGCGCATGCTCACAGCCTCTGGCCGCGCGCCACCCAGGCGGCCATGCCCGCAAACAGTACGGCCAGCGCTGTGAGCACGATGGACAGCACGCTCCCGAAGGGCCAGTCGCGCGCATCCAGGAACTGCTGCTTGATGACGTTGCCCACCAGCAGACCGTCGGTGCCGCCGAGGATGTCGGGGATGGCGAAAATGCCCAGCGCCGGAATGAACACCAGCGCCGCTCCGGCGTACACGCCGGGCAGCGACAACGGAAAGGTGACGCGCCAGAAGCGCTGCCATGCGCCTGCCCCCAGGTCCTGGGCGGCGTCCAGCAGCGACGGATCGTGTTTTTCGAGATTGGCGTACAGCGGCAACACCATGAAGGGCAGGTGCACGTACACCAGGCCGATCACCACCGCCACGGGCGAGAACAACAGTGCTACTGGCTCGATCCCCACCAGCCCGAGGGTGCCGTTGAAGACCCGCGCGAACGCTGACTGAGGACCCAGAATGATCATCCACGCGTACACGCGGATCAGGAAATTGCTCCAGAAGGGCAGGATTACCAGCAGCACCAGCAGGTCTCGCCACTTCGCATGGCTGCGGGCGATCATGAGCGCCAGCGGGTAAGCCAGTGCCAGGCAAAGGACGGTGGTGGTTGATGCGTACAGGAACGATTTGAGAAACAGCTCGAAGTAGATGCTGTCGCCGAAGAAGCGCTGGTAGTTCTCGAGAGTGAGCCCGGCCAGCTCGTCAGGGCTTGCGCTGCCCACCAGCGGCGCGAGGCCGCCCAGCTCGCCCGCGTAGCGGAATGACGCGAGCACCATGATGAGGGTGGGAATGGCGAAGAAAACCAGCAGGTATACGAGCGGCGGGCCGCTGATCAACAGCTTCGCTGCGCGCGGGCTCATGGCCGCCCTCGTGGATGCGCGCGGCCCGTTGCCGGCGTCGCGGCCGCCGGCAACGTTCCGGCCGAAGGCGGCTTGTCGTTCACCCTGTCAGTCGCGCAGGAAATGGCCGGCGTCGTCGCGCCAGCCAATCTGCACCGCGTCGCCAGGCTCGAAGAACTTGGACGACCGGCCCACGGCGTTGTTGGGCAGCATCACCTCGATGCGGCGGCCGCCCTCCACCTCCACGATGTAGAGGGTCACATCGCCGGTGTAGAGGTAGTCGTGCACCTTGCCGTTGAAGCGGTTGACACACGCCTCGTCGCCAAGGGCGCGGGCGATGGACACCTTCTCGGGACGCAAGGCCAGGGTGCCGTGGGCCGCGCCGGCGCTGCCCTCCACGCCGGCGGCACGTACGCGCCCTAGTTGCGCCACGTCCAGGTCCAGTACCACCCCGGCATCCGAAGCCACGGTGCAGTCCAGCAGGTTGCACTCACCGATGAAGTCGGCCACGAACCGGTTCTTCGGGGCGCTGTAGAGCACCGCCGGTTCGTCGAGCTGCTCCACACGGCCCTTGTTCATCACCGCGATGCGGTGCGACAGCGCAAGCGCCTCTTCCTGGTCGTGGGTGACATAGATGAAGGTGATGCCCACTTCCTTCTGCAGCGCGATAAGCTCGAGCTGCATCTTCTCCTTGAGCTTGGCATCCAGGGCAGCTAGCGGCTCGTCGAGCAACAGCAGCTTGGGCCGGTTCACCAGCGAGCGCGCCACGGCCACGCGCTGGCGCTGCCCGCCGGAGAGCTCGTTGGGATAACGCTTCTCAAGGCCCAGCAGCGATACGTCATCCAGCGCCTCGCGCACCCGCGCGCTGATCTCGCCCAGCGGGCAGCCGCTCATCTTCAGAGGAAAGGATATGTTCTGCTCCACCGTCATGTGCGGAAACAGCGCATAGCTCTGGAAGACCGTGTGAACGTTACGATCCTCCGGTGGCACGCCCGTCATGTCCCTGCCATCGATGACGATCTTGCCGCCGTCGGGCTGATCGAAGCCGGCGATCATGCGCAACAGCGTAGTCTTCCCACAGCCCGAGGGCCCCAGCAGCGTGAAAAACTCGCCCGCCTCGATGGACAGGCTCACGCCATCCACGGCCACGAAATCGCGGAAACGGCGGGTGACAGAACGAATTTCCAGGAGAGCCATGACAGGCGGTGGGTGTGCGCTGCACAAAAAGCAGCGGGAATTGTAGCAAGAAGGGTTTGACACCCGCCCCGAAACCGGGGCTTCAGCGCGCGCCCGTGCTTTTCCCGCCGGCATGGGAGGCGACGCAAGACCGTGCGCTGCCGGCTGGCGCGAGGGCGGCGCACCAAAGCACAGGGGCGATCCCTTACGGGACCGCCCCTTGTCTTGCGCCGTCCGGCCGCCATGGCGCCCCGACGCTTCCTACCAGTCGAAGGACGCCCGCATGGTCACGGCCCGTTCGTTCTCGCCGGTGAACGGCGTACCGCCCGTGGGGCTGAAACGAATGCCGTTGGCAAACTTAGTGTCGGTGTAGTTGAGATAGATCTTGAAATTCGGCGTCCAGATCCATTTCAGCCCCACGGTGAGGGCCCTTGCCTTGGTACTGGCCGTCGGGCGCGCCAAGCTCGTTCCCACGTACGTTCCACCCAGGCCGCTCGCCAAGGTTGCCGCATTGCTCGCCCCGGCAACCAGGGGAAAGTCAGTCGCATCGAACTCGCTCAGCCTAACCGCCAATTCCCATGCACCGAGGCCAGATCCGCCCGGGTCGTAGCCTGAGATAGGCGACATGCGGCCGAATACCCCGTTGCGGTAGGTTTCCGCGTACCGTTCGCCGGTGATCATCCAGTGTAGGCTGAGGTAGAAAGCGTCGATGTTCCTGTCAAAGCTGGTGCCGGTATTGGTCACGCCCTTGTAGTTTGCCTGCGCGACTTCACCCTGCAGCTTCAGTGTTCCGTAGACCAGCGCGGTCTCGAGACCATATCGCGTGCGATCCACGGACGGGCTGTTGAACGCGGTGGGGACGAAGAAAGTCGCGCCGCGAGGCTCGGTGGTGGAATTGCTGATGGCTGAGACAGTCGTCGCGTTGTTGCTGAACTCCCCGCTCGAGAAACTGGCGCCGAAGTGGTAGACGGCCTTGGCCTGCTGCTGCAACAGTTCTGCCACGTTGACCGTGCCGCGAGCGATCAGGTCCGGGCGGTCGTAGGCGGACGACACCTCGTTGCTGTTGTTGCGCTGACCGTTGGAGAGCGCCACCGCATAGGAGGTGCCGAAGGCGGGCACGCCGTGCACCGCAAGGCCGCGCTCCTTGCCCGGGGCGAGGCGGTTCACAAAGGAGCGCTCCTGGAAGTCCATGAAACGCGAACTGGTCATTTCCTCCAGAGAGAAAGGCATCCGGAACTGGCCTATGCGAACCTGAAGCCTGTCGCTCCACGCAGCGTTCACCCAGGCCACGTCCAACGCCGTCACATTGTTCTGGGCGAAGTCGCCGGTGAGGTCCCAGGTGAGCCAGTCGGTCCACCTGCCCTGCAGTGTTAGGTAGGCGCGGCGCATGTCTAAGGTGCTGGGGGCGGTGTCTTCCTCGAAGTAGCGGTAGTCGGCGTGGACGCGGCCGCCCAAAGTGAAGGTGTTGCGCCGGTCAGGCGTTTCGAAGCCGATACCGTTGTTCCAGCGGCCGTTGTAGCGCTCCTTGGCCTGCTCGGCTTTCTGGGCGTCGAGGGCTTCCTTCTGCACGCGGGCGCGCCGCTCGGCGCGGGCGGCAGCGCGGCCTTCCGGTGTGTTCCCGGTGATGTCGTTGTACTCCTCGTCGGAGATGATGCCTTTTTCCTTGAGTTTCTCCAGCAGTTCGATCACCTTGTCCCGCTTCGGTGCGGCGCTCTCTTCCTCGGCACGAACCGGCAGGCTGGCGCCTACGCCGAAAATGAGGGCCAGGGCAGCGGCAAGCGGCCTCAGCGAGCGACGGTGAACCGGCAAGTGGCATGTAGCCATGGAATCTCCCCCTGTGCTTGTGAACGAAGAAATCGACCGACTGCCCAGCACAAACCGCTCGCGGTTGAAGAACGCGCACGGGCTCAGCATTACGAATGACGAGCCGGATTCTGTGTGTGGGGTATGACGAATTCATGACAAGCGCCTGCCATTGCGGCGGGCGGGGAGTACGTCCCGGGCAACAGGCCCGGCGGGCAAGCTCAGCGTGTTGCCAGAATGGCCACCAGCAACAGGATCACTGCCCCGAGGCCGCCAGCCAGCAGGGCGAGCATCTGTGACTGCCGCTTCTGCCCATGGCCTAGCGCGCGCAGCGCGGCCTCGAACCGGTGAGGCTCGGCGCCCGCCAGCGCCTGGTGCGCGAGCCGAGGCAGCTTCGGCAGCAGAACACTCCACTGGGGCGCCTCTTCGCGCAGGTTGCGCAACAAGCCGCGCCAGCCCACCTGCTCTGACATCCACCGCTCCAGGAAGGGCTTGGCGGTCTTCCAAAGGTCAAGGTCGGGGTCGAGCTCGCGCCCCAGACCCTCGATGTTGAGCAGCGTCTTCTGCAGCAGCACCAGCTGCGGCTGCACCTCCAGTTCAAAGCGCCGCGCGGTCTGGAACAGCCGCAACAGCACCCGGCCGAAGGAAATTTCCTTCAACGGCTTATCGAAGATGGGCTCGCACACGGCGCGGATGGCCGATTCGAACTCGTCCACCCGCGTGCCCGGCGGCACCCATCCAGCCTCCACGTGGGCCA
>DAIPHN010000079.1:0-14353 GCA_036771335.1 Burkholderiales bacterium
CCGCCCCTGCCCGCCCATTCCACCCCCCCGCGCCCCGGGCGGGGCGCCGCCCCCCTACATTCCGCCCGGCGGCCCCCCGCCCCGGGCGGTCCCCCGCCGCGAAGCTTCAGATCAACAACCCGGCGAGACCCGCCACCAGCACCACCGCCAGCAGCAAGCCGCCGGGCAGACCGCGCGGGATGCGCTCATCGGGGGTGGCGGCACCCTGGCGCTCGCGTTGTTCCAACCAGACAAACCAGGCCAATTCCTTCATGGGACTCTCCAGCCGGAGCCAACCAGGCGACTGGTTGCTCCGTGCGATTGCAATTGAACGCGGGCACACTCGCGCCAAGACTGGACGCGAAGGCTGGCCGCGGACATCGAGGAGCGCCGGCGGCACCCCGAACGTGGCGCGGGAGAGCGTCCCTAAAGAGGGGAAAGGGAGTCGGGTACGAGACGGCTTGGGGAGTTTTCGCAGGTCATGCAATACCTCCTTGCGCTTGTTGGCAGAGGGGCAAAGCCCCGTCTGATCCAGGCAGGCGGGGTGCCAGGCCCGGAAGTGGACGTAAGCGGCCTTTGCCGGAAGCGGCAGTTCAGCTTACCGGCGAGAGTTTGCCCCCGAGTCGACGCGGCGGCAAGTGATAGTCTTTTCCAACGAGGTATGAGCCTGGAGGGGGATCCCTGATTCCAGCGAGGTGTGAGCCTGGACGGCTAAAGGGAGGGGACGCCAAGGCTGGCAAACCGGCCTTGGCGCCCGGGGTTGATCATCACAGCCATGGTGATCGACATGAACGAAGCACAGGTACGTACGCTCGATCAGGTACGCGAGGTGATGGCCGGGACCCAGGCGCTGGAGTTTCTCCCCGGGGCAGATGATGCGGCCCGTTACGCATGGATCGAATCGGTTCTGCGCCGGTTCAACTACCGGGGCCTGAAGCGCGCCGAGCGCGGGGTGCTGCTGCGCTACCTGCACAAGCTCAGCGGCTACAGCCGGGCGCAGCTCACGCGGCTGGTGGGGCGGTGGGCCAGCGGCGAGTCGCTGCTCAAGCACTACCGCGCCCCCGCGCATGCGTTCGCCCGGCGCTACACACCGCGGGACGTGGCTTTGCTGGTGGAGCTTGATCGGGCGATGGGCACGCTTTCCGGCCCGGCCACGGTCTGCGTGCTACGTCGCCAGTACGAGCTCTTCGGCGATGCGCGCTTCGAGCGCCTGGCCACGATCTCGGTGGGCCATCTGTACAACCTGCGCGCGAGCGCCGGCTACCGGGATCGACGCCGGGTTCAGACCCGCACCCGACCTGCCGCGGCGATCACCATCGGCGTGCGCCGCGCACCGGCCCCCGAGGGGCGCCCCGGCTTCATCCGCATCGACAGCGTTCACCAGGGCGATCAGGACGCCACCAAGGGCCTCTACCACATCAACGCCGTGGACTGCGTGACCCAGTGGGAGGTGGTGGCCAGCGTACAGACTATCTCCGAGGCTCACCTGCTGCCGGTCATCGCGCAGATGCCCGACCAGTTCCCCTTCGCGATCCTGGGCTTTCACGCCGACAACGGCAGCGAGTACGTCAACCACCGCGTGGCCAAACTGCTCGACAGGCTGCGCATCGAGTTCACCCGCAGCCGACCTCGCCACAGCAACGTCAACGGGCTGGCCGAGACCAAGAACGGCGCCGTGGTGCGAAAGCTCTTCGGCTACGCCCACATCCCCCAGCATCACGCCGCCGCCTTCAACACTTTCTGCATCGAGTTCCTCAACCCGTTCCTGAACTTCCACCGCCCCTGCCTGTTCGCCGCCGATCGGCCCGACCCGAAAAAGCCCGGTCGCATCAAACGCATCTACCGCCCCCAGGACGCCATGACCCCGCTGGATAAGCTCGCCAGCTTGCCCAACGCACAGGCGTTCCTGCGCCCAGGCCTCAGCCTCGAACACCTGCGCGCCCTGGCCAGCGCATTGACCGATCTGCAGGCCGGCAAGGAACTCCACGCCGCCCGCTCAAGCCTCTT
This sequence comes from Burkholderiales bacterium, assembly GCA_036771335.1. Lineage (GTDB taxonomy): Bacteria > Pseudomonadota > Gammaproteobacteria > Burkholderiales. Next base: position 1,987 of record DAIPHN010000079.1, read on the forward strand.
CAAACACCTCACCCACAACGTCTGCAAAGCGCCCCGAGCATAACCCCCCAATCCCCAAACCCGACCACGGGATACACTGCGTCCACCTACAACCGATCGACCCCACAGCCCCCTGCTCAATCCTTCCCGCCCAGGCTCATAGCTGAATTGGAAAGGACTGGCCGCGTGCGGTTGCATGCTTTTCCGCTATCATCTTCTTGACGTCCCACGGGAGAGCGGGTGGATGCTCAAGGTTGGAGAACCGGCTCCGGATTTCGAACTGCCGGATGCCGAAATGGAATCGGTGAGGCTCGTCTCGTTCCGCGGCCGCCAGCACGTGGTGCTGTATTTCTATCCCCGTGATGACACGCCGAATTGCACCCTCGAGGCGATCGATTTCAGCGAGCGCGACGATGAGTTCCGCCGCCATGGTTCTGTGGTAATCGGGGTGAGCATGGATGACTGTCTCGCGCACGGTTCCTTTCGCGACAAGCACGGCCTGAGCATCACTCTGCTGTCTGACGCGGAAGGCGAGGTGTGCGCGCGCTACGGCGTGTTGCAGCACAAGGAGGTGGATGGGCGCTCCCGCCGCTGCATCCTTCGCTCCACTTTCATTATCGACAAGAAGGGCCGTCTTGCGCATGTGCTCTACGGCGTGAACGCAAAGGGGCACGCGGCCGACATTCTAAATCTCGTGAGGGAGCTTTGATGACCGCAGTCATTGCCAAGAACGCCGTCGTATCGCTGAACTACGAGTTGTTGGACGCCAACGGCGCGTTGATAGAGCGCACGGAGGCGCCGATCACTTATCTTCACGGCGGTTACGACGGTATTTTTCCGTTGGTGGAGGAAGCCCTGCACGGAAAGCTGGTGGGAGACACCCTGTCGGTACTCATGGAGCCCGACGATGCCTTTGGCGAATACGATGCGGAACTGATTCGTGTCGAGCCGCGCCACCTGTTCCCGGGGAACGTCAAGGTGGGCATGCAGTTTGAGGGATCGTCCCAGGGATCGGGTCAAGCGATGCTTTACACCGTTACGGACGTCACGGACGCAACGGTAGTGGTGGACGCAAATCACCCCCTGGCCGGCAAGGCAGTGGAGTTCAGGTGCACCATTACGGCGGTGCGAGCTGCCACTTCAGAGGAAGTGCGCCATGGGCATGTGCACGGGCCCGGCGGGCACCACCATCATTGACCCATCGGAGGCGAGCGAAAGCCCGGGATACCGCGGCCCACGCCTCGTTCTATCGCCGCGCGCCCGAGCCCTGGCGAATCACAGGCTGGAAGGCACTTTCTCCGGAGAACCGTGCGCACGCTATCGCCAGAGCCACCGCGGTAAAGGCCGCGAGCGCAGCCACGTCCGCGACAACCGGAAATTCGGGGCCGAAGCTGCCTGCCTCTGCTCCAAGCAAAGCGTGCTTGAGCAGATCCACGCCATAGGTGAAAGGATTGGACATGGCGATGACCATAAGCCACTCCGGCAGGCGCGTGATGGGGTAGAGGGAGCCGCTCAGGAAAAACACCGGGAAGATCACGAAGTTCATCACAGCGGCGAAATTGTCCAGCGTGCGGGTGAACGCCGCGGTGAGCATGCCCAAGGCTGCGCAGGCGCCAGAAACCATGAACAGTCCTGTCGCCAGCAACGGCAACGACGTTGCTCCCCAAGCCAGAAACCCGAGCAGAGTAAGCAGCGCGATCAGCAACAGCGCCTGCACCAGCGAGGCAGCCACTGCCGCAGCCGACTTCATCAGCACAATCCAGAAATGAGGGAAGGGCGCAATCACCAGCATGCGCATCACGCCCGACTCCTTGTCATAGACCATCGTGAGCGCGGACAGCATGGCAGCGAAGAGCATGGTCATGCCCAGCACGCCAGCGGCCAGGAACTGCTGGTACGGCAGCCCGCCGTCAGCCGAGAGCACGGCGCCAAAGCCGCCGCCGATCACCAGCAGCCATATCAGGGGACGCACCATGGAAGCCAGAAGGCGGGTTCGCTGGCGCAGCATCTTCAGGATTTCCCGCCGCAGCATGGCCAGCAAGGCGCGCCGCATCACGCTGCCCCCCGGCTCGCACCTGTGGCCATGGGTGACTCTCCGGCATGAACCCAAAGGAATACATCCCCCAGATTGGGGCGGCGTACCCTCAGCGCCGAGACGAGGGGCCCCAACTGGTCCTGCAAACGGCCAAGTGGACCGGTCTCTTCGTGAGGCCAGCGGTACAGAACTAGCGGGCCATCGCGCAGGCCGTTGCCGAGGAGCGCGCGTGCCCGCGCCTCAAGTTCGTCAGGGCGATCGCTTTCGAACTCCGCCACGTGCCGTCCGAGTCCATCCACGAGCAGCCGAGGATTGCCCTCCAGCACCACTTGGCCCTTGCGCATGAAGGCTACGCGGTCGCAGCCGTCTGCCTCTTCTAGATGATGCGTGGTGAGCAGCACGGTCATGCGGTTGCGGGCGCGCAACCCCTCGATGAAGCGCCAGATGCGCCGCCGAACTGGCAGATCGAGGCCGATGGTGGGCTCGTCGAGAAACAACACGCGCGGTTCGTGCAAAACGCCGCGAATGATGTCCACCGCTCGGCGCTGGCCGCCGGAGAGGGCTCCCACGGGCGCGGTCCACTGCTGCGCCATGTCGAAAAGGTCCAGCAGTTCCCGTGCGCGGCGCTCCACCTGCTGGTGCCGCAGGCCGTGCAGTGCGCCCGCGAAGAACAGGTTCTCCGCAACCGACAGGGTGCGGTCGAGAGCGGAGTCCTGAAACACCAAGCCGATATGCGCGCGCACCGCCACAGCGTTGGACAACACATCGAAGCCTGCCACCGCAGCCGAGCCACCGCTCGGGCGAACCAGCGTGGCCAGCATGTGGATGGTGGTTGTCTTGCCCGAGCCGTTGGGTCCGAGTAGCCCGAAGAACTCACCTGCCGAGACCTCCAAGTCTATGCCGGCTACGGCCTGGGCTTCGCCATAGCGGCGGGCGAGGGCCCGTGCGCGGATGGCTGGGCCGCCGCTCATTCCACGGGCGTGACGGGCATGGCGTCTGCGGACAGGGTGCGGGAATTCCTGTCATCTCGAAAGACGATGGGCTTCACCCCCGCTGGCAGTATGGGCCGGTCGGCGCGCTCTACTGCCTCTGTGACCAGGTGATGGTGGGGCGAGAGGTCGCAAACCGGATCGGCGTTGGTGGCATCCCCGGTGAGCATGAAGGCCTGACAGCGACAGCCGCCGAAATCCTTGCCCTTATCCGGGCAGGAACGGCAGGGTTCCTTCATCCACTGGTCGCCGCGATAGGCGTTAAAGCCAGGGGAGTCGTACCAGATCCAGCGCAAATGTTGGTCGCGCACATTTGGGAAAGTGATCCCTGGCAGCATACGCGCTTCGTGGCAAGGCAAAACCACGCCGTCAGCAGTGACGGTGACGAAAAGCGATCCCCAGCCGTTCATGCAGGCCTTGGGCCGGCTGGCGTGGTAATCGGGCACCACGAAATAGATTTTCATGGAATTACCCACGCGCTCCCGGAAGCGGTTTGTAACGTCCTCGGCGCGCTTCAACTGGTCGCGGCTGGGCAGCAACTGATCGCGATTTTCGAAAGCCCACGCATAGTACTGCGTGTTGGCGAGTTCCACGTACTCGGCGCCTAGCTCCTCAGCCATTTCCAGAATCTGCTGGGTGTGGTCGATGTTGTGCCTGTGCAACACCACGTTGAGGACCATGGGGTAGTCGTACTTCTGGATCAACTCGGCGGTACGCTTCTTCAGGTCGAAGGTTTTAGTGCTGGAGAGGAAGTCGTTCATCTCCCGTGTGGAGTCCTGGAAGGACAGCTGGATGTGGTCGAGGCCGCCTTCCTTGAACGCGGCAATGCGATTTTCCGTGAGCCCGATGCCCGACGTGATGAGGTTGCTGTAGTACCCGAGCCGGCGCGCTTCGTTGACCATTTCCTCCAGGTCATTGCGCATCAGCGGCTCGCCGCCCGAGAAGCCCAATTGGGTAGCGCCGAGTTCGCGGCCCTCCCGCAACACCCTCAGCCACGCCTGCGTGTCCAGCTCAGGGCCGTAGCGCGTGTAGTCCACGGGGTTGTAGCAGAACACGCAGTGCAGGGGGCACTTGTAGGTCACCTCAGCCAACAGCCAGAGGGGATTACCGGGCTTGTTCGCGGATCCAGCCGTTTCCATGGGCTACCTCGAGAAAGTCCACCACGTCGGCGCGCAGGTCTGGCGCAGCAGGAAAGGCGGCCTGCAGTTCGGCCACGATCGCGTCGAGACTGCGGCTGCCATCCACCCGCTTCATGATTTCGCCGGCACTGCCAGGGAGCTTCACCATGCCCTCCGGATAAAGCAGCACGTGGCAGTTTTGCGCCGGCTCCCACTGGAACCGGTAGTACTTGGCCAATCCGATCGGCGAGGCGTGGTCGAAGGGTAAGCGTCTGGCCTGTGCCACCGTCACAAAACCTTGCGCTCGCCGATGCCATAGGCGACAGCCATGGCGTCGCACATGGTCCACAGCACGTCTAGCTTGAACTGGACGATGTCCAGGGCGCGTTGCTGCTGATCCCGGGTCTGAAAATGGCCGAGCGTCACGCGCAGGCCGTGCTCCACGTCGCGGCGCGCCTCCGACAGCCGCTTGCGGAAGTAGGCGTAACCGCTCTGGTCAATCCAGGGATAGTGTTGTGGCCAGTTGGCCAGACGTTCCTTGTGGATCTCCGGCGCGAACAACTCGGTCAACGAGGAGCACACTGCTTCCTGCCAGGGGCGGGAGCGGGCGAAATTGACATAGGCGTCCACAGCAAAGCGCACCCCGGGCAATACGCGCCGAAAGGAAGAGACTTCTTCGCGGTCCAGACCCACCGCAGCGGCCAGGGTCAGCCAAGCTTCAATGCCGCCCTCGTCCCCAGTCATACCATCGTGGTCGACGATGCGCTGAATCCACAGTCGGCGGTGCTCCCGATCTGGCATGTTGGCCATTATGGCGGAATCCTTGATGGGGATCGCCGTTTGATAGTAAAAGCGGTTGCACACCCAACCCTGAATCTGCTCGCGGGTGAGCCCGCCACTATTCATCGCCACGTGGTAAGGGTGATAGATGTGATAACCGCTGCCCTTGGAGCGAATGCGTGCTTCGAATTCCTCCCGACTCCACGGCAGCGTTTCTGCGGCGCCCATGGCGGTTCCCTCAGACTTGTATGTCCATCCCGTCGAAGGCAACCTCGATGCCGTAACGGGCCAGTTCGGCGCGCTGGGGCGAGTCTTCGTCCAGGATCGGATTCGTGTTGTTGATATGAATGAGAATCTTTCGGCTCGCGCGCAGTCCCGCGAGCACCTCGATCATGCCGCCCGGCCCCGACTGGGGCAGGTGGCCGATGTCGCGTGCGCGCTTCTTCGAGATCCCCAGCCTCACCATCTCGTCGTCGGTCCAGAAGGTGCCATCCACCATCACGCAATCGGCCTGCTGAAGAAACGGCCAGAGGTGCGGTTCGATCTCGCCAAGCCCAGGCGCGTAAAACACCTTGCGGCCGCTGCGCGTGTCGGTGATGTTCATGCCGATGTTGTCGCCCTCGTGGGGGTCGTTGCGGTGGGGCGAATAGGGCGGCGCCTTGCTGCGAAGGGGCACCGCTTCGAAGTTCAGGTCCTCAATGCCGTCGATGCTGAATGAATCGCCCGCCCCCGTAGGCACGCGATGCCAGTCAACGGTGCAGTAGTGCTCAAGAATGTTGAAGAGCGGGTTACCCGTGGTCATATCCTCTCGGACCATGTCGGTGCACCACACCGGCAGCGGCTTTCCCTCGCGAAGCATCAGCAGCCCGGTGGTGTGATCGATCTGACCATCCATCAGTATCACTGCGCGGATCCCTGTATCGCGAATGCCGCGCGCTGGCTGCAATGCCGGAAAGGCTCGAACCTGAGCCAGGATGTCGGGGGAGGCGTTGAACAAAACCCAGTCGGTCTCGGAGGTCCCCAGGCAGATTGATGACTGCGTGCGCGCCGCGGCACGCAAAGTGCCCTTCCGTAGCCCGTCGCACATGGGGCAATTGCAATTCCACTGGGGAAAGCCTCCGCCGGCTGCAGCGCCGAGAACGCGAATTTTCATGGGTTTACTCGAGGGTTAACCGGAGGCCTGGATCGCGGGCCACCCCTTCGAAGAAACCGGGCCGCCCCAAGGGCGGCCCGCCAACCCGCTGTGGATCACAGCGGTTCGCGATGTACATCGTGACTTCGAAACCGAAACGCATCTCGGTATATTCAGGCTTGCTCCACATGACAACCTCCAGGGTGTTAAAGTTTGCGACTTCGCAGGTCCTCGACAGGCCCGCCATCCGTGCCGTAGCTTTCACTGAGCGCCTCTGCGTCTCCGAACCCGGGGACATTTCTACTGCAAGGCGACCGCGTCTTTCGTACGACGGGTAGAGTGTCAGGGAGTGACGTGACCATCAGCCAGACGAAAATCAGCAATGTGGTCTCATGATTTTCATGAAGTTTCGAGCATTATGTCGACGCGTTTGTCGTCTGGCGGAGGGCTGTCTTGACCGCCGCAGTCGCGGGTGTAACGAGTGCCCCGGCGCCGGGGGGCTGGTACGTGGAAAAGCCTTTCCGGCTAGCGTTCGTCATTTCGCTGGTAGCCCACGGGTTGCTCGTGCTGCTTCTCCCGCATCTGCGCCATCTGCCTCCTGTGGAGCGTCCGGTGCTGCAAGTGGACATCATCGAACCGACGAGGGTGCCGTCTCCGCCGCCCGAGCGTGAGTTACCCCCGCGGCCAAAGATGGAGCGCAAGCTGCCGTCCCAAGTGCTGCAAAAGCCGTCGCCCGAGCCGGTGGAGCAACCGGTACAGCCGCGAGAACTTGCCCCGCTGGAAACCAGAGATTTACCCCAGCAGGCGCCCGTTCCGGAGTTCAAGGCTCAGCCCAGGCCCGAGCCGGTACCGGCCACACGACCCGAGCCGCGACCAGACCTTCGCCCGATGCCTCGGCCCGATGCTGCCGTTGCCCCGCGGGTGGAGACCCGTACCGCGCTCACGGCCCCTACACCAGTTCCAGAGCTCAAGACTGTCTCACGGCCTGATGCTCCGCTGGAACTCCGACGGGAGCCGCGCCCCGAGTCTCTCCCGGACGTTCAGGCTGCGCGACCGGCGCCGTTGGTGCAAGCCGCTCCCGTGGCCAGTTCTTCGGCCTCTGCGCCCCCCCCTGCCATGCAGGGCCCAACACTGCGTGCCGATTCGCCCGCGCCCGCGGGCTCTGCGCAGCCCTCGCCCCTGCGCTCAGGGCCTGAGCGCGCCAGACCGAGCGGAGGGCCCACCGCGGGCGGCTTCGACCGCGCTGCGCTGGAAGGCTATGCGCTGGATCTATCGCGTGCCATCGGGCGTAGCCAGAACTACCCTCGCCGTGCGCTTCAGTTGGGGTGGCAGGGGAAGGTGGAGCTGGAAGTTCGCATCAGCCAGGAGGGCAAGGTGACCAGCGTCGAAGTGGCCAAGTCCTCCGGATACCCGATGCTGGATGATGAGGCCGTCGCCATGGTCAAGCGCACCGGACAGCTCCCGTCAGTGCCGGCCGACTTCCGGGGGCGGGAGTTCACGGTTATGGTGCCTGTGGTGTTCAAGATCGATTAGGTCTGCGCGGTGCGCCATGGACGTGCTCTATCCTCCCATCGAGCCGCACGCCGTCGGCTTTCTTGCCGAGGCCGATGGTCACCGGGTGCGCTACGAGGTAAGCGGCAATCCCTCTGGCGTGCCGGTCTTGTTTCTGCACGGAGGCCCGGGGAGCAGCACCAAGGCCGATCACCGCCGCTACTTTGATCCGGCGCGCTACCGCATCGTGCTCTTCGACCAGCGCGGTTGCGGCGGCAGCTATCCCGCTGGCGGCGTGAGCGCCAACACCACTGCCCATCTCGTGGAAGATATGGAGCGCCTGCGCGCGCTGCTGGACGTGCGCGCATGGGTGCTGTTCGGCGGCTCCTGGGGCAGTACGCTGGCGCTGGCCTACGCACAGGCTCACCCCGCAGCGGTGACCAGATTGATCCTGCGCGGCATCTTTCTTGCATCGCGCGACGAACTTGACTGGTATTTCGACGGGCTGAAAGCCTTTGTGCCTGAGGCCCGCGCCAGACTGTTCGAGCCTGCTTCTTGCGGCGGGTGGCCGGGGCTGCTGCGCACCTACGAAACTCTCCTCAACCATCCCGACCATGCTGTGGCAAGGCAGGCGGCCCTCCGCTGGAGCACCTTCGAAGCGGCTGTCATGTCCATCGGTGAGCCCGTCGGGCTGCCCCCTCCCGGCAACGATGTCGCAGGACTCCTCGCGCGTGCCCGCGTTCAGGTGCACTATCTTGCGCGCGACTGTTTTCTGCGCCCGGGTCAACTGCTCGACAACGTGGGGTGCATAGCCCATTTGCCAGCCACTTTGGTGCAGGGTCGCATGGATTTCGTTTGTCCCCCAGTCACCGCCGTCAGCCTGCACGAGCGCTGGCCCGGATCACGCCTGGTAATGGTAGAGCAGGGCAAACACGCCTCCTCGCACCCCGGTATCGAGCGTGCCCTGGTGGCCGCTGCTGACGCGGCGGTGGCGTGACGGTCCGGCAGGCGTGCCCGCCTTGAGCCTGCGCTTTCGTATCAACCTGCTCGTCAGCGTCGTGACGCTGCTGTTCGCGGTGACCCTGCTCAACGTGGTGATCGACGATGCTCGCCGTTCCATCCGCGAAGAAATGGAGGGCGCAAACCGCGTGACTCTGCAACTGCTGTCCAACGTGCTGCGTGACGCGGGTGAACGTGCCGATTCGTCCCGCGCGGGCGAGGCGCTGCTGGGGTTTCTGCGCGAACTTGGACGGGTGCGCGCCCACGACATCCGGCTGTTCGACCGGGACGACCGCGAGACCTACGCCTCGCCGCCGGCGGTGTACAAGGCCGGCCGCGCGGCGCCGCAATGGTTCTCAGCCCTGGTGCGGCCGCAGCTTCCGGTAGTGAACATCCCCGTGAATGGCGGGCATCTGGTGGTGACGGTGGATTCCTCCCGGTCCATCCTGGATGCCTGGGATGAGCTTGCCGAGCTCATGACCCTCGCGCAGACCTTCGTGGTGGCCGAGAACGCGTTGGTGTTCTTTCTGGTGGGCCGCTCCGTGCGGCCGGTGGACGCCGTGGCCCAGGGCTTGCAACGCATGGAACACGGCGAGTTCCACACGCGGTTGCCGCGCTTTGCCGTGCCCGAATTCCAGGCCATTGGCGGCAGTTTCAATCGCATGGCTGATGCCTTGGAGGCGAGCCAGGCGGACAACCGTCGCCTCGCCCTCATCGCTCAGCAATCGGGCGATGCTATCTATACCCTCGATCTCGAAGGTAGGGTCGGCTACTGGAATCCCGCCGCCGAGCGGCTGCTCGGCTACAGCGCCGCCGACATGGCCGGCTGCGCTATCGCGTGCATCGTTCCGCAGGACAGGCGCGCGCAGTTTGCGGGGCACGCCGAGCTGATCCGCGCCCGCAGCCCGGTGGACCACGTGGAGACGGTGTGTGTCGCCCGCGACGGACGGCACATCGACGTGGCGGTATCCGCGGCGCCCCTGGTGGACCCGGTCTCGGGCATGGTGATCGGTGGCATCTGGTCATTACGGGATATCACAGAAGCCAAGCGAGCCCGCGAGGCCGAGGCCGAGCTTGCCCAGAACAGGCATCTCACGCGCCTCATCCAGACCCGTCTCGAAGAGGAGCGGCGCTCCATCGCACGCGAGTTGCACGACGAACTCGGCCAGTACGTGACGGCTATCAAGACTCTGGGCGCGGTAATCGCCAACCAGACCCGCGCGAGCGGCGGCGAGATCCACCGTGGCGCGGCTACCATCGTCGAGGTGGCCGAGCACATTTACGATATCGTGCACGACATCGTGAGACAGCTGCGCCCCAGCGCGCTCGATCACCTTGGTCTCGAGGATGCGCTCGCGGAGGCAGTGGGCAACTGGCGGCGGCTGCAGCCGGGCATGGCTGTGGAGTTGCGCATGGAGGGGGAAATCGACGGCCTTGGCGAGGAGACCAACATCACCGTGTACCGCATCGTGCAGGAATGCCTCACCAACGTGGTCAAGCATGCTCAGGCCAGCCGCGTCGATATCCTCATCCGGCGCCCCCCCGGCGAGCCGTGGTTGGCGCTGGTGGTCCGTGATGACGGGCGCGGCCTGACCGAGCGAAACGCCGTGGAGGCCGCCCGCTTCGGCCTGCTGGGCATGCGCGAACGCACCGAGGCTCTGGGTGGATTCTTCGAACTCGATGCCGCGCCCGGGGCTGGGGTCACCATCCGGGTGCGCTTGCCCGCACCGGCGGTTACTGAGGGGGCAGCAGGGTGACCGGGATCGTTATACGCGTGATGCTGGTGGATGACCATGCGGTGGTCCGAATGGGCTTTCGCCTGCTGCTGGAAAGCGCTGCCGACATCCGGGTCAGCGGCGAAGCGGAAAGCGGAGAAGAAGCTCTACGGCGCCTGGCCGAAGTAAACCCGGACGTGATTGTTCTGGACCTTTCCATGCCCGGGATCGGTGGTCTCGAGGCCCTGTCGCGCATCTTGGCACACGCACCCGGCACCAGGGTGCTGGTGCTCACGGCGCACGAGGATGCGCTGCACGCCAAGCGTGTCCTGAAGGCGGGCGCGCTCGGCTACCTCTCCAAGCGCAGTGCAGCCGAAGAGCTGATCCAGGCCATACGGCAGGTCCATGCTGGACGCACGTTCCTGGAACCCGCGATCGCCCGGCAGTTGGCCTTGCAGCAGGTTACCGGCGAGCGCAATCCCGTCGACATGCTGTCGGAGAAGGAATTCAAGGTGTTCCTCAGTCTCGCCAGGGGTCAGTCCGTGGCCGAGATAGCCCAGATCATGTCCCTGAGCCCGCGTACCATCGGCACACACCTTTACAATATCAAACAAAAACTTGGCGCATCAAACTCGGCCGAGTTGGCGATTATCGCCATGCGGTACGGGTTGCTCGATCCCGGGCCGGCACGGTCAAACTCATGAAAATCATGAGGCGGATTTAAGGGTTTTGCGATGGCGGGCGGCTATGGGATAGGTAGACTCGAATGTGTTGAGATTTCCCGGTTAGTTTCTCAAAAAAGAAGTCTCAAGCTTGTAAAGCCCGAGTGAAGTGCGCCGTCAACACGCAAAGAGGAAGAACGCCATGTGGACCAAGCCTGAGTACACCGAAATGCGCTTCGGTTTCGAAGTTACGATGTATATCGCCAACCGCTAATCATCGGTTCGCTTCGGGAGGAGGGCTGCGGAAACGCAGCCCTCCTTCTTTTTTCCAGGACGGTACGCTTGCGGCGGCCGCCGTTTTGACAAAAACAAGAACGCCGCGCCAGGAGAGTCCCAATGTTTCGCCTAGTCCTGAGGGTCGCCGCGCCCTCCGCATTGGTTGTTTCGACCCTTGCCCCCTTTGCATTTGTCTGCCACGCCCAGCAGTCGGACTCTGTTCGCTCAGTGCCGGTCGTCGTGACCGGCACCCGGACCGAGCAGCGCAGCTTCGATCTCCCCATGTCCATCGATCTGGTGGACAAGGCGCGCATTTCCGAGGGTCAGATGGGCGTCAACGCCTCGGAGGCCCTTCAGATCGTGCCGGGTGTGGTGGCCAACAACCGCAACAACTACGCCCAGGATCTGCAGATTTCGATCCGCGGCTTTGGCGCACGCTCCACCTTCGGGGTGCGGGGCCTGCGCCTGTACGCCGATGGCATTCCGCTCACCATGCCTGATGGCCAGGGCCAGGCTGCCAATATCGACCTGGGTACCGCCCGAAGCATCGAAGTGCTGCGCGGGCCGTTCTCGTCGCTGTACGGCAATTCCTCCGGAGGGGTGATCAGCGTGTTCACCGAAAACGGCCCGGACGGCCTGGTGATCACCCCCAACTTCGGAGCGGGCAGCTTCGACACCACTAAGGCGGGCATCAAGGTGGGCGGTACGAGCGGCAACGTCAACTACCTCATCAACTCCACGCGCTTCGACTCCAACGGTTATCGCGACTACAGCGCCGTGACCCGCGACACGGTGAACGCGAAACTGCTCATCACGCCTGATGAACTCACCCGCATCACCCTGGTGGCCAACTATCTCATGCAGCCCGATACCCAGGACCCGCTCGGGCTTACGCGGGCCCAGTACGAGTCGAACCCTCGGCAGGTGGGAACGGTGACCGGTACCCAGACAGCGCGCGACTTCGGGGTGCGCAAGAGCATCGACAATACTCAGATGGGCGTGGTGTACGAGCGCCAGGTGGGTCAGGACTTGTTCCGCGCCCTGGTGTACGCGGGCGACCGCCAAGTGCAGCAGTACCTGGGCCTTACCAAGGGCGCTCAGAATCCGCAGAGCAGCGGTGGGGGCGTGGTGGACCTGGATCGCCAGTTTCGCGGCCTGGATGTGCGCTACACCCACCGCAACCAGATGGGC
>DAIPHN010000080.1:0-14248 GCA_036771335.1 Burkholderiales bacterium
AAATGGGATCGCCAATCCGGCCGGGCACGGCAGGCTTGCAGTCTCCCTGTCGTTTCATCTCCTCTCGATTTGAACCCGGCGGTTTCCCGCGGGGTTTTTTTTCGCGGGCGGTAAGATCGCTGTACGCCGTGCACGAGCCGCCGCCATGCGCCTGGAAAAGATCCGCGTCGACTTCGAGCCTGAAGAGGACCGCCTGGTTCTGCGCATCCTCACCGACGGCCAGGCCGAGGTGCCGCTGTGGCTCACGCGCCGTTGCGTGAAGCGCCTGTGGCTAGCCATGGTGCAGCTGGCTGAGGGCAAGCCCGAGATCCAGCGCCAGCCCGACCCCGAGGCACGCAATGCGATCCTGCACTTCGCTCACGAAAAAGCCCTGCGCGAGGTGACCTTTTCGGCCCGCGACGACCACGCCTCCGCGGCTGCGCCGCCGCTGCCGCGGCAGCGTCCCCTGGGCCAGGCGCCGCTGCTCGTGACGCGTATCCAGGCGCGCCGCGTGGATGCCGAGCGCAGCCTCCTCGTGCTGTTGCCGGCCAACGGCCAGGGCGCCCACCTCACGCTGGGCGACAGCCTGCTCCACGGGCTGATGCGCCTTACGCAGGCGGCGGTGGAAAAGGCCGAGTGGGACATGCAGCTCGAGTTGCCGAAACCGGTGCTGGATGCCGCCTCGGCGGGCACGGGCAGGATGCTGAACTGACCGTACGGGTGTTTGCGGCATGCGTCGCGGTCAGGCGCGCGCCAGCACCTCGTCGAGCCACTGCACCCAGTGCCGCACCGGCAGCGTGGTGCCGCTCTGGATGTGCGTGAGGCAACCGATGTTGGCGGTGGCCACACCCTCCGGGTCGCCGGAAGCCAGTGCATCCACCTTGTTGCGCAACAGTTGCTGCGAAAGCTGCGGCTGCAGCAGCGAGTAGGTGCCGGCCGAGCCGCAGCACAGGTGTGCGTCGGGAACGGCCGTGAGCTCGAAGCCGGCGGCTTCCAGCAGCGCCTCGGCCTTGCCGCGGATTTGCTGGCCATGCTGCAGGGAACAGGGCGAGTGCCAGGCGAGCGGCTGGCGGGGCGGCGCGGCGGCGGCCCGCCGCAGCAGGGGCACGAGCGCAGCGCTCTCGGCTTCCAGCACTTCGGTGAGATCGGCGGTGGCCGCCGATACACGGTGGGCGGCCTGCGCCAGGCGCGGGTCTTCGCCCAAGTGGTGGCCATACTCCTTCACCGTGGAGCCGCAGCCGCTGGCGGTGATCACCACCCGCTCGACGCCCTGTTCCAGGAGCGGTTGCCAGGCAGCCACGTTGCGGGCCATGGCCTCGCGGCCAGCCGCCTGGTAGTTGAGATGGAACTCCACCGCACCGCAGCAGCCGGCGCGCGGCGCCTTGATGAGGGAGATGCCGATGCGATCGAGCACCCGGGCCGTGGCGGCGTTGATGTCCGGCGCCAGGGAGGGCTGCACGCAGCCCTCCAGCACCACCATGCGCCGGCTGTGGCGCGCCGCCGGCCACGGGCCGGCGGCGCCGGCGTCGGGCAGTTTCTGGCGCAGAGATTGCGGCAGAAGGCCGCGCACCGCGCGCCCGGCGGCGGCGGCCGGGGCGAACAGCGCGGGGCGGGAGATGCCCGTGGCGAGTGCCCTGCGCTTCAGGCTGTCGAGGGGGCCGCGGCCCACCTGGTCCTCCACCACCTTGCGCCCGATGTCTGCCAGCCTGCCGTAGGCCACGCCGGAGGGGCAGGTGGTCTCGCAGGATCGGCAGGTAAGGCAGCGATCCAGGTGCAACTGGGTCTTGGCGGTGGCGGGCGTGCCTTCGAGCACCTGCTTGATGAGGTAGATGCGGCCGCGCGGGCCGTCGAGCTCGTCGCCCAGCAACTGGTAGGTGGGGCAGGTGGCGGTGCAGAAGCCGCAATGCACACAGCGGCGCAGGATGGCCTCGGCCTCGCGGCCCTCGGGCGTGTCCTTGATGAAGTCGGCGAGGTGGGTTTCCACGGGCAACGCTCAGAAATCGGGATGCAGGCGGCGGGGACCGAACAGCCCCTGGGGATCGAGGGCCTGTTTCAGGCGCTGGTGCAGGGCGAGCACGCCAGGGGCGAGACGCTGGACGCCACCGGCCCGGCGCACGGCCTCGGCGCGGTAGAGGGTGGCGTGGCCGCCAGCGCCTCGGGCTGCGGCGTGGGCCGTGTCGGGTTCCAGAGGGGCGGCGATCCAGCGAAGCGCGCCGTGCCACTCCGTGAGCTGCGCACCCAGCCCGAGGGGCGCGGCGGTGGCCCGGATCGACAGCCTCCAGAGGTTGGGTGCGGCGGTGAAGAAGGGATGGGTCTGGTCGCGCAGCGAGGTCCAGAAGCCGGCCGCCTCGGCATCGTCCACGCGCTCGCCGCCAAGCCGTGCCAGGGCGGAGTCCACCGCGGCGCGGGCGCCCGACAGACGCACCCACAGGGCTGCGTCCACGTGGGCGCGGGCCGACAGGGGCAGGGGCTGGCCGGCCCATCGGTTGATGGTGTCGTTGGCGGAGGCCTCGTCGAGTTCGAAGCGCAGCGTGGCCTCGGCCACGGGGCGCGGCAACACCTTCAGAGATACCTCGGTGATCAGCGCGAGCGTGCCGAAGGATCCGGCCATGAAGCGCGACAGGTCGTAACCAGCCACGTTCTTCATTACCTGTCCGCCGAAGGACAGGGGGCGGGCGCGGGCGTCGAGCAGCCGCACCCCGAGCACAAAGTCGCGCGCCGCACCAGCGGCCACCCGGCGCGGGCCCGACCAGCCGCTGGCGATGGCTCCGCCGATGGTGCCGGCGGCGTTCAGCCGCGGGGGCTCGAAGGCAAGCATCTGGCCGCGCTCGGCCAGCACCCGCTCTACCGTTGCCACAGGCGTGCCCGAGCGCACGGTAATTACGAGCTCGGAGGGCTCGTAGTCCACCACGCCCGTGTGACCCGTGGTGTCGAGCAGCTCGCCCTCGAGGCCCACGCCGTAGAAGTCTTTCCCGCCACCGCCGCGGATGCGCAGGGCGGTGCCCTGGGCGCTGGCGCGGCGGATGGTGTCGGCGAACTGGTCGAGCATGAGAAGCGGCGCGGCGGTGGCGGGCTGCGGGTGGGGATCAGAAGCGCGGCAGGTCAGGAAACTTCTGCTCGCCGTGGTGCACGTGCATGGCGCCGAACTCGGCGCAGCGCTGCAGCGTGGGCACGGCCTTGCCGGGGTTGAGCAGGCGCAGCGGGTCGAAGGCAGACTTCACGGTGTGGAAGGCGGCCAGTTCGTCGGGGCGGAACTGCACGCACATCTGGTCGATCTTCTCAATGCCCACGCCGTGCTCACCGGTAATGGTGCCGCCAGCCTCCACGCACAGCTCCAGGATGCGCGCCCCGAAGCGGCTGGCCTGTTCCTGCTGGCCGGGCACGTTGGCATCGAACATGATGAGAGGATGCAGGTTCCCGTCGCCGGCGTGGAACACGTTGGGGCACTTCAGGCCGAATTCCTCCGAGAGCTTCTCGATGCCGCGCAGCACCCGGCCCAGCTGGCGCTTGGGGATGGTGCCGTCCATGCAGAAGTAGTCGGGCATGAGGCGCCCCACGGCCGGGAAGGCGGACTTGCGCCCCGACCAGAAGCGCAGCCGCTCGGCCTCGTCGCGGGACAGGCGGATCTCAGTGGCGCCGCTGGCGCGCATCACCTCGGTCATGCGCTCTATTTCCTCGGCCACTTCCTCGGGTGTGCCGTCGGATTCGCACAGCAGGATGGCTTCGGCGTCGAGCGGGTAGCCGGCGTGCACGAACTGCTCCACCGCGCCGGTGGCGAGCCGGTCCATCATCTCCAGACCCGCCGGGATGATGCCCGCGCCAATGACGTTGGCCACAGCCTCGCCGGCTTTCTCGAGCGAGTCGAAGGCGGCCAGCACCACGCGCGCCAGTTGCGGCCGCGCCAGGAGCTTCACGGTGATTTCAGTGACTACGCCAAGCAGCCCCTCCGAGCCGATGGTGAGTGCCAGCAGGTCAAGGCCGGCGGCGGCGAGCCCTTCGCCGCCCAGCGCGAGCACTTCGCCCTCGATGGTGACCAGCCGCAGGGCGAGCACGTTGTGCACCGTGAGGCCGTACTTGAGGCAGTGCACGCCGCCGGAATTCTCGGCCACGTTTCCGCCAATGGAGCAGGCGATCTGGGAAGAAGGGTCGGGAGCGTAATACAGGCCGTGGCGCGCGGCCGCCTCGGAGATGGCGAGGTTGCGCACGCCGGGCTGCACGCGGGCGGTGCGCGCCAGGGGATCGAGCGCAAGGATCGACTTCATCTTCGACAGGCCCAGGGTGACCCCGCGCGCGTGCGGCAGGGCGCCGCCGGACAGGCCCGTGCCCGCGCCGCGCGCCACCACTGGCACGCGCGCGCCGTGGCAGGTGCGCAGCACGTGGCGCACTTGCGCCTCGTCTTCAGGAAGGGCCACGATCATTGGCACTTCGCGAAATGCCGACAGGCCATCGCATTCGTAGGGCTTGAGCTGCTCGGCCGCATGCAGTACGCAGTGCGCGGGCAGCCCCTCTAGCAGCCGGCGGACGAGTTCGTCCTTGCCCGCGAGGGCGTCGGGAATGGCTTCGAAGTGTTCGGAGATGCCCATGTAAGGTGCTCGAGCGCTGCTCAGCGGGTGAGCAGGATGGCGCGGAAGTCGTTGACGTTGGTGAGAGTGGGGCCGGTGATCACGGCATCGCCCAGCTTCTCGAAAAAGCCGTGGCCGTCATTATCGGCCAGCGCCACCTTGGCGTCGATTCCGAGGGCGGCGGCGCGCGCGAGCGTGTCCGGCGCCACCACGGCCCCTGCGCGCTCCTCGGCGCCGTCGATGCCGTCGGTATCGCCCGCCAGGGCGTACACCCCGGGGGCGCCGTCCAGGGCTACGGCCAGCGCCAGCAGGAACTCGACGTTGCGCCCGCCGCGCCCGCCGCCGCGTACCGTGACGGTGGTCTCGCCGCCGGACAGCAGCACGCATGGCCGCGGGATCGGCTGGCCGTGGCGCCGCACCTGGCGGGCGATGCCGGCGTGCACCAGCGCCACGTCACGGGATTCTCCCTCGATCGCGTCGCCCAGGATGAGCGGCGCCACTCCGGCGGCCCGGGCCACGGCGGCGGCAGCCTCCAGGGCGAGCTGGGGCGTGGCGATCATGCGCGTCTCGCAGCGCGCCAGGCGCGGGTCGCCGGGCTTGGGCGTTTCCTCGGCGGCGGCCTCCAGGTGATCGAGGGCGGCCCGCGGCTCGCGGATGTCGTACTTGCGCAGGATGGCGCAGGCATCGGCGAAGGTGGTGGGATCGGGCACCGTGGGGCCGGAGGCGATCACTGCGGGATCGTCGCCGGGCACATCGGAGATCAGCAGCGTGACCACGCGCGCCGGGGCGGCGGCCGCGGCCAGGCGGCCGCCCTTGATGGCCGAGAGGTGCTTTCGCACGCAGTTCATCTCGCCGATGTTCGCACCGCATCGCAGCAGGGCGCGGTTGATGGCCTGCTTGTCGTGCAGCGACAGACCAGGCGCGGGCAGGGCCATCAGGGCAGATCCGCCGCCGGAGATGAGGCACAGCACCAGATCGTCAGCGCCGAGGCCGCGCACCCCGGACAGGATGCGCTCGGCGGCTTCGCGGCCCGCCAAATCGGGCACCGGGTGTGCCGCCTCCACCACCTCGATGCGGCGGGTGTCCACGCGGTGCCCGTAGCGCGTCACCACCAGGCCTTCGAGAGGCCCCGGCCAGTGATCCTCCACCGCGCGGGCCATGGCGGCGGCGGCCTTGCCAGCGCCCACCACCACCGTGCGGCCCCGGGGCGGGTCGGGCAGGTGCGGCGGCAGGCAACGCTCGGGCAGGGCGGAGGCGATGGCGGCATCGAACATCTGCCGCAGCAGGGCGCGGGGATCCACGGACATGGGTGCGAGGAGAAGGAAAAGGACGGGCGCCGGTAGTGTAATCGGCACGGCCGTCAGAAGTGGCGCGGCGACGGGGACACCAGTCTTGCGCCGCCCGCACCCGTAGAATCCGCGCCTTCAAGGGCACTCCGGCGCCGCACCTGTCCTGGCGCGCGCCCCAACTTCGAGGAGATCGCAGCAATGGCCAAAGTCGCATTCCTGGGCCTCGGTGTCATGGGCTATCCCATGGCAGGGCACCTGCTTCGAAAGGGCGGCCACGAGGTGAGCGTGTACAACCGCTCCCCTGCCAAGGCGGCGCGATGGACGGGCGAGTACGGCGGCCGGGCGGCCCCCACGCCCCGCGAGGCGGCTGCCGGCTGCGACGTGGTGCTCATGTGCCTGGGCAACGACGATGACGTGCGCTCGGTGGTGTATGGCGAATACGGTGCCCTGGCCGACATGCACTCGGGCGCCATTCTGGTGGATCACACCACCGACTCGGCGAGCCTGGCGCGCGAACTGCACGGGCGCTGCGCCGAGACGGGCGTGGGGTTCGTGGATGCGCCCGTGTCGGGCGGCCAGGCTGGCGCTGTCAACGGCCAGCTCGGCATCATGTGCGGCGGCGACCAGGGCGTGTTCGACAGGGTCAGGGCGGTTCTGGAGGTGTACGCCAAGAGCTGCGTGCTGATCGGCGGTCCCGGCGCCGGCCAGCTTTGCAAGATGGTCAACCAGATCTGCATCGCCGGCCTGTTGCAGGGGCTGTCCGAGGCCATGCATTTCGGCCTCAAGGCCGGCCTCGACATGGAAAAGGTGATCGCCGTCATCTCCAAGGGCGCGGCGCAGTCCTGGCAGATGGAAAACCGCTGGAAGAGCATGACCGAGGGTCGCTTCGAGGGCTTCGGATTCGCCGTGGACTGGATGCGCAAGGACCTGGGAATCTGCCTCGACGAGGCGCAGCGCAATGGCGCCCGCCTGCCGGCCACCGCGCTCATCGATCAGTTCTATGCCCAGGTCCAGGCGCGCGGCGGCGGGCGCTGGGACACCTCGTCGCTGATGCAACTGCTGGCGAAGGACTGATCCATCGCCACGCAACGCCTGTCGCTGCATACGGGCCCTTATTGACGGGGATCAATCCGGTTGCGGGCGGGACGCAGTACTTTGTTACAGGTGCAACCGAGCGCATCTGCGCTGAATTGCAGCGCCCGTCCGTTTTTCCAAGGAGATCGAGATGACGACGATGAAGAACAGCTTCGCAATCCTGGCGTTGGCCGCCGGCCTGTCCGCGTCCCCCGCGGGGTTTGCCGGCGATGCTGCCGCCATGGCGCGGGAGCATCAGGCGTGGGCCAAGGAACACGCCACCTGGAAGGCGGGGCACGAGGCGCTCCACAAGGATCACGACCGCGTGGAGGCGGCCGTGAAGAAACTCGCCGGGCTGGTGGAGGCGCACGACAGGATGATTGCCGAACACGAGAGCGACATGCAGGCTCATGATGAAGCCATCAAGGCCCACGAGTCTGCCCTGGCGGCGGGGCAGGCCAGTCCCGAGCTCGACAGGAAGCATCAGGAAATGGGTGCGAAGCACGCCAAGTGGAAGGCGGAGCACGCGCGCTTCGCCAAGCTGCACCGCCAGCTCCTCAAGCTGGTGGGGCAGATCGAGAAGATGCCTGCTTCGGAGTAACCGCCGGGGTGCCCGTGGCGGCGTAGTGGCCGCCGCGGCCCTTGCCCGCCTTGCCAGTGGCCGGTCAGGCAAGGATTTCGCGGGCGGAAAGTCCAGTGCGGCGCTTGCCTGAGCGCGGCGGCGCGCTTCTGAGGCGGATCGCGGGGCTGCAGGGGCGCTACGCTACCTTATTCTGCGAGTCCTCCGTGCCCTGTTCTGGGGGCAGGGGCGAGGCCCAGCCCATCAACAGCATCAGGGCTCCCACGCCGACGAAGGAAACGATGCGTGCGAAGGTGCCCACATTGCTCAAGTCCACCAACAGCAGTTTTGCCACCACCACGGCCATCAGGCTCGCGCCGGCGATCCATGGCGCGCGCGCGCCGCGCCGCGAGGCAATCCACATGGCGGCAAGGGCCACGGTTGTCCAGAGCAGCGACAGGCCAGCCTGCACCTCGCTCGATTGCCTGAGCATCTCTCCCCAGTCCTGGAAGCCCAGCACCAGGGCGAAGTCGCGCAGCAGCAGGGTGTTGAGGTTGATGAAGCCGAGCACCGATAGCGCCACGGGCAAGCGGCTCGCTTCGCGTGTGATGGGGCTGCCGGTGAAGCGTGCGCGGATCGCCCGCAGCCAGGGCAAGGCCAGCAGTGGCAAGAGCAGCACGGCGAGGTCGAGAACATTGATCACGGGCCACCAGGGCAGGGGCGGCGCTGCGCCGATTTTCGACAGTCCAGCCAACAGCGACCAACCCAGCAACCCCGCGGTGAGCAGCGCGCCACCCAGCAGTAGCCAACCCTCTTCAACGGCGCCGGGCGCCTGACTCGCGTCCTCTCGCCGCCTCCAGGTGTATGTGACGAGCGCAAGCAAGGCTGCTGCCGGCAACGCCCAGCCTATGGCGCTCCAGGCGTTGCTGCCCAGGGCGTCGAGAAGCCACAGGTCGAGGTGCCAGCCAAGCACCACGGCCATGCAGGCTGGCACGGCCGCATGCAGGACCGCCAGGGTGTAGGGCGGTTCGTCGTCGTGACGGGTGAGCAGCGCCAGGTGCGTGAGCCAGACCGCGGGCCATGCGAACAGGCCGGCACCGGCGAGCGGCGCCTGGGCCTGGGGCAGATTCCACAGCACCAACAGCGCCAGAGTCATGGCCACGGGTAGAGACAACGCCGGCCAGCGCGCGCCCTGCCATCGCAGCCGCTCGTGAGCCGCCTGGAATGCCGTTGCGCTCAGTAGCGCAAACAGCAGGGCCGTGGGCACGGAATCCGGGCGCGGCACATGTTGGGAGATTTCGCGCAGCCCGGCAAAAATCCACCAGAAAAGCCCCCAAATCAGCAGGGCCCAGGCCAGCCCCGGGCGGGCGATGGGGCCGGCATCGCGCTCGCCGGCTTCCCACGTGTCTTGTTCGAGACGCCAGGCGCTGAACAGCGCAGCGACGGCAAGCAGCACCGCACCCAGGCATGCGCGATTGAGCACTGCCACGCCGGGTTCGGGCTGCATTTCCGCCACGGCGTAGAAACAGGCCGCCGCCAGTTGCAGGCCAAGGCCCATCACGAGCACCAGGCGGCGCTGGTTGCGCAGCGCCACCCAGACGAGCCCGGCGCCCTGCAGCGCCCAGGCGGCGGCAGTCCAGCGCGCGTCCACGGCCAGCGGCACGGCCAAGACGAGGAATCCGGTGCCGAGCGCGTTGTAAGCGTCGGCGAGCATGCCGAATGCGCTGCCCCGGCGACGCATCCGGGCCGCGAGCACCAAATAGAGCAGGGCAAGCACCGCGGCCGAGATGGCCGTGCCGTGCTCGAAGTCTTTGACCAGGCTGGCCTGCAGGCCGAAACCCACCAGCGGCACGCCGAACACGCTGCTGGCGTCCACCAGATCGGTCCAGCGTGGCGCGCGCAGCAGGGCGAATCGGACCTGTAGCGCGAGGTAGATGGCGAAGAACAGCAGCAGAAAGGGCTGGGTGGACGCGTACAGGTGGGGCTGAAAGAACTTCCAGCCCCACAGTCCGGCTGCTCCGAAGGTGAGCGCGAAGCCCGTGAAGGTAAGCGGCCGCCAGGCACGGTTCCAGGCCACCGCTGCAAGACCGGCGTTAACCAGGGTGTAGTAGCCGAACAGCACCACATGACTGCCGCTGCCGGTGGAGGCGAGGAGCGGGGCGAGAAAGCCGCCGCCGAAGCCCAGTACGGCAAGCGCCACGGAGTCTTGGCGGACGGCAAGCGCGGCACTGGCAGCAGCCACCAGCGCCATGAGCGCGAACGCCAACGGCGCATCTACCATGCCGAACAGGCGCAATGCGCCGTACACGGTGAGGTACAGGATCGCCACACCGGCGCCCTGGAGCGACACGGCGTAGCCGGGCCGGGTGTGACGCATCCTCCAGCCTGCCGCCAGAAGCGCCGCTCCCCCCAGGGCTGCGCCACCCAGGCGTGCCGCCGGTGTGACGGCGGTGTAGACGAGTTGCATCAGGAAGGCCAGGCCCACGAACAGAATGAGCGCGCCGGCGCGCGCCACCACATTGCCCCGGGTAAGCCAAAGCACTGCGCGGTCCCACCGGTCGCCGGCAGCGGGCGGGTGGGCAACCCCATGATCGGCGGACGGCGGGCTGGTGTGCGCTGCTGGAGGATAAGCAGGCTGCGGCTCGCCCCGGGTGCTTGCCGATGGGCTGGAAGCGCCGGCGCTTGACGAGGCGGTAACTTCGACGTTTTCGCCCTGGGCAAGGCGGGCGAACAGCTCGGCGGGCGTGAGTTCGTATGAAGGCGTTTGCGCCACCGCCGAGGCGTCGTCGTCGGCGTCAGGCGCGACGGTGGCACGGGGCGCGGGCGTGGGGGGGGTGGCAGGCGTCACCGCCAAAGCCCGTGCCTCGGGCTGCGAAGCATCGGCGGCCGTATCGGCCGGTGGCGTCGTGGCGCGCCGCGACCTCGTTTCCAGGTCTGAAAGGCGGGCCTCCAGGGCGCGCAGAGACTTGCGATCCGCCGCCAGCCGATGCGCCAGAACACCGCCCAGCAGGCCGCCAAGCACAGCGGCGGACCCATCGCTCGCGATTCCGAAGGCAAGGGCACCCAGCAGCATTCCGATCAACCACATGGCAACGGTTCCTGGCAGCGAGGGAGGAGGACAGTGCGGGCGCGGCGTTTCGCAACGCCGTGCGCTCGTGCGAGGATGCACGGCCTGCGCCGCGGCGGGAAGACCCGGTAGCGGCGGTGCACCACCAGCCACGAGGAGATTTCATGAGCCTGACCGATTCCGCCGTCACCGCCGACCAGCAGGTTGCCCGGGTGTTCGAGTGGCGCCGCGGTTTCAATGCCATGCATGTCATGGACCTGGGCATCGAGCTGGGCCTGTTCCGGGCGCTTGCCCAGGCGCCGGGTTCCAGCGCCGCCGCCCTGGCCGAGGCCGCCGCGCTGCACCCCCCCTACGTGCGTACCTGGCTGTGGACGGCCCACGGTTTCGGCATGGTGGATGCCGAAGGCGAAGATGCCTTCCGGCTAGCGCCGCACTTCGATGCCATCCTCGCCAGTCCCGGTCACCCGCGCTATCTGGGCGGCTTCGTGCGCCTGGGCACCGAATTCGCCACCGAAGACTACCGCGCCGCGCGCCAGGCCTTCCGCACCGGGCAGGTGGCGCCCTTCCAGGGCCGCGGCGAGGCCTTCGCCCGGGCGATCGCCGAATCCACCTGGGGGCTACAGGTGGCCACGGCCAAGAAGCTGCTGCCCGCGCTGGAGGGTCTGCCGGCGGTGCTGGAGGCGGGTGGCGCGGTGCTGGAGGTGGGCTGTGGCACGGCCAACTTCCTGGTGCAGCTGGCCAAGGCGTTTCCGGCTGTCCGCGCCGTGGGGGTGGATATCGATCCCTCAGGCCTGGACTTAGCTCGGGCGCGCATCCGCGAGGCTGGCCTGGAGCAACGCGTCGAATTGCGCACCGGGCGGGTGGGCGAGGTGGTGGCGCCCGGCAGCGTGGATGCGTGCGTGATGATCGAGGTGCTGCATGAAGTCGCCCGGCCCATCCGCCCCGCCGTGGTGGCCGAGGCGGCGCGGGCCCTCAAGCCCGGCGGGTGGATGCTGATCGTGGACGAAACCTATCCCTCCACGCTGGCCCAGACGCGCGAGCCGGAGTTTCGATTCCCGCTGCAGACTGGCATCGAGGAACTCACCTGGGGCAACGAAATCCCCGACCGCGAGGAGCAGGAGTGGCTGCTGCGCGAAGCCGGCTTTGGCGGCGAGATTCGCCGCTCGATCATCGGCGAGGGCTTTACGGTGCTGGCCACCCGACGCTGAGGGGCCTTGCCATGCATCGATGAAGGCGTCATTTTCGTGGCTTCCTTATTCGCAAAAACACGTTGACGCCCCCCGGGCGTGGGGGCCACTATTCGCGGAAGTCGGAAAAAGCGTTCCAATTCAGATGTTAAGAAGAACGTACCGATTGTAAGAACTTGGGGCCGTGCAAGGCACCCGGGCGGAAGAGAGCGAACGAGAGCGATCTCGAAGGGTGTTCTCCCCGCCTTGGCGGTTTGCCGTTTCCCAACGGCGGTTGCGGGTTTCCCGCAACCTACACCACAAGGAGAGAGCGATGAAGAAAGCTGTAATCGCAGGGCTGCTCGGCGCTGCCGCCATGGCGCTGTCGGGCGCCGCGTCGGCGCAAGTGAAGGGCGTGTACTGGACCACCAGCGGCATGTTCGGCCCCTTCAACATCCGCGGTCTGATCCCCGCGTTGCCTGAGGACAAGGCCCGCGACATCACCATCCCGGTGTCCATGTGGGTGATCGATCACGAGAAGGGTGTCGTTGTGTTCGACACCGGCAACAACGTGGCCATATCCGACGGCATGGACAACTGCAAGAAGTACTGGGCCGCCGGCAACTGCGACTTCCTCAAGCCTTCCCAGAAGCGTGCCGACGTGATCGACATGCAGCTCAAGAAGCTTGGGTACGACCCCGCCAAGGTCAAGGTGGTGGTCACGTCGCACTCGCACCTCGACCACGCCGGCAACATCGCCATGTTCCCCAACGCCATCCACGTGTTCCAGAAGAAGGAACTCTATCAGGGCTGGTGGCCGGAGAAGTTTCAGGGTCGGGCTCCAAACGGGTCCTTCGTGCTGAACGACCTCGCCACCGCCCGCGACTACAACTTCTTCGAACTCAACGGCGATTACGACTTGTTCGGGGATGGCTCCGTGATGATCCTGAGCACCCCTGGTCACACCCTGGGCCACCAGTCCATGAAGGTGAAGACGAAGAACTCCGGCACCATCGTCATTACTCAAGATGCCGTCTGGATGAAGGAGAACCTCGACGGTTACCCGGCCGGCCTGAACTACTCAGTGAAGGACTACACTGACTCCGTCACCCGCCTGAAGATGATCCGCGACCTGGAAGGCACCGAGATCTTCATGGCGCACGATCAGGATCAGTTCGCCGCCAAGGGCAATCGTTGGTACAAGTAAGGCGTACGCGGCTCGCTGTACTCCAAGGCCCCCGCAAGGGGGCCTTTTCCTTTCGGCCTTGGTGACAGATCATTGGCAACGCAGCGCGCTTTCTTTCATCTGGGTTCCCGCGGATCGCCAGAAGATCGCGACCGCAGTCCCTTCTCTCAGCCCCCGTTTCCGCCGATTCCTCCCTTGCCTGCCGCCATCTCCCTGGAGTCGGTCTCCAAGCGATACGGTTCGCGCACCATCGTGCAGGACGTGTCCTTCACGGTGGACGCCGGCGAGATCGTGGGTTTCCTCGGCCCCAACGGCGCCGGCAAGACCACCACCATGCGCATGATCGCCGGCTACACCACGGCCAGCAGCGGGCGCATCCTGGTGGCCGGACACGACATGGCGCTCCATCAGGCTGAAGCCGCGCGGCACCTGGGCTACCTGCCGGAGACTCCGCCGCTCTACGACGTGCTGGAGGTGGGCTCGTACCTGCGCTTCGTGGCCGACGTGAAGGGCGTGCCGCGTGGCCAGGTAAATGCCGAACTCGATCGCGTGGCCGCCGCCTGCCGTCTCGAGGCCGTCATGCGCCGCGAGATCTACAAGCTCTCCAAGGGGTACCGCCAGCGCGTGGGGCTGGCCCAGGCGCTGCTGGGCGACCCGGATGTGTTGCTCCTCGATGAGCCCACCGCCGGCCTCGATCCGGGGCAGATTCAGGAAACCCGCGAGGTGATCCGCGCCGCGGGTGAGCGCCATGCTGTGCTGCTTTCTACGCACATCCTCCCGGAGGTCACCATGATTTGCCGGCGCGTGGCCATCATCAGCCAGGGCCGCCTGCTCGCCATCGACACGCCCGAGGGCCTGCGCAGCAAGGCCGAAGAGAGCAACCGGGTGCACCTGCTGGTGGCGGGCGCGGCCGCGGAAGACTTGCGCCAGGCGCTGGCCGAGGTGGACGGCGTGGAAGGCGTGTCGCTGCAGGGCACCGGGGGCGATGGCGCGCTGCTGCTGCGCGCCGAGTGCCTGGTACGCGCCGACAGCGGTGTGGAGGCGCGCATCGCGCGGGCGGTGGCGGCGCGCTTCGAGTTGCAGCGCCTGGAGCGCCTGCAGCCCACCCTCGAGAACGTGTTCCTGCGCTACGTGGGCGACACCACCCTCGATGCCCACGGCGCCGCCGAGCGCGCTGCGGCCGCCTGAGGAGCTCGACGTGCGCGCGCTGCTCGCCCTGTACCGCAAGGAACTCCTCACCTACTTCCGCTCGCCCATCGCCTATTTCGTGGTGGCGGTGTTCCTGGTGGGCACGGGCTACTTCTTCCTCTACACCACCTTCCTCACCGGCACTGCCGGCATGGACGCGACGTTCCCGAACATGGGC
>DAIPHN010000081.1:0-14235 GCA_036771335.1 Burkholderiales bacterium
GGGATGCGGGCGAGGTCGGTGGCCCACTGGATGTAGCCGTCCTTCTCGAACTGGGCCATTTCCTTGTCGGGCGCGTCCGCCAGCCACGGCCGCATGGCGGCGTGGTAGATGACGAAGTTCATCTGCGGCCAGTCCTTGGCGGCCTTGCCCAGGTCGTTCACGGTGGCGCTTTCCCACGTGCCGGCGAACGCCTTTTCGTAGTCACGCGGCATCAGGCCCTTGTGGATGCAGATGGTGTTGATGCCCGACTTCACGGCCTTCTCGTAGAACGGATACATCAGCTTCTCATCGTCGAGCCGCCAGGCGTACTTGGACGGACCGAAGGGGTCGCCGATGGTGTAGGACTTCCAGGAAACAGGCTTAAGCTGGTCGATGGCGCGGTCCACCTCGTCCATCCAGTTGGGATACTTCGGCGTGATCACCGAATCGCCCACCATGCGCGTGCCGCCGGCGAGCTTGTTCACGGCTCGGCAGGCGTTCTGGATGGCGTCGTTGGAGCTCAGCCACCAGGAGGGGTCGTAGCAGGGCGCGCCCGACAGCAGCGACACCATGGTGTCGGGGTCGAGGAAGATCTCCTTCAGGTAGTTGTCCATCTTGTAGCGGGCCAGGGTCATGGGCGCTTCATTGATGCGCGGGTTGACCTTGGTTCCCACAGCCCACTTGGTGAGGCCCACCAACCCCTCCTGCTTGAAGTCGTCGCGGATGAAGTGGGTCTGGTCGTCGAAGATGAACTGGTTGGCGAGTTGGCCAGCGCGATAGGCCGACATCTCCATGTCGTGGGCCTCGGCATCGCTCACGTCGAACACCGGGCCGAACACCTTGTTCATGGCCGCGAAGGCCGTGGCCATGCCGGCGCTGGTGGCGAGGAAGGTGCGGCGGTCCATGCCGTGCCGCTTTGCCTGGACGTCGGCCATTTCCTTGATCAGGCCCTCGACCTGGCGCTGCTGTTCGGTCTGGGGCAAGGGGTTGTATTCGCCGTTGGAGACCATCTGGGTGGGCACAGGCGAGCGGAATGCGACCTCGTCCGCAGCCTCAACGGTCTTCATCTCCTCGTCGCTCATGTGAACGCCGATGTGTCTTTGCATTGCGGTACTCCTTCCATCTGGGGGTAGGATTCAAACAACCGGGACAACTGGTGCTTCCGGACACAAGGCAGCGCCTGGCAAACACCCCGCCGGACGCCGCCACGCAGCCCTTGCCGGGCCGCGCGCACTGCCAGACGGCTACTTCTTCTTGTCGTCGAAGGCGTAAGGCTTGTCTTCCTCGACTTTTCCGTCGCAGGCCGCTGCCATGTTCTTCTTGGCGTTGGTACATGCCGTGAACTGGGACATCATGTCGGTGGAATTGGGGTCGCAGAAGAACTCCATCTGTTTCTTGGCGTCCTCGCAATTGCCGGCGCGGGTATCTGCCGAATGCGCGCTTGCGAACAGGCCCGCGAAGATCATCGCGACGGTTGCGTGGACGATGTAACGGATCGACTGCATCGAACTCCTCCCTGTGCGTGGGACTCGGTCCGCCGGACCCGGCGGCGCGGCCCTGGAATGAGCGCCGGCGAACGCCGGTCATGGAGCGCTGAGAAGGACGCGCCCTGCAAGAGACACGAGCCGCACGCCTGATGGGACCCGATGCCGCCGGGTCTGTGCCCGGGTGCGGCAGATTCGACGTGCTGTCGCGCCGCATCGCCTGCTGCTCGTGGCTTGAGGCTGTGCGGAGCCACAGTCTATGCCGCACAAAATCCGTGCGTCAAAAGGAACTCGTGGTGCGACGCAACAGCCAGGGTGGCTCAGGCTGCAAAACGGCGCAGCGCATCTTCGTCCCATTCAACTCCTGACCCGGGACGCACGGGCGTTTGCAGGCATCCCTCCTGGAGCGCTGGCGGTTCGCGCAGGATCGGCGTTGCCCAGTCCATGTACTCCAGCCAGTGACAAGTGGGCGTCACCGCCAGCAGGTGCGCGCTGATTTCCGGGAACAGGTGGCTGGACATCTCCATGCCGTGAGCGTGGGCGAGGGCGGCGGCGCGCATCCAGCCGGTGACGCCGCCGATGCGCTGCACGTCCGGCATCACGAAGTCCATGGCGCGGGCCTCCAGAGCCTTGCGAAGGTCGGCCGGCCCGAGCAGATTCTCGCCGATCTGCACGGGCGTGCGCAGCGCCTCGGCCACCCGCGCGCAGCCGGCGTAGTCGTCGTGCTTCACGGGTTCCTCGATCCAGTGCAGCCCCTCGTCGTCGAGCGCGCGGCCGCGGCGGATCGCTTCGTTCCAGCTGAGGCTTTGGTTGAAGTCGCACATCACCGTGATGCGCCCGCCCACGCGCTTCATGACCGCTCGTACCGCCGCCAGGTCCTGGGCGAACTCCGGCCGCCCCACGCGCACTTTCACGGCCGAAAAGCCGCCTTCGGCGGCGAGCCGCTCGGCCTCGTCGGCGAGCCTGGCGGGATCGCCGATCCACAGGCCGCAGCTGTTGTAGGCGCGAATCGGCCGCGGGCTGCCGCCCAGCAGCGCTGCCAGCGGCACGCTGGAGGCCCGCGCCAGTGCGTCCCAGGCCGCCATGTCCAGCCCGGCAAGGGCGAGGCCCAGGATGCCTGGCGTGTCCAGCAGCGTGAAGCGGCGACGCAGACGGGCGTCCAGATCGGCGGGGGCCAGCGGCTCGCCGCGCACCATTTCGCCGAGGGCCTCGATCATGGCCACCAGCGGCCGCAGCGCCGCGGGCGTGAAGGCGAACAGATAGGCGTGGCCGGTGACGCCCTGCTCGGTTTCAAGGTCGAGCACCACCATGGGTGCGGTGGGCATGGCGCCCGAGGCCGATGCCGGCGGGATGCGAAAGGGCACCAGCAAAGGACGGGCGCGCAGCGAACGGATGGCGGGCGGTGCGAAGGACATGAACGGCTCCTAGCGGAAAGCGACGAGATCGATGAGAAAGTGGGAAGCCACGAGCGGCCAGAGGCTGCCCCGACGAAGGTACAGCCACGCGGCGGTGAGTCCGTAGACGGCGGTGGCCAGCAACTCGGCGGCCCCGGATTCCCAGTGCAGCACGGCGAACAGCGACGCGCTCAGGCCCATGAACACCCCGGCCGCGCGTGCCGGCGCCACCACGCGTTCAACCCAGGCACGCAGCACGCCGCGCAACATGACCTCCTCGGCAAGCGCCGCGGTGGCCGCGAAGTACAGCGTGCCGGCCGCGCGCCCCGGACCGGCCCAGGGTAGCGCGTCTTCGTAGCTGAATGCCCAGGGCGGCGGCCCGGGCAGCAACAGGCCGGCCAAGGCCTGTGCGAGGGAATAGCAAGCCCACAGCAGCACGCACGCCCCCAGGGTCTCGGCCGCCAGCGTTTCCGGCGCTTGCCGGACTGGCAGGGCGAGCCCGTAGCTTGCCGGCCCGATCCGGCCAAGGCGCGCCAGAAGCCACAGCGACAGGGCTGGAACGACAACGAACTTGGTCGCGTCGGCCGCCCAGAACGCGAGCGGCGACAGCGCGTACAGTCTCCCCTTGTAGATACCGTCCACCAGGCTCAGCGTCAGGAAGGGCAGCAGCGCTGCGGCCAGGGCGCGAGCGCCGCGCCCCGCCGCCTCAGGCGGCGCGATAGCGGCCGTCCATGTGCAGCTTGAGCGCCACGTACACGAAGCGGTGGCCGGGTGTGGCCACGCCCAGGCAATCGCCCTCGCGCGCCACTGCGCCCGACAGCCACGGCAGTTCCAGCCGCAGGCCGCGCCGCAGGTCGCCCAGCATGGAGGCGTGCATTTCGGCCGGGAGGGCGTCCAGGCGCTTCATCATCATGTCCACTGTGGACTCGTCGAGCGCCACGCCGCGAGCCGCTCCCACCGCCACCACCTCGGCGGCGAGCTGGCGGAACAGCGCGCGGGTGTCGGGGTCCTGGCGGATGGGGCCCAGCGGCAGGCGCACCAGCGCCGTCATGCCCGAGAGCGAGGCCAGGAACACGAATTTCTCCCAGATAGCCTTGTGGATGTCGTCGGGGATGCGCGCCTCAATGCCGGCGCGCCGGCAGGCCTCCAGCAGCGCCAGCACCCGCGGCGAGCGGGTGTTATCCAGCTCGCCGAATTGCAGCACGGCCATGGTGCCGGTGTGCCGGATCACACCGGGCGCTTCGATGGCCGCGGCGATGTTGGCCACGCCGCCCAGGACCCGTTCGGCGCCGAAGACTTCCGCCAGTCGGTCCTCGGCCTCGATGCCGTTCTGGAAGGACACCACGCAGCCTGCCGGGCCCAGCAGCGCCCGCGCCGTGGCGATGGCCTCGTCGGTGGACCAGAGTTTGGTAGCGATCATCACCACGTCGGCGGGGCCCGCCGTGGCCGGGTCGTCGGTGGCCTCTACCGCCAGAGCCAGATCGCCATTGGCCGACCCGACCCGCAGGCCCTCGCGTCGCAGCGCGGCCAGGTGCTCGCCGCGGGCAATGAACACCACGTTTTCCCCCGCATTGGCGAGCCGCCCGCCGAAGTACCCCCCTACCCCTCCCGCGCCGATGATGGCGATGCGCACGGCCTGCCTCCATTTTTCCTGTCACAGCCTTGTTCCCGGGCCATGGCGCCGAGTTTACTGCGCGCCGCAGCGTGAGCCCCGGGCCGGCTTTCGGTAGCATGCCGTTCCCACCACTGCGCTGCTTCCGGGCGCGGCGCTACCACCCAGCACGGAGGAAGACCATGGCTGCAAGAACGCTGTTTCGCGATGTCCAGGTGCTCGACGGCAGCGGCGCGCCGCCCTTCGCCGGCTTGGTGCTGGTGGAGGGCAACCGCATCAAGACCGTGGCGCCGGCCGCCACGCCCGTGGCAGCCGATGGCGCCACGGTGGTGGACGGCGGCGGCGCCACCCTGATGCCCGGGCTGGTGGAGGCGCACTCCCACCTGAGTTTCCTCGACACGGCCGATCTTGAAAGCCTGGGCTTCGTGCCTCCGGAGGAGCACATCCTGCGTACCGTGCGCAATGCCCGCAAGATGCTCGACCAGGGCTTCACCGCCTGCAACAGCGCCGCTGCCGCCAAGGCGCGGCTGGACGTGGTGCTGCGCAACGCCATCGACGCTGGCGAGTTTCCCGGCCCGCGCACCCGCGCCGCCAGCCCGGAGCTGGCCACCACCGCCGGGTTGGGCGACGTGCGCCTGCGCCACATGCACCGCGAGACCTTCGCCATCGTCTGTGACGGCGCCGACGAATTCCGCAAGACCGCCCGCGAGATGGTGCGCGAGGGCGTGGACACCCTTAAGATCAACCCCTCGGGCGACGAGTTCGTACCCCACGCCCGCGCCCACCAGACGGTGATGACCGAGGCCGAGATCGCCGCGGTGTGCGAGGTGGCGCAGATGCACGGCAAGCGCGTGGCCGCCCACGCCCGCAGCGCCCGCTCGGTGAAGCTGTGCCTGAAGCACGGCGTGCAGGTGATCTACCACGCGACGCTGGTGGACGACGAGGCCTGCGCGGCTCTCGAGGCGGCGCGCGACTGGTGCTTCGTGGCGCCCACCCTGGGCATCAACTACACCACCCTCAACGAGGCGGCGAAGTGGGGCATCACCACCGAGGCGGCCGAGAGCATGGGCGTGCGCCGCGAGCTGGAGACCGGCATCGCCAACATGAAGCGCCTCAGGACGCTGGGCGTGCGCATCCTGCCCGGCGGCGACTACGGTTTCGCGTGGAACCCCATCGGCACCAACGCCCGCGACATCGAGCACTTCGTGAACCTGCTGGGCTTCTCGCCCATGGACGCCATCGCCAGCGCCACCCGCCTGGGCGGGGAGATCATGATGATGGGCAGCGAGCTCGGCCAGGTGAAGCCCGGCTATCTGGCAGACCTGCTGCTGGTGGATGGCAATCCGCTCGCCAACGTGGCAATTCTCCAGGACGCATCGAGGCTGCTGGCCATCATGAAAGACGGCGCCTTCCACAAGGCGCCTGTGGCCGAAAGGGCGGCGGCGGCCCGCCAGTTGGCCTGACGACGCGGCTCCGCCTCACGCCCGCCGCACCCCCGGCGGCGGGCGGCCTCGCCTACATCCCCCAGCGCAGCGCCGCCGTGCGCACCGGCGCGTCCCACAGGGCCGCAAGCGCCGGATCGAGGGTGGTCACGGTGATGGAGCAACCGGCCATCTCCAGCGAGGTGACCAGCGAGCCGGTGAGGAAGCGCGCCACCTTCAGGCCGCGGCCCTCGAGGATGCGGCGCGCCGCGTTCACCATCACGTACAGCTCCATGGCGGGCGTGCCGCCGAAGCCGTTGACCAGCAGCAGCACCTCGCTGCCGCGCGCTGGCGCCAGGTCGGCCAGGATCGCGCCGGTCATCTCGTCGGCAATGGCGTCGGCGGTGGCGAGCTTCACGCGCCGCCGCCCGGGCTCGCCGTGGATGCCCACGCCCATCTCCATTTCGTCCTCGGCCAGGGTGAAGGTGGGCGTGCCGGCCGCCGGCACCGTGCAGGAGGTAAGGGCCACGCCCATGGAGCGCGTGCGCCCGTTGACCGTATCGCCCAGCGCCTTGAGCTGGGCGAGCCCGTCGCCCCGCTCGGCTGCTGCGCCCACGATCTTCTCCACCACCAGCGTGCCGGCCACGCCGCGGCGGCCGGTGGACCAGGTGGACTTCTCCACCGCCACGTCGTCGTCTGTGACGACCGTGGCGATCTCCTGGCTGGCCATCTCCGCGGCCATCTGGAAGTTCATCACGTCCCCTTCATAGTTCTTGACAATAAACAGGCAGCCCGCGCCCGTGTTCACTGCCTCGGCCGCGGCCATCATCTGGTCGGGCGTGGGCGAAGTGAATACCTGACCTGGGCAGGCGGCGTCGAGCATGCCGTGCCCCACAAAGCCGGCGTGCAGCGGCTCGTGGCCCGAGCCGCCGCCGGAGATCAGCGCCACCTTGCCCGCCACGGGTGCGCGGCGGCGCACGAACTTGCGCTCCTCGGCCAGCACCAGGATGTCGGCATGGGCGGCGGCGAAGCCGTCGAGGCTCTCGGCCAGGATGGTGTCGGGCGAGTTGATGAGCTTCTTCATGGATGGTCTCCAGTGGGGCGCAGCGGTTTCAGAGCTCCTCGGCAAGCCGCGCCAGACGGCGTGCCGTTTCGAGGATCGCCTCGTCCAGCAGCCGGTTTTGGCGGGCGTCGCCCAGGTCGGGCAGCATCACGGTGAGGGCCCGGGTGCCGGCGGGTCGCCGCACCAGGTCGAGGTGCCGCGGGTGTGCCGCCAGGTACGCGGCCAGGAACTCGCTGCGCTCCGCCGGGGTGAAGTGGCACACCGCGAAGATGGCGTCCAGGTGCTGGGCCGGAATGGGCACGGCGTACACCGGGTTGGTGATCTGGGAGATGAAGGAGCGGTTCTTGCCGAGTGCCAGCGCGAGGCGGTGGCGGGTGCCCGAGGGCCGGTTGTCCACCACGCGCTTGAGCACGCCCTTGTACGCCGCCACCGCCGTGCCGTGCTCGCCTTCGGGCTTCATGGCCGCCATGGCGCTTGGCCCGTCACGCGCTCGCGGGGCCACCGCGAAGATCGCAGGCGGTGATGGCGAGCTTGGCGCGACCTACCAGCGCGGGTGCCATGGACAGGGTGCGCAGGCCCGCATCGAGAAGCCGCGGGATGGCCGCCGGCTCGCCGCCCGCATCACCGCACAGGCTCACCTCCACGCCGCGCGCCCGCGCCGCCGCCACCACGCTGGTGATCAGCCGCAGCATGGCCGGCTGCACCGGGTCTGCCAGATCGGCCAGCGCCGGCACGTCGCGCCCGGCGGCGGCCACGTACTGCGCCAGATCGTTGGAGCCGATGGAATAGAAGTCGGCGTCGAACAGGTCGGCCGCCACCGCGCAGGCGGGCACTTCCACCATGATGCCCAGGGCCGGCATGCGCGCCGCCACCCCTGCGGCGCGCAGCGCTGCCACCGCCTCGCCCAGCAGCGCCCGCGCCTGGGAGAGCTCGCGGGGCAGCGTCACCATGGGCAGCATCACCTTCAGCTCTCCGTGGGCAGCGGCGCGGGCCAGGGCGCGCAACTGGGTCATGAACACTTCGGGGCGCTGAAAGCACAGCCGCAGCCCGCGTACTCCCAGGAAGGGGTTGGTCTCGGCCTCTAACGTAAGTCCGTCGATGGGCTTGTCGCCGCCCGCGTCGAGGGTGCGCACCGTGACGGGCCGGCCGGCCGCCCATTCGAGGATGCGCCGGTAGGCGCGGTACTGGGTGTCCTCGTCGGGTAGCCCGGTGCCGGCGTGAAACAGCAGTTCGGTGCGCACCAGGCCGATGCCGTCGCACAGCACCGGGTCGAGGCCGTCGAGCTCGGCGGGATCGGCCACGTTGAGCAGCACGCGCACGGGCGTGCCGTCGGCGGTGGCGGCCGGGGCGCTGGCGGCGGCGGCGGCGCGGCCGTCGGCGTCTCGCTGGGCGCGGGCCGCCTGCTCGAAGGCGCGGCGGGGCTCGGCGCCGGGCCGCACCACCACCACGCCGCGGGAGGCATCCACCAGCGCCTCGCCGCTCGCCTCGGCGAGCCCGGGCCCCAGGCCCACCACCGCGGGCACGCCGCGCGAGCGCGCCAGCATGGCTACGTGGCTGGTGGGGCTGCCGGCCATGAGGACAAGCGCGCCGCCCCGCGACCAGTCGATGGACAGGAAGGCCGAGGGCGCCAGGTCCTCGCCCGCCAGGATGGCGCCGGCCGGCACCGCCACGGCTCCGGCGTACCCGGACAGGTGCCCCAGCACCCGGTCGCGGATGTCGCGCAGGTCGGCGGCGCGGGCGCGGAAGTATTCGTCCTCTGCGCTCTCATAACCGGCAGCCTCGGCATCGAGCGCCTCGCGCCAGGCCTCGTGGGCGGGCCGTCCGGCCGCGATGGCGCCCAGGGCCGGCGCGGACAGCAGGTCGTCCTCGAGCATGGCCACCTGGAATTCGAGGATGGCTCCGCCCTCCGCATCGGCGCGGGCCAGCAGCGCAGCCAGGTCTGCCAGGGCCGCGGAGATGGCGGCCCGCAGGGCCTGCGCCTCCCGCGCCGGGTCCTCCGAGGCGATGCGCGCGGCGGCCGGGCCGGTCAGCCGCACCAGCTCGCCCAGGGCCATGCCCGGGGCGGCGCAGCGGCCTTCAAGACGAAGCTCGGTCATGAACGGGCGCGCCCTCGGCGTCCTGCTCGTCGAAGCGCCGTTGCACCAGCGCCAGCATGGCTTCCAGGGCTTCGGCGGCGGCCTCGCCCGCGCAGCGGAAGTGCAGCGTCGCGCCGCGCGGCGCCTTGGCCCGCATCACCTGCACCGGGCTCTTGGCGTCGAACCACGGGCCGGCCGGGTCTAGGGCGAATTCCACCCGCGCGGCGAATTTCTTCGCGAGCTGGGTGAGCTTGACGGAGGGCCGCGCGTGCAGACCCACTTCGTTGGTGAGCAGCGCCGAACCGGCGAGGGATGTGTCGTTCATCGGCGATTCCGTTTTCTGGCATTGGTTCGATTGCGTCGGGCAGCATCCTGCCCGGTCAGGCGGGAGAAAGTTCCTCGGCTACGCGCTTGACTTCGGCGAGCGGCGATCCGCCGGAGGCCTCGGTGGCGGCGATCACCGCACCCTCCACCACCGGCGCTTCGCACACCACCACCCGGTCGCGCCGCACCTCGTGGAGCATCTCGATGGCCATTTCGCTGTTGGTTTCGGCGCCGCCCAGGTCCACCAGGATGGCCACGCCGGCCTCGGACCAGGCCCGGTCGATGGCGTCTAGGATGCGCGCCACGTCGGTGCCCAGGTCGCCGTCGGGGTTGCCGCCGGTCCAGGCCAGCGGCACCGAGTCCCCCACCATCTGCCGCACCATGTCGGCGGCGCCCTCGGCCACCTTGGGCGAGTGGGACACGATCACGATACCCACGTTGCTCATGGCGCGGCCTCCGGCGGCAACGCGGCGCACAGCGCCGCGACCATCAAGGCGGCCGAGCGCGCGCCGGGATCCATGTGGCCGATGGAGCGCTCGCCCAGGAACGAGGCGCGGCCGCGGATGGCCTTCATGGGCACCGTCGCTTCGGCCGCCTGCGCGGCCCGCTCGGGCAGGCGGTTGACCAGGCCTTCGGTGCCGGCTGCGAGTTCGGCGTGCACGGGCAACAGCACGTCCAGCAGCGTCTTCTGTCCGGCGTCGGACTTGCCCAGCTTCTTGACCGCCTCGATGGCCGCGCCAAAGGCGCGCACCACGTCGGCGTGGCGAGGGGACTCCGGCAGCTCCTTGCCCAGAGTCATGAACAGCGTGCCGTACAGCGGTCCCGAGGCGCCGCCCACCTTCATCACCAGCACGGTGCCGGCGGTCTTGAGAGCGGCGGGCAGGGGGCTCGCTGCGAGCCGGTCGAGGTCGGCGAGCACGGCCTCGAAGCCGCGCTTCATGTTGATGCCGTGGTCGCCGTCGCCAATGGCCTGGTCGAGGGCGGTGAGCTGTTCGGCGTGGGCGATGACCGCCGAGGCGACCGAGTGGATCAGATAGCGGAGAGCGGGTTCGTCCATAACGAGAGCCAATGGGTCAGTGGCGCAGCCGGTTGCCGTCGGCGCCGAAGAACAGCGGGGATTCCAGCTGCAGCGCGACGCTGTCGCCCACTGCCAGCGGCGTGTCAGGGTCGGCCAGCACCACCACCGTAGCATCGGCAACGGTCACGTGCAGGTGGTTCTGGTCGCCCAGGTGCTCGATACGCGCCACGCGCCCGCTGCCGGCGGGTTCGCGCCGCACCCGCAGGTGCTCGGTGCGCACGCCGATGGTGACCGTGGCGGCTGGTGCGGCGACGCCCGGGAACAGGCTGCGGGGCACGAGGTTGATGCCCGGGCTGCCCAGGCGCGTGGCCACATAGGTGTTCACGGGGTCTTCGTAGATTTCGCGGGGCGCGCCCGACTGCACGAGGCGGCCGCGGTCGAGCACGCCGATGCGCGTGGCCATGGTGAGCGCCTCGGCCTGGTCGTGGGTGACGTACAGCAGCGTGGCGCCGGTGTCGCGCTGGATGCGCTTGAGCTCCACGCGCAGCTCGGCGCGCAGCTTGGCGTCGAGCGAGGACAGCGGCTCGTCCATCAGGTAGACGTTGGGCCGCCTCACCAGAGCGCGGCCGATGGCCACGCGCTGCATCTGACCGCCGGAGAGCTGGGTGGCGCGGTTGGCGAGCTTGTCGCCGATGCGCAGCAGCTCGGCCACCTGTTCCACGCGGGCGCGTATCTGCGCCTCGGGCATCCGTCGGGCGGGCGCGCGCAGCGGGAAGGCGAGGTTGTCGTACACGCTCAGGTGGGGGTACAGGGAGTACTGCTGGAACACGAAGGACACGTCGCGCGGCGCCGGAGCGGCGGTGGTGACGTCGCGCCCGCCGATGTGGATGCTGCCCGTGTCGGGTTTCTCCAGCCCCGCCACCAGCCGCAGGGTGGTGGTCTTGCCGGCCCCGGTTGGGCCAAGCAACACCGTGAACTCGCCGTCGCCCGCGTACAGGTCGAGCCCGCTCACCGCCTGGGAGTCGCCGAAGCGCTTGGATACACCGCTAAAGCGCACCTCAGCCACGGGCTTCCCCCTGATCGTGAAGGCTGGTGCGCAGCGCCCGGCCCGAGGCACGCTCGAACAGCGACAGGCGCTCGCCGCGGAAGGCAACGCCCACGTGCTCGCCCGCGCGCAACGGCAGCGAAGAGGGCAGGCGCGCCTTGAGGCTCGCGCCGCCCGCCGTGGCCAGGGTCGCGATCTGGGTGGTGCCGAGGTATTCGGTCTCCACAACCGTGGCGCGCAGCCCGGAGGCGTCGTCGAAACGCACGTGCTCGGGCCGCACCCCGAGCACCAGCTCGCCCTCGGCGCCGTCCTCGTGCAGCTCCGGCACCGCGACCTCGGTGTTTTCAAGCTGTACCGAGCGCGCGCCGCGCGCCACCCGGCCCCGGAAGGGCAGCAGGTTCATGGACGGCGAGCCGATGAAATCGGCCACGAACAGACTGGCCGGGCGGTCGTAGATTTCCTGCGGCGGGCCGAGCTGTTCGACGACGCCCTGGTTCATCACCGCGATGACGTCGGCCATGGACATGGCCTCGAGCTGGTCGTGGGTGACGTACACCGTGGTGGCGCCAAGACGGTCGTGCAGCCCGCGCAGCTCGCCGCACATGAGCTCGCGGAACTCCGCGTCCAGGGCGCCCAGGGGCTCGTCCATGAGGAAGGCGAGCGGTTCGCGCACGATGGCCCGGCCCAGGGCCACGCGCTGGCGGTCGCCGCTGGAGAGCCCCGACACGGGCTTGTCCAGCAGGTGGGCGATGCGCAGGGTGCGCGCCGCTTCCTCCACGCGCCGTGTAACCTCGGCGCCCGCCATGCCCTGGGAGCGCAGGGGGTAAGAGATGTTGGCGCGCACGTTCATGTGCGGGTAGAGCGCGAACAGCTGGAAGACAAAGGCGATGTCGCGCGCCGAGGCCTGCTTGAAGGTGACGTCCTCGCCGCCCAGCAGGATGCTGCCCGAGGTGGGCAGCTCCAGGCCGGCGATCATGCGCAGCGTGGTGGTCTTGCCGCAGCCGGAAGGGCCCAGCAGGCAGAAGAACTGGCCGTTGTGCACGGTGAAGGTGGAGTCGTGCACGGCCGTGAAGGCGCCGGAGGACTTGCGCAGCTCGTGGGCGCGGATCACGGGCATGGCTCAGAGGCTCAATCGGGAAACTTGGACACCACCACGAACATGGCCGTACCCGCGAGCGTCGTGACGAAGGACCAGGTATACAGCCACAGCGCGAAGGGCTGCAGCAGCATGAACACACCGGCGGCGATGCGCGCGGTGGCCACGGCCTCCATGGGGCCGCGACGCAGCCAGCGCGGCCAGGCGAGGCGGCGCTCGCCGCTCACTTGCGCACCGCGCCGAAGGTGATGCCGCGCAGCAGTTGCTTGCGCAGCAGCACGGTGAACACCAGGATGGGCACCAGGAACAGCGTGGTGCCCGCCGCCACCGCCGGCCAGTCCTGGCCGCCCTCGCCGATGATTGTGGGGATGAAGGGCGGCGCGGTCTGGGCCTCGCCGGAGGTGAGCAGCACCGCGAAGGCGTACTCGTTCCAGGCGAAGATCAGGCAGAAGATGGCGGTGGCCACGATGCCGGTGGTCGCCTGGGGCAGCACCACCCTGAAGAAGGCCTGCAGCCGCGTGTAGCCGTCAACCATGGCGGCTTCCTCGTATTCGCGCGGAATCTCGTCGATGAAACCCTTGAGCAGCCAGACCGCCAGCGACACGTTCACGGCCGTATACAGCAGGATCATACCCAGGCGTGTGTCGGACAGGCCGAGCTCGCGATACATGAGGAAGATTGGGATGGCCACGGCGATGGGCGGCATCATCCGGGAGGACAGGATGAAGTCCATCAGGTCGTCGCGCAGCGGCACCTTGAAGCGCGAGAAGGCGTAGGCGGCGGTGGTGCCCAGCAGGATGGAAAGGGCCGTGGAGCCGAAGGCGATCACCAGCGAGTTGACGAACCGCGGCGCGTAGTTTGAGGGGCCCACCACCACCATGTTGCGTTCGCGCGTGATGCGCTCGCAAATTCCCGAGGGAGGCGGCAGGGTGTCGATGTACTCCTGGGTCTGGCGCGACCGGGTGGTAAAGAGGTTGCAGTAGCCCTCGAGAGAGGGCTGGAACACCACCTTGGGCGGGTAGCTGATGGAGTCGGGCGGCGTCTTGATGGAGGTGAGGAAGATCCACACCAGGGGCACCATGGTGACCACTGCGTACAGCACCACCACAGCCGAGGCGATGCGGCGCGACAACGGCCCCGGCTCGACGATGGAGTGGGCGTGCGAGATGCCGCGGCTCATCGGTTCTTCACCCGGTTGAGCGCCTTCACGTAGATGTTGGCCAGGCCGCACACCGTCACGAACAGGATGATGGCGAAGGCCGAGGAATAGCCAGTGCGCCACTTCTCGAAGGCCTCGCGCTTGAGCGTGATGGAGGCCACCTCGGTGGTGGAGCCGGGGCCGCCGTTGGTGAGCAGGTTCACGAGGTCGAACATCTTGAAGTTCTCGATGCCGCGGAACAGCACCGCCAGCATGATGAAGGGCAGTGCCATGGGCAGCGTGATGGTCCAGAACTGGCGCCAGCGGGAGGCGCGGTCTACCTCGGCCGCCTCGTAGATGTAATCGGGGATGGAGCGAAGGCCCGCCAGGCAGATCAGCATCACGTAGGGCGTCCACATCCAGGTGTCCACCAGCACGATCGCCCAGGGGGCCAGCTTCACCGAGCCGATCATCTCGAAGGACGAGGGTTCCAGGCCGGTGAAGAAGGAGACGATGTAGTTGAACAGGCCGATCTGCGGCTGGTAGAGAAACGCCCAGAAGTTGCCCACGACCGCGGGCGACAGCA
>DAIPHN010000082.1:0-14147 GCA_036771335.1 Burkholderiales bacterium
CCCCGCGCCGCAACGGTCAGTGCATGCCCGGCAACATGCCGCGCATGCCGCGCATCAGCTTGTGCATGCCGCCGCCCTTCATCATCTTGGCGATCCTCTGCACCTGCTCGAACTCCTTCAGGAGGCGGTTCACCTCCTGGACCTGCACGCCCGCGCCGCTGGCGATGCGCCGCTTGCGCGAGGCCTTGATGAGGTCGGGCTTGCGCCGCTCAAGAGGCGTCATGGAATCGATGATGCCCACGGTACGGGCGATCTTGCGGTCACCGAGCTTGGCCTGACCTGCCTGCGCTGCCTGCGCAAGCTGCGCGGGGAGCTTGTCCATGAGCGCTTCCACGCCGCCGAGCTTCTTCATCTGCTGGAGCTGAGCGCGGAAGTCTTCCAGGTCGAAGCCGCCGCCCGCCTGAACCTTGCGCGCGAGCTTCTCGGCCTCGCGAACGTCCACTTCGCGGCGCACGTCCTCGATGAGCGACAGCACGTCGCCCATGCCGAGGATGCGCGAGGCCATGCGCTCGGGGCGGAAAGGCTCCAGGCCGGAGAGTTTCTCGCTCACCCCCGCGAACTTGACGGGGGCTCCCGTCACATGGCGCACCGAAAGCGCCGCCCCTCCGCGGGAGTCACCGTCGAGCTTGGTCAGGACCACCCCCGTAAGGGGCAGCGC
The DNA here is from genome assembly GCA_036771335.1 of Burkholderiales bacterium. GTDB lineage: Bacteria > Pseudomonadota > Gammaproteobacteria > Burkholderiales. Next base: position 659 of record DAIPHN010000082.1, read on the forward strand.
CTCGGAAAAAGCCTTCGCCGTATTGACCGCATCCTGGCCCTGCATGGCATCCACCACGAACAGGGTTTCGGCCGGCGAGAGCGAGGCGTGGAGCTCGCGTATCTCCCGCATCAGCGCCTCGTCGATGGCAAGGCGTCCCGCCGTGTCGACGATCAGCACGTCGTGGTAGTGGCTCCTGGCCCATTGCTGGGCGGCAAGCGCGATGTCCACCGGTTTCTGATCCGGGGTGGCCGGGAAGAAATCGCACTCTGCCTGGCTGGCCAGGGTGCGCAACTGGTCAATGGCGGCCGGGCGATAGACGTCACAGGAGGCCAGCAGCACCTTTTTTTTCTGCCCGCGCAGCAGGAGCGCAAGCTTGCCTGCGGTGGTGGTCTTGCCCGAGCCCTGCAAGCCCGCCATCAGGACCACTGCGGGGGGAACAGTGGCAAGGTTCAGGCCGGCGGACTCCCCGCCCATGAGGGCCTTGATCTCCTCGAACACCACGCCCACTAGCGCCTGACCGGGGGTCAGGCTGCCCACCACTTCCTGGCCCAGAGCTTTTTCCTTAACCCGCGCAATGAACTCGCGCACCACCGGAAATGCAACATCGGCCTCCAGCAGCGCCTTGCGCACCTCCCGCAGGGCATCCTGGACGTTGGCCTCGGTCAGCCGGGACTGGCCTCGAAGCGTCTTGATGACGCCAGATAGGCGATGGGTAAGGACATCGAGCATGGCGCTGGGTGATCCGGGGAGACGAAAACCACTGGAAAAAAACGGGGGTGCAAGGGCTCGCGCCAAGGGGCTGCGTATAATCCGCGACGATGCGATCAGCTCGAGAAAAAGGCCTTTCGACTTCCCCCAACCGTCACGCTGGCATCGCGGAAACTTCAAGTGGCACCGATTCTACTTCACCTGTTCGCAGCGTCGCTCTACGCGGGCCTGGGATTCGTGCTGCTGCGCGCCGCCGCATCTGCCAGGACCGGAATTTGCGCGCCAGGCTGGGTACGATGGGCGGTACTCGCCCCCTTGGCGGTGCATGCGTGGCTGCTGAAGGAACTGGTGTTCGGTACGGGCGGCATGGCTCTGGGCTTGGGAGTGGTGGTCTCCACAGTCGCCTGGCTGTCCGTGCTGATCTACTGGAGCGGCAGCTTCTTCCACCGCCTCGACGGTTTGCAGACACTGGTGATTCCGGTGACCTCCTTCGCGGCACTAGTACCCATGATGGTTCCTCCGCCGCGCCTGCTGGAAAACGCCTTCATGCCTGGCTTCCGCTTCCATCTGGCCGCATCCATGCTGGCCTACAGCCTGTTTACCATCGCCTCGCTGCACGCCATGCTCATGGCGTTGCAGGAGAAGCACTTGCGGGGAGGTAACCCGCCGCCGCTGCTGCGGGGCCTCCCGCCCCTGCTGACGATGGAAACGGTGCTGTTTCGAATCATCGCGGCAGGGTTCGCGCTGCTGACCTTGTCCCTGGCCAGCGGTATGCTGTTTTCGGAGCAGGTGTTCGGCAAGCCGCTGCAATTCACCCACAAGACCGTGTTCGGGATCCTCTCCTGGCTGATCTTCGGCGGCCTGCTGCTGGGGCGCAGGTTACGAGGTTGGCGGGGACGTGTGGCCTTGCGCTGGACCCTGGCAGGCTTCTTCGCGCTGGTGCTTGCCTACATCGGCAGCCGCTTCGTACTCGAAGTGATCCTGCGCCGGTGAATCATCGTCGGCATAGGGGCCCTTGAACGAAATCTCCACCGGCGAGCTGATCGCCGTACTGGTCGTGTTGCTGGTGGTCTCGGCGTTTTTCTCCATCGCCGAGACCAGCATGATGGCGATCAACCGCTACCGGCTGAAGCATCTCGTGAGGGTCGGACATCGCGGCGCCCGGCTTGCGGCAGCGCTGCTTGCGCGGCCCGACCGCCTGCTGGGCGTGGTCCTGCTGGGCAACAATCTCGTCAATGCCGCCGCGGCGGCGCTGGTTACTTACATCACCTTCCGCGTGTTCGGGGAGTCCGAGTTCACCCTCTCCCTTGCCACGCTGGCCGTCACGTTCTTCATCCTTGTGTTCGCCGAAATTACGCCAAAGGTGATCGGCGCAAGCCACCCCGAGCGCATTGCTTACCCTGCGGCCTACGTGCTTACGCCGTTGCTGAAGCTTGCCTACCCTGTGGTCTGGTTCGTAAACCTGTTCTCGGTGGCCCTGCTGCGCCTGCTTCGCTTCAACTCCAGTCAGGCAGGGGCCAGCCCAAAGCTGACGCTGGAAGAATTGCGCACCCTCGTGCTGGAGGGCGGCAACTTCCTTCCGCAGAAGCACCAGAACATGCTGCTCAATCTCGTCGACCTTGAATCGGTCACGGTGGATGACATCATGGTGCCGCGCACCCAGATCGACGCCATCGATCTGCGCAGCCCGCCCGCCGAACTACGCCGCCAGATCGCCACCTCGAATCACACCCGGATCCCCGTCTATGACGGCTCGATCGAAAGTATCTCGGGTGTGCTTCACGTGCGAAAGGTGCTCAACCTGGGCGAGGAGGAGGCGCTGGGGGCCGAGCGACTGCGCACGGTGATGCGCGAAGCCTACTTCATACCGCAAGGCACGCCCCTCCTCACCCAGTTGCAGAATTTCCAGGAACGCCAGGAACGCCTCGGCCTGGTGGTGGACGAATATGGCGAACTGGTGGGATTGGTGACCCTCGAGGATATCCTCGAGGAGATCATCGGCGAATTCACCACTCAGTCGCCGCTCGCCTTTACCGCCAGCCTGCGCCGCCAGAAGGATGGGGCGGTGATTGCCGAGGGAGGCGCCCTGCTGCGCGACCTGAACCGCAAGCTCGGCACGCGCTTCCCCCTGGGCGGACCAAAGACCCTGAATGGGCTCATCCTCGAGCACTTCGAGGACATTCCCGAACCCGGGATGAGCATGAAGCTGGCGGGCCAGGCCATCGAGATACTCCAGGTGCAGGATCGAGTAGTGAAGTCTGTCCGGCTGCTGCCCATGGACGAAGGATCGCGTTGAGCCACACGAGTTTTGCGAGGGTTGCAGGGCGTGCGTGCACCCGGCAGTCCCGTTGGGTCGGGGGGCCTCCTGTCATGCTGATCCCGAAGAGCGCGCTGTCGCGCCTCGAGGGAGCGCTCGTGCAGAAAGGCGGACTGCCCGGACTGGACGCCGAGGCCCCGCGGTCTCAGGCTGACGCTGCCAGGCACGGCTTTTCCGGACGACTGTTCGCAGCCCTGAAAAGTCAATGAACTCGCACTCGCGAAGCTCGCCTCCCGGGCGGTCGGTATGCCGCGGCTCGGGCTGAACTGCTTCGATTTCTAGCCGTTGCCCACCAATCTGATCGAGGGGCGGCTGATGACCTCTCGCCGGGTGCTGTCGCTGTGGCAATGAGGCACTTGCCTGAAGATGCCCATTCAGACCCCAACAAAACGCGCCACCTGCGGCGAACTCGACTTGCAGACGGGCCCTCAGGAGGACCCAGTGGTGGAAGACGCCAGGCTCGGCGCCCTCATCCACGGGATCGGGAAGGCGGCCGACACATCGCTCACCAGCCTGATGGGCGAGGGGCTCAATGAAGATGCGCTGGTGGAACCGTTGGCGGCCGCTGGGGCCGACACGCCGCCAGCCCAGCCGATCGGCCATACGCCTGTGGGTAAGTGCATCAAGAAGAAGGTGATCGAAGCCAGGAATGTCGGCGCCTCCGACATCCACTTCGAGCCGTACGCGAAGTTCTACCGTGTGCGGCTTTGCACCGGCGGCGTGCCGCACGAGGCTGCCCAGCGACTGATCACCATCAGGCGGAAGATTGCCTCGCGCATCAAGGTGATCTCCCGACGCGACAGCTCGAGCAAACACGGTCGCCAGGAAAGGCGCATGAAGCTTGCCCTGTTCACGAACCTCTTCATCGCTTCCCGCGCCACCACCCTGGCGCCGCTGCGCGGCGACAACGTCGTCATGCACAGCATAGACCTGGCCCAATGGTGCTGTCGATTCCGCGCCCACTACCCTGATCCGGTTCGCGGAAAAGGGCATGGAGTCTTTCGACGCCGGATCGAGCGTGAGCCTGGTCACAGCCGGGCAACCGGCACGCAAGCTGTGCAAGTGCGGGCGGCTCGCGGATCTGTTTTCGAGGTACTGCTGCGTGCCGCTTTCCGGTGGGAGAAGCCCCCGGGCGTGGCTGCATACCTTTCGTCCCGGGAGGCTCCGAGCTGTGCCACAATCCCTACATTAGACTCGCGATGAAAATGTACCGGGCGTTGCCATTCTTGGAACCCGTCAATCTCATCGACAAGAGAAGCGATTCGCCGGATATCGCCGCTCAGGCGCGCCGCGCGGGACATTAGCGACCTGCGCCGGTGCCTGGTCAAGCCGCGTCAGGACGTCACCCCGCTCGAACAAGTGGACGACGCGACGAACGCAAGAGCAGCCGTTGAGCGCCGACATTCGCCACTTCAGGAGAGAGCATGGCCACCGCAACCGCCGCTGGGGGAGCCGACAAGGCCAAGGAATCCATTTGGGTGTGGGAAGGCCGTGACCGACAAGGCAAAACGGTCAGGGGGGACACACGGGGCGTCAGCGAGAATGTGGTTCGGTCCACGCTGCGTCGCCAGGGCATTCAGGTCCTCAAGATCAAGAAGGCCAAGACCGGCGGGATGGGAACCATCAAGGAAAAGGACATCACGCTGTTCACCCGTCAGCTCGCCACCATGATGAAGGCAGGCGTACCGTTGCTTCAGGCCTTCGACATCGTGGGCAAGGGGCATTCCAATCCGGCAGTGGCCCGGCTGTTGATGGACATCAAGGCCGACGTGGAGACTGGAAACTCCCTGACGGCGGCTTTTCGCAAGTACCCGCTCTACTTCGACAATCTGTTCTGCAATCTGGTGCAGGCTGGCGAGCAGGCAGGCATTCTTGACACCTTGTTGGAGCGACTTGCGACCTACAAGGAGAAAATCCTTGCCATCAAGTCCAAGATCAAGTCAGCGCTGTTTTACCCGATCTCCATTATCGTGGTTGCGGTCATCATCACCGCGGTGATCATGATTTTCGTGATCCCCGCCTTCAAGGAGTTGTTCTCGAGCTTCGGCGCCAGCCTGCCGACGCCCACGGTGATCGTGATGAACGTGTCGGACTTCTTCGTGAGCTACTGGTGGGCCATTTTTGGCTCGTTGGGGTTGGGGGCCTGGTTCTTCTTCTACTCGTGGAAGCGCTCCAAGGCGATGCAGGCCGCCATGGACCGGGCCTTTCTGCGCCTGCCAGTGTTCGGAGATGTGATCCGGAAAGCCACCGTGGCCCGCTGGACGCGTACCCTATCGACGATGTTTGCCGCCGGCGTTCCTCTGGTCGAGGCGCTCGAATCGGTGGGTGGAGCCTCTGGCAACTATGTGTACTACGAGGCCACCAGGGCGAACAAGGCAGAGGTGTCCACGGGCAGTAGCCTCGCCTCGGCGATGCGGAATTCCAGCGCTTTCCCCAACATGGTAATCCAGATGGTGGCCATCGGCGAGGAGTCGGGCGCGCTGGATTCGATGCTATCCAAGGTGGCCGACTTCTATGAGGCCGAGGTTGACGATGCGGTAGACGCTCTCGCGAGCCTGATGGAGCCCATGATCATGGTGGTCCTCGGCACTCTCATTGGCGGCATGATCATCGCGATGTACCTGCCGATCTTCAAGATGGGCCAGGTGGTTTGATCCGGTCCTCCACCAAGGGGGCGCGCTAGTGGTTGATGCCATGACGCCACTGCTTGATGTGTTTCGCACCTCCCCTGCCGCGATGGCGTCCGCGTGTGCGCTGCTCGGCTTGGTGGTGGGCAGTTTCCTAAATGTGATCATCCATCGCTTACCCCGCATGATGGAGCGCGAGTGGAATGATCAGTGCGCGGAGTTGCGCGGTGAGCGGCCCGCCTCGAAGCCCGCCTACAACCTTGCCACTCCACGCTCGGCGTGCCCGGCCTGCGGGCATCGCATCACAGCGCTGGAGAATATTCCCGTGGCGAGCTGGCTCGCGCTGCGAGGGCGGTGCCGCGCCTGTGGCGCACGCATCTCGGCCCGATACCCCGTGGTCGAGATGCTGACGGCGGCTTTGTCCGGGCTGGTTGCATGGCACTTCGGCTGGAGCCTGGCCCTCATCGGGGGGCTGGCCTTCACTTGGGCCATGGTTGCGCTCGCCTTCATTGATCTTGACACCACGCTACTGCCTGACGACATCACCCTGCCACTTCTGTGGCTGGGTTTGCTCATGAACGTCCGCGGCACCTTTGCTCAACTGCCAGACGCGGTGATGGGTGCGGCAGTCGGTTACTTGGCTCTTTGGTCCGTCTACTGGGGCTTCAAGCTTTTGACTGGCAAGGAGGGCATGGGCTATGGAGACTTCAAACTTCTGGCCGCCATCGGGGCGTTCCTTGGTTGGAAGATGCTGCCGCTGGTCATTGTCCTGTCAGCTTTTGCCGGAGCGGCGATTGGCGTCTGCCTGATCGTCTTCGCCCGGCACGGGCGCGAGGTTCCCATCCCCTTCGGTCCCTACCTGGCCATCGCCGGAATGGTGGCGCTGCTGTGGGGACCATACCTGACCGACCAGTACCTCCAGATCTACCTGTGACGCCCTTCACCGTGGCGCTCACCGGCGGCATCGGGTCGGGCAAGAGCGCCGTGGCCCAACGCTTCGCTGCCCTCGGAGCGCAGGTGGTGGACACCGACGCCATAGCCCATGCCCTCACCGCGCCCGGTGGCAGAGCCATGCACGCTGTCGCGGCGTGCTTCGGGCCCGGATTCGTGGTGGCCGACGGTAGCCTCGACCGCGCCAAGATGCGCGACCACGTGTTTGCCGATGCATCCGAACGCCGCCGTCTCGAAGACATTCTCCATCCCTTGATCCGTGCGGAGGCGGAGGCGCAACGAAAAAAAAGCCGGGCTCCTTACGTCTTGATGGTCATCCCGCTGCTGGTGGAGGGGGGGAACCCGCGCGGCCGGTTCGACCGGATCCTGGTGGTGGACTGCGATCCGGGGACCCAGGTGCACCGGGTCATGGCGCGCAGCGGCCTCACTCCCGAGGCAGTTGGCCGCATTCTGGCCGTTCAGGCGAGCCGGGGCGAGCGCCTCGCAGCGGCTGACGACGTGATCTTGAACGAGGGGTCGCTTTCGCAGCTTGACGCCGCTGTGGCGAAACTTCACGCCCGCTACATCGCGGCGGCCAGGGCGGCATCCCGGCCATAGGACGATTTGCCAGCAACCCGCCGATACCCTGGCGCCGTAAGCCAGCCCCCCTCCGTCCGTTTGCCCTACGGCAGGCTTTGGCCGATACTTCGAAGCGTCTTTCAGCCGCCGGGCCGTGCACCGTGATCAGCTACGAGTTCCCCTTGAACGAGCGCATTCGCACGTTGCTGCGCCTGGAGGACTTGCACGACAAGGCAGAGTATTTCGCGGCCAGCGATGATCCGCAGCCTCACCACGCGGCGATTATCGTGCTTTTCGAGATCCTCGATGTGGCGAGCCGCGCGGACCTGAAGTCTGAACTGATGCAGGAACTTGAGCGACAGCGACAGCACCTCGGATCCCTGCGCACGAGTCCCGCGGTCTCCACTGATGCCCTCGATAGGGTAGTGGGGGAGATTGACCAGGCCAACGCTAACCTCTACCAGGCATCCGGCAAGACCGGGCAAGAACTGCGCGAGAACGACTGGCTCATGGCCATACGCCAGCGCACCGCGATCCCCGGGGGCGTCTGTGAGTTTGATTTACCCTCGTACCACTACTGGCTTCACCTCGACCCGGCGGCGAGGCGGGCCGAGCTGCACAGGTGGCTAAGCCACTTCTCACCGCTGCGAGAGGGCCTTCGAATCGTGCTGCGATTCCTTCGGGAAAGCGGCAAGAAGACCGTGTGCCATGCTTCGGGGGGCCTGTTTCAGCAAATGATGGGCGGTAAGCTGGTGCCGATGCTGCGCGTGCTGCTGCCCGAGGACCTGCCTTGCGTACCCGAAGTGAGCGCCAACAAGTACGCGCTGAACGTACGCTTCACCCACGCGCAGGGCGCGGACAGGGGCAAAACCTACGACCGGGACGTGGACTTCGAACTCGTGTTCTGCAACGTGGCCTGATGGGCGCGGAAAACGCATCCCGCCATGTACCCTGCCCGTGTTGCGGGAAGGCCTCGCCGTGGTCCCCTTCGAATCCCTGGCGCCCGTTCTGTTCCGAGCGCTGCAAGACCGTCGACCTGGGCGCCTGGGCCTCGGAGGCCTATCGCATCCCCGTGGCGGAGCCTGATGAAGGCTCGACGGTGGACGAAGGCTGAACGAAGCGCTTCATAGTCCAGGCCAGAAGCCGCGGATGCCGGCCACGCCGTGGGCTCCAGCTGCGCGAGCCTCGTCCAGGTCCTGCGGGCCGAGGCCCCCGATGGCAAAAACCGGCATGGGCATGCCTGCTACGAGTTCGGCGAAGCGCGCCCACCCCAGGGCTGCGGCGCCGGGATGCGAGGCGGTGGCCCGTATTGGTCCGAGAACCGCGTAGTCAAGGGCCAGCCGCCGGACACGATCCAGCCCCGCCGCGTCGTGGCACGACGCGCCCACCAGCCTCACCTCGGGTCGCCGCACAAGCAATGCCTGGCTGCGCTCGGGAAAATGGATTGCATCCGCGCCTTCGGCTGCCTCGCACTCGGCGTTCACCACCACCCGCCCTCCTGCAGCCTCGAGACGCGCCCTCACCTGGGCAAGCAGCGCCTGCGCCCGGCCCCGCGCCATGGCTTTTTCGCGAAACTGAACCAGCCTCAGCCCGAGCGCCATGGCCCGATCCAGAGCGGCGAGGAAGGCCGTCTCACCCATTCCGACGACGTCGCTGACGCCCATGGTCACCGGCAAGGCGAGCGCTGAAAGCACCGGCCCGTTAGCGGGCAGCAAAGGCCCGACGGTAAGGCTGTCGGCCCGAGCCTGCCAGGTAACGCGCTGGCCCTCTCGCCCGCGGGGCTCGCCGCGCCAGCGATCCACCCGCCGGAAGTGCAGCCGTACGTGACCGTGCTCGTAAACATGCTCGCGGGTAATCCAGGGCCAGGAGCGCGCCAGTTCGATGCCCAGTTCCTCGTGCAACTCCCTTGCGAGGGCTTCCTGCACCGATTCGCCAGCCTCCACCTTGCCCCCGGGGAATTCCCACCAGCCTGCGTACACCTTGCCCTCGGGCCGTTGCGCGAGCAGAAAGCTGCCGTCAGGACGCTCGATCACCGCGGCGGCCACGTGGATCACGCGGCCGCCAGAGCCGCTCACCGACGGCGCGGGGCTCGCGCCGGGGCTCGCTGCGCCAGCCGGGCACGGCCCGCACAGTCGCGGGCGAATTGCCAGGCAACGCGTCCGCTACGCGACCCGCGCGACAGCGCCCACTGCAACGCCTCGCGCTCCAGGGCACCACGATCGGCGACCTTCACACCGAGACGTTCGACCCAATGGCTGGCGATCTCCAGATAGCGGTCCTGGTCGAAGGGGTGGAATGAAATCCACAAGCCAAAACGCTCGGAGAGGGAAATCTTCTCCTCCACCGTCTCGCCGGGATGAATTTCCTCGCCCACATAACGGGACTCCAGGTTCTCGCTCATGTACTCGGGCATGAGGTGGCGCCTGTTGGAAGTCGCGTAGACGAGCACGTTGTCGGAGGGTGCTGCGATAGACCCGTCGAGCATCGCCTTTAGCGCCTTGTAGGCGGGTTCGTCGGCCTCGAAAGACAAGTCATCGCAGAACACGATGAAGCGTTGAGGGGCGGCGGCTACCTGATCCACGAGATCGGGCAGTTCCACCAGGTCGGATTTGTCCACCTCCACGAGGCGCAGGCCTTGGGCGGCGTGGCGAGCGAGGACCGCCTTCACCAGCGAGGACTTGCCGGTGCCACGGGCACCGGTGAGCAATACGTTGTTGGCGGGCAACCCGTGCACGAAATGGCGGGTATTGGTGTCGATGAGCCTGGCCTGCGTCTCGATGCCGCGCAGGTCCGACAGAGCGACCCGGTGGGGATGCAGCACCGGCACCAGCACGCGCTGGGCGCCGCGCCGTCGCCACCGGAAGGCCACGTGCTCGGAAAAATCGGGGGCCGGCGCGCTCGTCTCGAACAGCTGCTCCACCCGCTCCAGCACCCTATCGGCGCGTTCCAGCAGCGCCGCAAGCGATGTCACCCCTGCTTCAGGTGCGGTACTCGGCATTGATCTTCACGTAGTCGTAGGAGAAATCACAGGTCCACACGGCGGTGCCGGCGTCGCCACGGCCGAGGGACACGCGCAGCAGGATCTCGGCGGGCTGCATGACCCGCACGCCATCCTCCTCGCGATAGGCCGCCGCCCGCCCGCCGTGCTCGATCACCTGAACCCCGCCAAGCCAGAGATCAACCCGGTCGGTGTCGAGGCCCTCGATACCGGCGTTGCCGATGGCCATTAGCAACCGGCCGAGATTGGGGTCGGAGGCGAAGAAGGCGGTCTTTACAAGCGGCGAATTGGCGATGCAACGCGCCACGGCGAGCGCCTCGGCCACGCTGGCAGCCCGCTCCACCTCCACGGTGATGAACTTGGTGGCGCCCTCGCCGTCGCGGGCTATCGCCTGGGCAAGCGGCACGGCCACCTCCAGCAGCGCCTCGCGCAGCGCCTCATAGGCCGGCGTGCGCTCCTCTATAGGCGCGCCACCTGTGGCGCCCGTGGCGATCAGCACGAGGGAATCATTGGTGGAGGTGTCGCCGTCCACCGTGACGCGGTTGAAGGAACTGTCGGCCACCTCGCGCACCAGCGCTCGCAGTGCCGCAGTGCCCACGCACGCGTCGGTGGCGAGGAAGCCGAGCATGGTGGCCATGTCCGGCTGCAGCATGCCCACGCCCTTGGCGATGCCGGTGATGGTCACCGGACGCCCGTCGGCGCTGGCGCGGCAAGAGGCGGCCTTCGGAACCGTGTCGGTGGTCATGATGGCCCCGGCCGCCTCTGCCCAATTGGCACCGCCAAGGGACGCGGCGCAAAGGGGCAAGGCTGCCACGATGCGGTCCACCGGCAGGTGCTCAAGAATCACACCGGTGGAGAAGGGCAGCACCTGCCGCGGCTCGCAATCAAGCAGCGCCGCCGCTGCGCTGCAGGTGGCCATGGCCGCATCGAGGCCGCGCTCGCCAGTGCCACAGTTGGCGTTGCCGGCATTCACCACCAGGGCGCGGATGTCATCGCCTGCCAAGAGATGGCGGCGGCACACCTGCACAGGCGCGGCCGCGAAGGCGTTACGCGTGAACACGCCCGCTACCCTCGCGCCGGGCGAGAGCCGCATCAGCATGAGGTCGCGCCGGTTGGCCTTGCGGATACCCGCCTCGGCAAAGCCCAGCTCTACCCCCGCCACCGGGTGCAGGTCCGAGGCCCTGGGCGGTAGAAGGTTCACGGCCATGGCGTCAGGCGAGCTTGCCGTGACACTGCTTGTACTTCTTGCCGGAACCGCACGGGCAAGGGTCGTTACGGCCCACCTTGCCCGCCACGCGCACGGGAGAAGACCTCGGCTCGGCATTGGCCTCGGCGAGCGCTTCGTCCTGGTCCATGTGCTGGAAACGTACGTTGGTAAGGTTGACTGGCTCCTCGGCTTTCTCGAGCTCGGCCTCGATACGCACCTGCACCGTCATGAGCACCCGCGTCACCTCGTCGCGGACCGTGGAAAGCAGCAGGGAAAACAGCTCGAAGGCCTCGCGCTTGTATTCCTGCTTGGGGTTCTTCTGCGCGTATCCGCGCAGGTGGATGCCCTGGCGCAGGTGATCGAGCGCGGCGAGGTGCTCGCGCCAGTGCTGGTCAAGGCTCTGCAGCATGATGGCACGCTCGTAGTGCCGCCACGTCTGCGCGTCGACACGAGAAATCTTGCCGGCGTAGGCGGCATCCGCAGCCTGCACCACGCGCTCCTTCAGGGCCTCGGCGTCAAGGTTCTCGTCTTCTGCCAGCCACTGCTGAATCGGTGCGTCAAAATTGAACTCGGCCAGCAGCGACCTGTGCAAACCAGTCACGTCCCACTGTTCCTCCACGCTCTCGGACGGCACGTGCGCCTCGACGGTCGCCTCGATGGCGCCGTGGCGAAGGCCCTTGACAGATTCGCTCACGTCGTCAGACTGGAGCAGCTCGTTGCGCTGCTGGTAGATCACCTTGCGCTGGTCGTTCGCGACATCGTCGTATTCGAGAACCTGCTTTCGAATATCGAAGTTGCGCGCCTCCACCTTGCGCTGGGCGTTCTCGATGGCGCGGGTGACCCACGGGTGCTCGATGGCCTCACCCTCGGGCATCTTCAGGCGGTCCATGATGGCGGCCACACGGTCGGAGGCAAAGATGCGCAGCAACGGGTCCTCCAGCGAAAGGAAAAAACGGCTGGAGCCGGGATCGCCCTGCCGGCCCGAGCGGCCGCGCAACTGATTGTCCACACGTCGCGACTCGTGGCGCTCCGTGCCGACGATATGCAATCCACCCACGGACACCACCCGTTCGTGCAGCGACTGCCACTCTGCGCGTATGGCCTGCTCCCGCTGCGCCTTCTGCTCGGGCGACAAGGAATCGTCGGAAAGGACCTGGGCGATGTCGGGCTCGGGATTGCCCCCGAGCACGATGTCCGTTCCCCGGCCGGCCATGTTGGTGGCGATTGTGATCATCCCGGGGCGACCTGCCTGGGCGACGATCTCCGCCTCGCGGGCATGCTGCTTGGCGTTCAATACCTGGTGGGGCAGGCGCTCCTTTTCGAGCAAGCCCGATAGCAGCTCCGAGTTTTCGATGGACGTCGTACCCACTAGCACCGGCTGGCCGCGGTCCCGGCAATCCTTGATGTCGTTCAGGATCGCCTGGTGCTTTTCGCGCGCGGTGCGGAACACCTGGTCCATGCGATCCTCGCGGATCATCGGACGATGCGTTGGAATGATCACCGTCTCGAGGTTGTAGATGTGCTGGAACTCGTAGGCCTCGGTGTCGGCAGTGCCGGTCATGCCCGCGAGCTTGCGGTACATGCGGAAGTAGTTTTGGAACGTTATGGAGGCCAGCGTCTGGTTTTCCTTCTGGATGGCAACCCCTTCCTTGGCCTCCACGGCCTGGTGCAACCCGTCGGACCAGCGCCGACCAGACATCAGGCGGCCGGTGAACTCGTCCACGATGACGATCTCGCCGTTCTGCACCACGTAGTGCTGGTCGCGGTGAAACAGGGCGTGCGCACGCAGCGCCGCATACACGTGGTGCATGAGCAGGATGTTGCTGGCGTCATAAAGGCTGCCGCCTTCGGGCAGAAGACCGCCGCGGTTGAGCAGTTCTTCGGCCTTCTCGTGGCCCGCCTCCGTGAGCAGCACCTGATGGGTTTTCTCATCGACGCTGTAGTCGCCGGGCCCGTTTTCCTCTTTCTGGCGTTCAAGGTGCGGAACCAGCGCGTTTACCTTCACATAGAGCTCGGTGTGCTCCTCGGCCTGTCCGGAAATGATAAGCGGCGTGCGTGCCTCGTCGATGAGGATGGAGTCAACCTCGTCCACGATGGCGTAGGCCAGCGACCGCTGCACCCTCTCGGACGCCTGGAAGACC
>DAIPHN010000083.1:0-14072 GCA_036771335.1 Burkholderiales bacterium
GAAAGGCCAGGTACGGGTGGGTGAGCTCGCTCCACCAGAAGCCCACCGGCCAGCCCGTGGTGGTGGACACGGCGGAATTGGCGATGACGAGCGCCACGCGCTTCCTGGCGCGGGCATCGACGACATTCGGGTCTTGCAGGCTCATCGGGTTTGCTCCCCTGGCGGTTGACTGGGGCCGCACTGTCCCACTTGCCGGATAATCGATAAATATCCGTTCACATCACTGTGTGTTGCCGATGAAATCAACAATAGACCTCGATGCCATCCACGCCTTCGCCAAGGTGGTGCAAACGGGCAGCTTCACCCGCGCGGCCGAGGCCCTGCACACCCACAAGGCGCACCTCTCGAGGGTGATCAGCCAGTTGGAGCGGGAGTTGGGCGCGCGGCTGCTGGAGCGCACCACGCGATCGCTGTCCCTCACCGAAGTGGGGCGCGAGTTCCACGCCCGCGGCGCGGCCATCCTGGCAGCCGTGGAAGACGCGCGCCAGGCGGTGGCCCAGGCCCAGGGCGAGCCGCGCGGCACGCTCAGGCTCACCTGCGGCGTGGAGTTCGGCATGCTGGCGGTGAGCGGCTGGATCAGCCACTACCTGGCGCGGTACCCCCGAATGAAGGTGGACGCCGAGATCACCGGGCGCCTCGTGGATGTGGTGCACGAAGGCTTCGACCTGGCCATCCGGGTGGGCACGCTGCCGGACTCCACCCTGACCGCGCGCCGCCTGGGCACCCTGAGCTATGCGCTGTACGCGGCGCCGGCCTACCTGAAGCAGCGCGGCATGCCGCGATCACCCCACGACCTGGAACAGCACGACCTGCTGGTGTTCTCACCCGGCCACGGCCCCTCGGCCTGGCACCTGGAGAAGCGCGGCGAAACCATCCGCGTGCCCTTGCAACCGCGCTATCGGGCCACCAACAGTTTCCACGTGCGCGACGCCGCCGCCGCCGGGCTGGGCATCGCCCTGCTGCCGCGCCTGATCGGCGACCCGCTCGCCGCCGGCGCAGAACTGCGCATCGTGCTCAAGGGCTGGTCGGCGCCTGAGCTGCCCGTGAGCGCGGTGTTCGCCAGCGCGCGCTACCTGGCGCCCAAGGTGCGCGCCTTCATCGAGCTGGCGCTGGAGTCCTTCGCGCCTGGCGGCGATCCGGATCCGCAGCAGCACACTCGACCCGCGCAGTAGGGCGAGGGGGCTGAGCGATTCAGCGCTTGCACAGGTCGCGGTACAGCGCCAGGGTGCTTGCGTTCACCAACTGCGCAGAGAACTCCCGCTCCACGCGCTGCCGGCCTCGTCGGCCCATACTTTTTGCCAATTCGGGATCGCGTAACAAGCGCTCAAGCGCCTCCGCAAGGGCGACCGCGTTGCGTGGTGGCACCAACAATCCGTTATCGCTATCCCGCACAGCTTCTCGACATCCTGGCACGTCGGTGGTCACACAAGGCAAACCGGCGGCCATGGCTTCGAGAAGAAACTTCGGCAGTCCCTCCCGGTACGAGGGGAGGCAGCCGATGGCGGCGCCGCCCAGCACCTGGGGCATGTCGCCGCGGTATCCCCAAAACTCCACCGCGCCCTCCGCCTTCCAGGCCTCAAGGGTGGCGGTATCGATGCACGAGCGGTTGTCGGGATCGGCGCTACCCACAGCCACGAAGCGCGCCGCCACGCCACGCTGCCGCAACAGCCGCGCGGCTTCCACAAACTCGCCCAGGCCCTTGTCCCATAGCAGCCGCGCCGCGAGGACCACCACCGGCACACCGTCCGCATCGCCGCCTTGCCGGAATAACCCCGGGTTCACCCCGGCACCGCGAATCAACACCGCGTCCTCGCGGCGCACGAACTTCGCATCCACGAACCCCCCCAGATCGTCCGCGTTCTCGAAGACCACCTTGCTGCCGCGCGGATTGAGGAGAAACCGCAGCCCCACCTGAAGCAGAGGTCTGATCAGGCGCGCTGACGCACGGTCAGAGCTGAACGCGTAACCGCCTCCCACCACCGCGTTGACTACTCGCCCGCGCGCGGCCATCCGCGCCGCCAAACCGCCGAGGAGAATGGGCTTGAGCGCCACGTGGTGAATCACGTCGGGCTGCTCTCGGCGGTACACGCGTGCCAACCGCGCCAGCGCCCAAAGGGCGGCGAACGGATTCAAGCTCGCGCGCCTGATGGGCAAGGACAAGAGACGCAGCCCCGCCGCTCGGATGACATCGCCGTGGCGATCCACATCCGTGAGAACCACAACCTCATATCCTTCCTCGCGAGCCGCCACCGCGCGCGCCAGAAAGTGCGAGCAGAAGAACCAGTCGACCGTGACGAAGAAGAGGATTTTGGAGCGTGGCGGTGTCATGGCGAGTTGTTTGCGCTGCCAATGTTCTCGGGGCGTACGACGGCCGAGGGTTGCTTCGGCTGGGCGCTGAATCGATACGAGGTAACTGCGTGGGTCAAATCCTCGATCATTGTCCCGCGTTCGGCGGGCAAAGACCTGATTGTCCGCTCAACACCGGAGCGTGGTCACCCATGCCACACGGAAGTGGATGTCAATATTGCCCATTCCATCCTCAGTGGCGCAACCATCCTCGCAACGTCACGAGGACAATGCGCCGCCAGTATTTGATGGCTTCAAATGTTGTCGCCAGAAGGTGCATTTGGTGGGATATGAGCTGCTCCCGGCGCAACGCGTCGAGGCAACCGATAACAGCCACATGCATCGCACGCAGGTCACCCGACAGACCGCCAGCGCCGAACTCGTCTTTATAAGAATAAGCAAGCGGCCAGCGCAGGCGCGCGGCCTTGCCGCCGGCCAGCAATATTCTCAGCCATAGCTGATGATCTTCCGCCCGCCGTACCCCTGCAGGGAAACGCTGCGTCACGCTACGCCTGAGCATCACAGTACGCGTGGCGATAACGTTCTTGAACAACATCAGCCGCCACCCGAACACTCTCACGGGTATGCTACTTGCCGCCACTGCTGCCGCCCGGGTCCCGGCGTATACCTCGGAGTCGTGGCAAGTCAATACGTACTCGGGGTGGGCCGCCATCCACGCGCTCTGAATCTCGAGCTTTCGTGGCTGCCACGTATCGTCCGAATCGAGGAACGCGATGAGTTCCTGTTCAGCCATCGCCCAGCCAGCATTCCTTGCCTCTCCGGCGCCCCGGTTATCCGGCAGGCGCAATACGATCGTCTTGATCACTCCCTGCAACTGCTGCTCTATGGCGTACAGCGAAGCGAGGGTCTGTCCTTGGTCGCCGCTGAAATCTTCGACAAGGATGATCTCCGCTGGCCTTGCCGTTTGATCTACGACAGATTTGACGGCGGCCTCGATGGTTTGACTGCACCGGTAGCAGGGGATGACCACGCTCACTGGAACCGTGCCGCGCGCACCAGGGACGCTGAACGCGGTCAGAGCCTGATCCATTGCGGTGGCGTCAGGTCTCTGTCATCCATCCCATTGCTGAACCAGTGGCGCGGGGCGATGACGATCTTTTCCGGGTCTTCGTTCAACCATGCCCCCCACCAGCTGAAGGAGCTGTTCGCGATGATCTGGTGCTTGCACATGCTCATCAGCCGCATGTCCACATGGCTCTGCGCGCCCTGGTTGCCGCGGACATACTCCACAGGGAAAGGAATGCGGAGATTGGCCGCCGCCCATTGCAGATCGTCCGAGAACACGAAGAAATACGGAGATGACATCTTCGCGGCAATGTGCGCAACCGCCTGGTGGTAATACTCCAGCGAGCACACTTTGAATATCCTGGTCGTCTTTACGTCGGTCAGGTAGTCGCCACGCCGCACGTGCACGCTCACCGATTGGCAGCGCCCGATTCTCGAAGCGATTTCGAAATTGCCTCCTGCCAGTTCCCCCCGAAAGCGGAAGTCTGCACGGATCTCCGGCTCGAAGTCCTTGAAGTATCTCTCCGACTGCCAGTAGCCCATGAGATAGCGTGGCGAGTGCACCGCCCTGAGCCCCGGCCAAAAGCTGGCGTACGGCTCCATGGCCAGGTTCTTGCCATTCAGAACGGGCGAACGCATCCGCCAAAGGAACCGCCGGGCCAGGCTTCCAGCCCGCCAGCCGAGCAGCTTTTTCACGTCGGCTGCGGTCGCTGGCTTTACCGGGGCATGGAACACCCGATCAATCTCATGCCCCTGGTGTAGGCGATAGCCCTGGAAGTCTTGCAGGTCGAGCAGGTGCGACTGCCTTGTCGCCAGCGATAGCGCACGGCCTGCCGCGTACTGAAACATCTGGTTTCCCAGACCGCCCAGGATCCAGCTGATGATCACGGGTGCGAGGCCCTCGCGCGGCCTATACGGCGCCGGATCTGGCCCGCCACCTGCTTGGCCATTTGGATCACGAACCAGAGCCGCAGGCGCCACGCAGTGCCATTCATCATGCGCACCACGAAAAGATGCGCTCGGTAGTCCGCCACCATGTGGCGCCATGCAAAGGGCGCTGGTGCCACTTCGGTGCTGCAACTGGCGGTGGGAATCGCCCACAAACGCGCCCCCTGGCGGCGCCAGTGAAGCGAGTGAATCAGATCTTCGCTGAAGGCCTTGCCAGGAAACGGAAAATAGCTTTCCAGCACCAGATCTTCGCGCCGGCACAGGGCACAGCCGCCGGGTATCCATTCAGTCTCAAAAGGGGCTACGCCGATCCGCGTGCGATCTATCCAATAGCCCATTCCCGCCATAGTGAGCTTCCCCATCCGGCGTTCACCCCAGGGGGCGCCACAAACAGCAGACAGATACAGATTGTCGATGAAGCCGTTCCAACCACTACGGAAGCGCGTGATGTACTCGCCTGACGATACATGTCGAAAGAGCGGCGCCACTACAGCACCTTTGCCCAGGGTCCGCGCCGCATCCAGCAGCACCTGCACCGATTCCGGCTCGATCAGGATATCGTCATCCATCTGCATCACGTAGGCCTGCTCAGCCTGTTGCAGACCGAATGCGCGTTGCGCGACCTGGCCGCGGTTTGGCGTAACGACGATGCGGACATTGTCATGGCCACAGGTGTCCACGCCCGCCGCTTCGCTCTGGGGAACGCAGACGAGGATCTCGGCGGGCACGCGCGCCCCGCTATTGAGCATGGCCAACGTGTGACGAAGCACCTCACCACCTAGTGTGGCGATGACCACGCTCAAGGGGTACTGTCGCGCTCCCGCGAAGTCATCCGGGACACTCACGGCGAACCGCCCTCGCTACTACCGCCCCCATGTTCAATGGCAACGAGAAGTGCCAGCCTGTCCGCATCCAGGGGGAGGAAAATCCCGGCACAGAACGCCTGTATCTGCTCGAGGGCCGCCTGGCGTTGACCGTATGCAGTATCACTCACGAGCGCCAAGAACTCATCCGCGCTGGAGACACGTGCACGCACTCCCTCAAGCTCGAATAGCGTGTCGATCGGGATCTCCCCTGTCTGGGACAGGTACACGGGAAAGGCGCCGCCAGTGGCTGCCTGGATCGCCGCAGTGCTGCCGCGGTACAGGGTCCAGCCGCAGCGTGCAATGTCCTCGGCGAGTGTTCCCGTGGACACCACCACGTTACCGGGACGCCGCCCAAACTCGGGATGCTGCCGCAACAGGTCGTCGAAGCGCATATTCGGGTGCAGTCGCCAGATAAAGTGCAGGTTGCCGTCTTTCCGGGCGCACTGGAGCGATAGCCCGAACAAAAGCCGGCACTCCTCGAGATTCCCCTCGGGCAGAACGAGGCAGGTCGTGGGTGCCGCCCCGTTCTTCTTGGCTATGACCGGCACAACCGAGCGCACCGAGCCGATGGCCTCCACGGCGATTCCCCGTAGCTTTGAATTGCGTGCAAGCGCATCACGCGCAACTGCGCCGGTACAAGCAATGGCATCGGGATCATAGCGACCACCAAGCCGCCGCAGGGCTGCGTGTTGCATGTTCAGCAGGCCGGCGTGTTGGTATCCGATGCATCGGATGCCTGGGCTGGCGTCACGCGCCCGCGCATACGCGAGCCGCTCCCACGCATGCCCCTCGTAGGTTGTGACAAGCGCCCGCGGCTGCATTGCTTTGACCAGCGCGTGCAGCTGCTCCCCAAGCCGGAGCGCATGCAACTGCGCACCGCCTCTTGCCTCTGTCGACGCTCGATTGAGCAACCTGTTTGCAAACTCATCGCGACACTGCCGGGCCTGCCGACGAAGCCGCCGCGCCTCGCGGCGGCCTCGTTCAATCATCCGCCACTCAGCGGACGGATTCAGCGTGTGATGAAGCACGACACGAGGCACGGCGCTAGCCGACCAACTAGCCGCGAGCCCTGAAGCATCGCGGCCTGTGTAGTCGATGAGCACAACGACAACCTTGTAACCGCGTGAAGCCAGAGCTGCCGGAAGCGCTCCGAAATAGAAGTCAATGTCCCCTCCTGCCTGGTCTCCATTGAGCAAGTGGGAAACGAATAGAACGTCCGCGCGTACCGCTGGCGTCGCACTGGCGCTCCACCAGTCTCCTGTGCTCGATACCGACGCAAGGAGGCTGCGCATGCGAGAGGCCAGGCTGCGCAGGCGGCGCCAGGCATCCCCCGCCTTGCGGGACGAGCCTGAGAACATGCCCTCGTAGTGCTGCAGAAACATCGGGTGGGGGCGAATCACATGCAGCCACGGGATGGCCACCGTGGCATCCCCAGAGTCTGGCGACAGAAGGATTTGATCGCAGGCCTCGCACAACTGGCGATACTGACGTTCGTTCACAAGCTGCCAGAGATCAAGTTTTGCGATCCTGCGCCAGGATCTGCATCAGCAGGCGCTGTTGCTCAGGGTCGGTGCGCAGGCTGTCCATAACGATGTCCAGCTCGTGCGGTTCATTGATGGATGGCAGGCTCGGCACAACCTCGACGAAATGAAAGGGAAACCCGTTCTCGAGAATGCGTAGCTGCTCGATGGACTCGGCTTTTTCCCCGGGCGACAGCGGAAGTTCCGTCAGGCGCAGCAGGAAGTCCCTACGGTAGGCGATGATGCCCAGCATCTTGCGGGCGAACCGTCGGTGCTCGGTAAATGCGCTGAAATAGGGAGACCGGCGGAAGCAATAAAGAATGCGGTCAGGCTGTGCCACCGCGCACTTGACGAACGAGTGACGGTCCATTTCTTCAGCTTCCGCCACGGGCGCGACCAGGTTCCATGCGGGCACATCGGGTTGCGCACGCATGGCGGTAGCCAGTGCATGCACATGGCGGGGCAGTAGCAGGGGCTCATCCCCCTGCAAAAGGACCACATGCGTGCAATCGATAGACGCAATGGCTTCGGCTACCCTGGTGGTCCCATTCTGATGGGCATCGGACGTCATCACGGCACGGCCGCCGTGGCTGCCCACCATGGCTGCAACCTCTTCGTCGCAGGTGGCCACCACCACTTCCGAAAGATCGTCACACAGCAAGGCCCTTCTGCGCACGTGCTCCACCATAGGGAGCCCGTCTATGGGGAGCAGAACCTTGCCAGGAAAGCGGCTCGATGCCAGACGTGCCGGAATGACAGCAGCAATCTTCATGGCGCAGCCTTGCTCAGGCCCCCGACTGCAGCAGCGCTTCAACAGCGGGATGCAGGTGCAGCAAACCGACCAGGCAACCCTGCGCATCTACAACGGGCAGATCCCAGACCCGCTTTTCGTCCATCAGCCGAACGGCGTGCAGCAACGTATCGTCTGGATCCACCTTGAGGGGAGTCGTGACAGCGTGCTCCAGCGCATCGTCTGCAAAGAACGCCGAAAATGGCTTCTGGACCTTGAGTAACATTCGCCGAATGTCACCGTCGGTGAGGATGCCTAGCAAGCGATGGTCTTCGCCGACAATGCAGGCGATGCCGAGGCGGTGCCGGTTCATCTCGTCAAGCGCTTCTTTCAGCAGTGTGCGTCGGCCGACAACCGGAAAGCGCGTGAGCGCAAGCATTACATCTCTGACCAGCATGCTATTTCTCAGGGTGGACATTGTCCTCTCCAAACTTCTCCCTCATTTCAAGACGCATTTCGTGCACCATCTTCGCCTGCGCGAGGATGTTTTCGAGGTACTTGATGTCGAGCACGGTGTTCGCATCAGACATGGCGTTGTCCGGGTCATTGTGGACTTCCATGAAAAGCGCATCAATGCCGCAGGCTACTGCCGCCCGGACGAGGTAGGGAATGAACTCGCGTTGCCCACCCGAGATGTTGCCCATGGAGGTAGGCAACTGGATCGAGTGTGTGGCGTCGAAGCAAACCGGATAGCCGGTGCGCGCCATGATCGGAAAGCAGGTCATGTCGTTGACCAGCATGTTGTAGCCGAAAAACGTGCCGCGGTCGGTCAAAAGAATCTGGCTGCCACCATGGGCTTCAATCTTGCGCACAGAGTTCTTCATGTTCCAGGGGCTCATGAACTGCCCCTTCTTCAGGTGAACCGGCCGCCCCGTGCGGGCAGCAGCGCGCAGCATGGATGTCTGCCGGCACAGGTACGCGGGCACCTGGACCATATCGCACACCTCCCCGGTGGGCTCACCCCATGCCGGGTCCGAGAAATCTGACGTTACGGGCACGCCAATTTCATGTCGAATGTCCGCCAGAATCCGCAGCCCCTCATGCACGCCAAGTCCGTGGTAGCTGTCTGGCGACGAGCGGCAGTCTTTGTCATAGCAGGACTTGTAGATCCAGGATATGCCCACACGCCGGCAGATGCCGTTGATCTCTTCAGCCATCCTGAATGCGTGTTCGCGGTTCTCGATGGCGCAAGGGCCCCCGATGAAAACCAGCGGTTGCCGGTCGCCTATCAGCACTCTAGGAACAGCCCCGTATCCAACTTCTGTTGTTTTCCTATCCATGCAGGACATCCATTCCTTGGTCTTCAATACGAAAAATGAGTGGTCGCGCCATGACGAGGTGACTACGGATCACTGCGCGCTGGCTTGCCGCGCCAGGCGTCACAGGAAAGAGGTGGCAACCGCCAGCCGGCAGCGTGGCGCTCATCACATCCAGCACTTTGCCACCTGAGGCCTCCAGCACCGCGCACTGGACGATCTGCCTGGTGGTACTGCCATTGACAATGGCAATGTCGTAGCGCGAACCGGGTCGCAATTCGTGCTGCAAACGATACTCGCGGCGAAGCGGGCCGTAGCCGGCGAGCAAGGCCAGCTGCTGGTTGCCCCCTAGCGCCACGGCATCAAGGTTGCCATGCACGTACGATCGCAGTGGCGCATTGCAATAGCGGTAGCTTACATAGCCCCGCTCCGCCAGATGGCTCCCGAGCGCCTGAACAGCAAGTGGGGTATGGGGATGAAACACGGCGAAGGTCCCAGCGATGTCGTCGCAGTCCTGTGCCAGGGCGGAGATGTCAACCTGCTGGCGTCGGTACAACGGCGGCTCGAATTCGTACTGCCGAATCTGCCGGCCGGATGAATCAAATAAGCGGATGCAGGTCCTCTGGCGATCCGTATCCCTGCCCGCTTCGTACAGGCCCGCCATGTCCGTGAGCTCAAACCCGGTCTGCCACTGCGGCCCCTTGCGCCACAGGAACAAGTCGCTTACAGGAGCACCCTCCCGTGCGGGAACCCGGGTCAGCGGTTGCTTGTAGGTCCACACTGCGCGACGCACGCGCTGAATGAGCTTGTTCAGTGCTGGCTCGCTTTCGAGAACCACTGCTGCTTGAGTATTTTCTGCGCATCCCACCGGCGACCATGCACAACCGTTGAGGCTGGCGGGTGGGTGTGCTCAAGGCTCAGGTAGCGCCCGTCGATACTTCGCGAAAAATACAAAGGGATGCCGGACATCCCCAGGCACACCACCAGAGGCAACTGTTCTTCAACCATTCCGGGCCAGTCGAGCATTACGACATTAATGCTGTTGTTTCGTACCTGCGACTGGGCAAGCACTCGCTCAGGGGCTGCCGCATCACGCACTTCAAGCGCGGCAGTGCGGGCCTGAGGACTCGCTTCCAGGTTGAGCAACAGCAGGTAGTTTTCGATTCCTGCGCCGACCTGAAGAAAATGCCCGAACGTCAGCATCGAACCAGGAGCCGGGAACGGATCAACCTCCCCCTGGTAACAAGTGCTGGCCCCACCCTTGGCGACCAAGCCAAGCGTAGCGCGCCAGTTTGGATAGCTGGTGTGAGGCAGGCCGGGACTGGGCAGCCTGTCAGACCGGTCCGGTAATGGATCGTCACTTAGCGACAACAATGCGAGCGCATGTTCCGGCACCGTGTCCACCACATCTGCCGCGCGTACCGTCTTCATGGCGCCATATTCGAGATGGGCAAGCCTGCGGCTGCACCAGTGCACGCCGTCTGACCACGTCAGGTGGACGAAGCGGGTGCGCTTCGACCCCTCTTCCCAGTTGTTGGGCGCGAAATTGTACAGCGTCACATACCCGCTGCAGCCCGGCGCGCAAAGCAATGGGTAATAGGACACGCTCACGCTTCCTGCATCTTGCGGGCGCCGGGACGTATCCACCACTGGTTGAATTGGTTTCCCGCGTTCAGGTTGCACTTCCGATGCAACACAAGGCCGGCTTCCTTGAGCAAGCGCGCCGATTCTTCCGCCTGTTCGGCGAAATCGTCGTTTATCTCAATGAGAACGCTTTCAACGTGCTTGAGCACTTCAGCACCGCCTCGCAGGATGAAGTGTTCAATGCCGTCCACGTCAATCTTGAGGAACCTCGGCAAGGGAATCTGAAGAAGGCGGTGCGCATCAACCATCGTCACGCCCACAGTCTGGTACTCGAACACGCTGCGCAGCGTCTGGCCATGCTGGTCGAAATCCTGTCCAAAGGTGGACAAGGCGCCCCCCCACGCAGTTGAGCTCATCTTGAATGTGCTTGGGCCGATATCATGGCTCAATGCAACCGGGACAATCACGATTCGATCCTGCAGGGCGTTCAGGTAGATGTTGCGTGCCAGCAGCTCCAG
Source organism: Burkholderiales bacterium (assembly GCA_036771335.1). Taxonomy (GTDB): domain Bacteria; phylum Pseudomonadota; class Gammaproteobacteria; order Burkholderiales. Next base: position 10,855 of record DAIPHN010000083.1, read on the forward strand.
ATTGAACACCGATGGCTCGAAGGCGTAGACCCGCGCATCGCGCTTTGCGGCCGCGTAGATGGAATACAGGCCCACGTTGGCACCCACGTCCCAGAGGACTGTTCCTTCGGGAAACGTATCCAGCCAATCCAGCGTGTCCGGCTCCTTGCTGGCGAAGCTGTCCGCCCGATATCGCGCCAAGCGGTTCGGAACGGAAAACGACAGTACCGTGCCGCCATGGAACACCGAAGCCCGCGCAGACATGGCTGTCCGCAGCAACTGCTCATAGAAATACTCCCCGCCCGGCATCGCGGCAATGAGCCGCGTTATCCCGCCGATCAGCTCTTTAAGCAGTTTCTTGATCATGCTTTCCGTGTGCTTGTTTACCGAACACCTTGGCAAGCCACGCCCGCAGCTCGTCCGGCCCCGTAATGACAGTAATGCCATGCGCCGCCCGATCGTTCTTTTGCATCCAGCCAGTGGGGTCATAGAACGCACTTGGCACATCGGGTGCAAGCAAGGCGGTCGACGTGAACGGCGCCGATATTACCGCTTGGCATTGCCGAACCACCCTTGTCGCCGAAATTCCCGGGCTCACGGCGATCACATGGTCATCTTCCAGCGCTCTCTCGACAAGCCTGCGATAACGCGTTTCACCACGCCGCCCGATGTCGCGTTTGGCCTTGAACACCATCGGGATTTCCAGTTCCTTTGTAATGCGAACGCAGTCCGCAAAGAAACGCCGGTATGCGCCCGGATGCTCGGCTTCATAGTCCGCCATGGTGGAAAATCCCATGTGTACAGATAACCTGTATAGGGACACGTCGAATACCGCCACCGCCCCCAGCGGGATGAGCGGCAATTTCTCCTTGCTGTCCGAAAACTCGATGGGACCGGCGATTGATATCTTTGCGGGCTTCGTGATGCCGTTTCGAACCCACTGCGCCTGATAGTCGTCCCAAACGAGATACTCCGGCCACGATGACAGCCCGAGCTCGGTGTCCCGTGGCACACTGCCATCAGGTAGCCGGGGCTGCTCCGATATCGAATAGTAGTAGGCGACGATCCGTGCGCCAGCCTTTTCGGCGGCATAGGTCCAAAGCGGCCGATATGCCGAGCCGGAACAGTGCAAGAAGTACTCTTTCGCCAGCCTGCTGCGGGGGGTAAGAGCAACAGCCTTTGCCATGGCCGCCTCGCGCAGCAAGAGTGCAGGAATCCAGCGGCCTCGGAGCAATTCAAAGCCCGCCGCAAGGCAAGCCACCCCCGCCCACCCCAAGTACCTCAACCATGAAGACGCCCCCTGAACAAGCTCGTAGGGCTCGGGCATGCTTTCAATGCCCACACCGTTCTTCGTCACCGTTGGCTGGTCGACACCATGACCGATACGGAGGATGCTGGCGCTTCTTCCCTTCCAGTGGGCGTACCAGCTACAAATGTCGTGACGGCGCTCTTTACAGGACGGATCGGGGACATTCGCCCGGGTCAGGCCAGAGAAGAAGGCATAGTCAGTTCCCCTGTCAACCTTGCCGCGCCTCCGATGTGCAGCCGCCTTCCATGGAACGGAAAACACCTCTACGACGCCTTGCGCCCAACGCCGCAAGATGAAGGCCACCCACCGCAGGAAGTTCCACCGGCTTGGCTTCACAAGGTCGTGCCCGACCAGCGCCCCACGCCAAGCTTGCGGCATGGGAAGCGCCAGCCGCCCATCCTTCGCACCGAACTGGCTCAGAAGCGCCATGTTGAGACGCTTGCCCCCCAACAGCTGGAACAGAAACTGCTGTGCCGCAACATGGGCAATTGCATACTCACCCCCGAAGACCAAACGAGCGCCAAGACTTTTCGGGGCGACGAATTCAACGTCGGCCAGAGTCGCGTTGATGTCCCTGACCACCCGAAACCCCTTGGCCTTCTTCAGACGCGCATAACCCCGGATACGCCGCCTGAGTGCCAGGCGATGATTACGGAAGGGCACGACAATCCTGCCCGAAGTACCCTCCCTTAGGCGCTCCCCGCGCGTCGCGAAACATCACTTCGACTGATCTTCCGGCAGCCTTAAATCTGGATCCAGCTGATGTGTGGCTCGAACGGAAGACACTCAAGCCTGTGGTGGTTGAGGTTCATGGCTTCGAGCAACGCGCGCGTTTCACCAGGCCACTTCCCGTCGTGCAACTCATCGAAGGCGATGATGGCGCCCTTTGGCATGCGAGGCATGAACTCCTTCAAGGCCACAAGCGTCGGCTCATAGAGATCGAAATCGAGATAAAGCAGCGAAACGAGCACATGCTGATTGTCCTGAAGAAATGCTGGGATCGTCTGCATGGCGTCTCCTTTCACAAGAAGTACTTTCTCTTGGTGCTTGAGCAGACGGGTTTCTTCAAGTGCGGCGATACAGACTTTCATTTCAGCGAATACATCGAAGTCGGGCTTCAAATAGCCCACCCTGGCAACATCCTGATTGCTTTTCCGGTCTGCCTCTGCAATCGAGGGAAAACCTTCGAACGTGTCGAACCCGTACACCTTCCGAAGAAAGTTATACGGCTCCAGGATCTCAGAAAGCTTCGCCCAGGCCATGACCCCGGCTCCCTGATACACCCCGCACTCAACGATCGAACCTTTGATGTCCAGGACTCGCTTGAAAAGCTCGTACTGCACCATGAAGCGCGCCAGCTCATGACGACGCACATACTTTGCAAAGTGCAGGAACATCGGATCAACCGACGCGTTAGTAGAGTTCATTGTCAGGCCCTGATCGATTAAGGACTCTCAGCGGAAGGCGACGCTGCTGCGCGACAACCGCGTACCGCAAGGAAACCATTTAACTGCCAAGGATACTGGGTTGGCTGCGAAAACACGCGGAAGCCTCGGGACTGTGCAAAACGGAACACTCTTCTATTCAGGCTTGATGAATCCCCGCGGCATGCCGGTCACCGCGGTACTGCGGTATGCAGTGTACGAATCGAGCAGATGGGCACGAGCGTCCGTGAAGATCTCGCCCTCCTTCCACATGTCGCTCTCGTGCCAGGCTCCCGCGAAGTGCAGGAAATGGTTTGCGTAGAGCGAAGCCTCGACACATGCGTCGATCAACTGACGATTTCCACGGTGCTCGTACAGGAAGGGATACTTCCATGCCATTTCGTACACCCAGATGGCTTGAAAACGGTAGTCAAGCCAGGAAACCTTCCCCCAGTTCTGGACTTCAAAATTGATGTGGGTCTGGTCTCCGCCATTGGTCACGGATT
>DAIPHN010000084.1:0-13957 GCA_036771335.1 Burkholderiales bacterium
CCGGACGGCCAGTATAGCTCGATCAAGAAATCGACGAAAGTCTGGTTCAGGGGCTGCGTTGTAGTGACCCTCACAAACTGCTCCGCGCTTGGCCTGGTGTCGATGGCGACTTTCAGGGTAGAAATGAACGGCGTAAAGGGCACGTCCGCTTGCCTGAATGCCTCAGGAGACGCCAATCGAACGTTGAGCAGTCCTTTCTCTTCCCGAGTCACAGAACCCAGTCCGATTTCGCCGCGAAAGGGCTGGCTGAGCACGGTCAGGACTGTAAGCTTGCCCAAGCCCGCCCCAGACGCGATGGGCGCACTCACGATAAGAAATAGTGCCACCGCGCACCGGTAGAGAAAGGTCTTACCCACCAAGCAACCTATGGAAACAGGGATATAGAACTAAAATAACATCATGGGGTTAGTGGCGCAAGGTGATCTTGCTTTTCACGAAACCCTTAGGCCGATATGGAAAATCTCGGCCCTTATCCCCGGCCATTGGCTAATCATCCAGCACGAATTCTTGGTCTGAGCGCCGTTGCCCAAGCCAGCGCGGCGGGCGCCAACTCGCCAGCAAGCCTTGCGCAAGAACTTCCCTGTCACCTCGGCGCCCAGACAACCACTGCCACTGCTAGGTTGGCTACAGCAAAGCGCTCAGCCCGTTGTCCGCTCGATCAGAATCCGTAGCATACGTCGGAGAGGCTCGGCGGCGCCCCAAAGCAACTGGTCGCCTACCGTAAAGGCTGCCAGATACTCTGGTCCCATCGGCAGCTTGCGCAACCGGCCCACGGGCACTTCCAGCCTCCCAGAAACCGCGGCAGGCGTCAGTTCGCGCAAGCTGTCATCGCGACGATTAGGCACCACCTTTACCCATTGGTGCGCTGACGCGAGGGACTCTTCGATATCGGCCAGCGGCACGTCACGCTTCAGCTTGATGGTGAGCGCCTGGCTATGGCATCGCATGGCGCCGATGCGCACGCAGACGCCGTCCACGGGAATGGTTGCATCAGGCAGACCGAGGATCCGGTTGGTCTCCGCCATGCCCTTCCATTCCTCTCGGCTCTGACCATTGCCGAGGTCCTTGTCAATCCAGGGAAGCAGGCTGCCGGCTAGCGGATACCCGAATTGCTCCACGGGGAAATCATTGCTGTTCAGCGCCTGGGCAACTGCGCGGTCGATATCCATAGTGGTGGCGCCGGGCAGCGCGAGAAGGCTGGCTGCTGCGCCATGGGCAGCGCCCATCTGCTGAACCAGTTCACGCATGTGCTGGGCCCCCGCGCCCGAGGCAGCCTGGTAGGTCATGGAGGTGATCCATTCCACCAGGCCGGCGCGGAACAGGCCCGCGAGCGCCATGAGCATCAGGCTCACGGTGCAATTGCCGCCGATGAAGGTCTTCACCCCGCCGGAAAGCGCGCGGTCGATGACTTCCCGGTTCACCGGATCGAGAACGATCACGGCGTCGGACTGCATGCGTAACGTGGAGGCGGCGTCGATCCAGTAGCCAGCCCAGCCCGCATCACGCAGCTTCGGATAGACCTCTGCCGTGTAGTCCCCCCCCTGGCAGGAAACGATCACCGGAAGGGCGCTCAGCGCCTTGAGATCGTGCGCGTCCATCAGGGGCCCAACTTCCCGGCCGATGACCGGCCCATCGCCGCCCGCGTTAGACGTGCTGAAAAACACCGGTTCCACGTCCAGGAAGTCCCGCTCCCACACCATGCGCTGCAGAAGCGCTGACACGACCATGCCCCTCCAGCCCACACAACCCACTTGCATATTGGCCATCCTGATTCCTCCGCTTAACCCGTTTCGCGTCAGGGCTTCTGGCGCGCCAGCGCCGATACGACCGCATCGCCCATACGCACTGTACCGATCACCGGTTCTCCCGGCTGTGCGATGTCGGGGGTGCGAAGCCCTTCGGCGAGCACGTCCCGCACCGCAGATTCGATACGGGCGGCGAGGATTTCGTTCCGGCCACTGTGCCGCAACAGCATCGCCACGGAGAGAATGGTGGCCAGCGGATTGGCCACGCCCTTGCCGGCGATGTCCGGCGCGGAACCGTGGATGGGCTCGTACAGCCCCTTGCCCCGCTCATCCACGGAGGCCGATGGAAGCATGCCGATGGACCCGGTCAGCATGGAAGCCTCGTCGGAGAGGACGTCGCCGAACATGTTGCCGGTCACGATGACATCGAATTGGCGCGGCGCGCGCACCAGCTGCATGGCGGCATTGTCCACGTACATGTGCGTGAGCGTCACTTCGGGAAACTCGCGGGCCAGCTCCTCCATCACCGCGCGCCAAAGGATGCTGGTGTCGAGCACATTGGCCTTGTCCACCGAACACAGCTTCCCGGACCGGCCCCGGGCGATCTCGAATCCCACCCGGCCGATGCGGCGGATCTCGGACTCCGAGTACTTCATGGTGTCAAAACCCTCGCGCTGCCCGTCCTCCAGGCGGCGTTGGCCGCGCGGCTCTCCGAAATAGATGTCGCCGGTGAGCTCCCGCAGGATCATGAGATCGAGCCCTGCCACCAGCTCCAGCTTCAGCGACGAGGCGGCTGCGAGCTCCGGGTACACGACGGCGGGCCGCAGGTTCGCGAACACGCCGAGCGCCTGACGGATGCGCAACAGACCCTGCTCGGGGCGCTTATCGCGCGGCAAGGTGTCATACTTTGGGCCCCCGACGGCTCCCAGCAACACCGCGTCCGCATGCCGGGCAAGCGCGAGGGTCGCCTCGGGCAACGGGTCGCCTGTCGCGTCGCAACCGGCTCCCCCAATGGGCGCGGTCTCCAGTTCAACGCTCAAGCCGTCGCGCTCCAGGGCATGGATGACCTTGATGGCTTCGGCGATGATTTCGGGCCCGATGCCATCACCGGGCAGGACTGCGATCTTCATGGGCTGACGACTCAGAATAACCAGGGTTGGGCGGCGCGGTGGCGCGCCTCGAAGGCGCGTATCTCCTCGGCATGACGCAGTGTGAGGCCGATCTCGTCTAGCCCCTCCAGCAGGCAATGCTTGCGAAATGCGTCCACCTCGAAGCCGAAGGCGTGAGCGTCGGGAGTGCTCACCCGCTGCGCCGCGAGATCGATGGTGAGCCGGTAGCCGGGCGTGGCCTCGGTCTGGCGAAACAGCTCGTCCACCACCGACGCCGGCAGCACCACCGGGAGCAGCCCGTTCTTGTAGCTGTTGTTGTGGAAGATGTCCGCGTAACTGGGCGCAATGACCGCGCGGAAGCCAAAGTCCATCAGCGCCCAGGGGGCATGCTCGCGGGACGAGCCGCAACCGAAGTTGTCGCGCGCAAGCAGGATCCGCGCGCCCTGGTACCGGGGCTGGTTGAGCACGAAGTCGGGATTCAGGGGCCGCCGGGCATTGTCCATGCCCGGCTCGCCGTGATCCAGATAGCGCCACTCGTCGAAGAGATTGGGGCCGAAGCCGGTGCGCTTGATGGACTTGAGAAACTGCTTCGGGATGATGGCATCGGTGTCCACGTTGGGACGATCCAGGGGCGCCACCAGGCCGTCGAGAACGGTGAACTTCTCCACAGCAGCCTCCTAGAGCGATCGAACGTCCACGAACCGGCCAGCCACGGCGGCGGCAGCCGCCATGGCGGGACTCACCAGGTGGGTGCGCCCGCCGGTTCCCTGCCGCCCCTCGAAATTGCGATTAGAGGTGGAGGCGCAGCGCTCTCCGGGATCGAGACGATCGTCGTTCATGGCCAGACACATGGAGCAGCCCGGCTCGCGCCATTCGAATCCCGCGGCCCGGAATACCTCATCGAGCCCCTCGGCCTCGGCCTGGCGCTTCACCACGCCCGAGCCGGGCACCACGAGGGCAAGCTTGACGTTCGAGGCGACCCTGCGCCCCTTCACCACCGCGGCGGCGGCACGCAAGTCCTCGATGCGCGAGTTGGTGCACGAGCCGATGAACACCTTGTCGATGGGAATCTCCATGAGGGGTGTGTCCGGCTGCAGGCCCATGTAATGCAATGCGCGCTCGAGCGAGGTGCGGCGCACGGCATCGTCCAGGGCGGCGGGGTTGGGCACGCGACCGCTCACCGGCCCCACCATCTCGGGGGAGGTCCCCCAGGTGACCTGCGGCTCGATGGCCGCGGCGTCCATGTCCACGACCGCGTCGAAACGCGCGCCTGGGTCGCTCACCAGCGACCTCCAGGCCGCGCTGGCTCGCTCGAACATCGCTGCGCCGGGGGCAAACGGCCGCCCGCGCAGGTAGCCGATGGTGGCGTCGTCCACGGCCACCATGCCGGCACGAGCACCGGCCTCGATGGCCATGTTGCACAGGGTCATGCGGCCTTCCATGGACAGGGCCTGGATGGCCGAGCCGGCGAACTCGATGGCGCAGCCCGTACCGCCCGCCGTACCGATGCGGCCGATGAGCGCCAGCACGATGTCCTTGGCAGTAACACCGCGCCCCAGACGGCCCTCCACGCGCACCAGCATCGCCCTGGCCTTCTTCATGTGGAGCGTCTGAGTGGCGAGCACGTGCTCCACTTCCGAGGTGCCGATGCCGAAGGCAAGTGCGGCAAAGGCGCCGTGGGTGCTGGTGTGGGAGTCGCCGCACACCACCGTCATGCCCGGCAGCGTTGCGCCTTGTTCGGGGCCTATCACGTGCACGATGCCCTGCCGGGCATCGAGGAATGGGAAATAGGCCTTGGCGCCGTACTCACGGATGTTGGCGTCCAGGGTTTCCACCTGTAGCCGGGAGATGGGATCGCGAATACCCTGCTGCCAGTCGCGGGTCGGGGTGTTGTGATCGGCCGTGGCCACGATGGAATCGGAGCGCCAGGGCTTGCGGCCCGCCAGTTTCAGGCCCTCGAAAGCCTGCGGGCTGGTGACCTCGTGGACAAGGTGCCGGTCGATGTAGAGCAGCGCCGTGCCGTCGGGCTCCTGGCGCACCACGTGGGAATCCCAGAGCTTGTCGTAGAGGGTGCGGGCGGTGGTGGACTGCGACTGCATGAGCATGCCTCCGAAGAGTCGCCGATTATGTCACAAGGCCCTCAGCCGGCCGCTTCGCGAGAGGGCTCGATCAGCCAGCGGGCGCTCACCGCCAGGGCCGCGGCTGCCATGGCCGCGCCGACAGTGAACGTCCAGGCGCCGCCAGCCGGTTCCCACAGGACGCCAGCCAGAAGACCGCCCGCCGCGCCGCCCGCTCCGAAACCCACACCCGAATAGAGCGCCTGACCCTTGGACTGGTGCGGACCGCGAAAGAACCGGTGCGTGAGCGCGACCGCCGCGCCGTGGAACAGACCGAAGGTCGCCGCATGGGCCGCCTGCGCCAGGATGACCGCCAGCGGAGAAAAGGGCAGCCAGCCGATGACGACGAATCGCAGCGCTGTCACCCCATAGGCGCCAAGCAGCAACGCCCGCAGGGAGAATCTCGCCGTCAGGGGCGTCCAGGCCATGAAAACCACGATCTCGGCCACCACCCCGAGCGCCCAGAGCAACCCCACGTCGGCCTTTCGGTAACCATGTTCCACAAGCCAGATGGAATAGAAGGTGTGGTACGGGCCGTTGGAAACGGCCACCAGGAAGCAACCGGCGAACAGGGCCAGCACTTCGGGCCGGCGCAGGATGTCCCCGGCCCGCGCGTGGGCGGCGCCGTGGGGGTGGACCGGCGCGTCCGGCACCTCGAAGGCACTCGCCAGGTGCAGGGCGAGCAGACCGGCGATCAGCCAAGGCAGCGCGCGGATGCCCTGGACATCGAGCAGTTGCCCTGCACCCACCACCACCGCCACGAAGCCCACCGACCCCCAGGCCCGGATGCGCCCGTAGCCCGACACGCGCTCGCCCAGGTGTCCCATGGTGGTGGCCTCCATCAGCGGCAGCGATCCGGACCAGAACAGGTTCATCACCAGCATCACCGCGAACAGCCAAGCGAACCCGCCACCAGCGAACACGGCGCAAAAGCTGATGAGCGTAGCGGCCGTGGTCAGCCGGATCACGCCGGCGCGCCGGCCACGCCGATCCGCCATCCACCCCCAGAAGGTGGGGCCGAACATACGCGTCACCGGCACCAGAGCCAGAAGTACTGCGATCTGCGCCGCCGTGAGTCCTTCCGACTGAAGGTAAAGCGCCCAGAACGGGGCAAAGGCGCCGAGAAAGGCGAAGTAGAAGAAGTAGAAGGCGGACAAGCGCACCACCGGAACCTCACCCCGCCCTGTGCCGCCCTCCTGTTGGAGGCGATGCATCGGGGCTGAGCGCCGGGGCCGGAGCGCTCCTTCGGGCCGCCACCGGCTCACCGGTACTGCCGGTCCGCGTGCCAGCGCCAGGCGAGCCAGCCTAGCGCCCACAGCATGCCTGCCCAGCCGGCCAGCCGCAGCAACCCGGCCAGCGTGGTATCCAGGCTCAACACGCCCCAGCGGCTAAGGATCTCGGTCCAGTCGTGGTGGCCGCCGCCCACCAGAGGCAGTTACTGGGCGCGCGCGTCCGCCAAGTAACGCGCGATGTTCCAGAAGTATTCGTTAGGCCAAACCAGCGCGGTGATGAAGGAGCAAGCCTCGCGACGGGACCAGAACGCGCCCGCCGCCACCGCCGGAAACACCAGTTGCCCGAGGGTGCCGCCGTAGACGGTGATGCGATCGCCGAGCAGCAGCCCGAAAATCGGGTGGCCGGCCTCGTGGAAGGCTAGGTTTGCGCTATCCAGTACATGTACCCAGTGGTCCCCGGTGTGGCCGAAGTACATGCAGTAGGCGGCGAATGCCGCCACCGCCGCCGCCCCGGCGCCGGAGATGTCCTGCCAGTCCTCCGCTGCGATCTCTCGCAGCCGCTCGATTCCCTGCATGGCTCAGCGCCGCAAGGCGAACCGCCTGCCCGATGAGCGCGCCACGGCCCCGTCAGTTACCGCGGGGATCGGTGGAGGCCCGGCTGGGCTTGAGGGGGTAGCGCGCACGCGCACCCTCCGGCGCCTGGGCGGGAACACGGGGCGTAGACACCGCCACGTCGCCGTTCTGAGCCCGGTGCCGCAGCGCGTGGTCCATGAGCACGCAGGCCAGCATGGCCTCGGCGATGGGCGTGGCGCGAATGCCCACGCACGGATCGTGGCGCCCGAAGGTCTCCACGCTGACCGGCAGGCCGGCCTTGTCGATAGAACGGCGCGCCAGCCGGATGCTGGAGGTGGGCTTGATGGCCACGTGCACCACGATATCCTGGCCAGTGGAGATGCCGCCGAGGATGCCCCCGGCGTTGTTGGAGAGGAAGCCCTCGGGGGTCATCTCGTCACCGTGCTCGGTGCCCTTTTGCGCCACGGCCGCGAAGCCCGCGCCGATCTCCACGCCCTTGACCGCGTTGATGCCCATCATGGCGTAGGCGATGTCGGCATCGAGCTTGTCGTCCACCGGCTCACCCCAACCCGGCGGCACGCCCGAGGCCACCACGGTGACGCGCGCGCCGGCCGAGTCGCCCGACTTGCGAAGCGCGTCCATGAAGGCCTCGAGCTCAGGCACCGCCGAGGGGTCAGCGCAGAAAAACGGGTTGCCGTGCACCGCCGACCAGTCGCTCGCTGCGAGCGAAATCGGCCCGAGCTGCGAAAGGCGGCCGCGCACCTCCACGCCGTGGCGGTCGCGAAGCCACTTCCTGGCCACCGCCCCGGCGGCCACCCGCACAGCAGTTTCGCGAGCGGACTGCCGCCCGCCGCCGCGGTGGTCGCGGATGCCGTACTTCTGCCAGTAGGTGTAATCGGCGTGGCCAGGCCGGAAGCTGTCGACGATGTTGCCATAGTCCTGGCTGCGTTGATCGGTATTGCGGATCAGCATGGCGATGGGCGTGCCGGTAGTGCGCCCCTCGAACACGCCGGAGAGAATCTCCACGGTATCGCTTTCCTTGCGCTGGGTGACGAAGCGCGAGGTGCCCGGCTTGCGCCGGTCAAGCTCCGGCTGGATGTCCGCTTCGGACAGCTCCATCCCGGGGGGGCAGCCGTCCACCACACAGCCGATCGCCGGGCCGTGACTTTCACCAAAGGAGGTGACGCAGAACAATCGCCCGAAGGTGTTGCCGGACATCGGTGGAGATCTCTTGAAACGATGAATGATGCTAGCACGCTCCCCGAACGACGACGTTACGCGCGTGCGCATAGAATCACTTCACGTCTCGCCTTGAGAGCAGCCGCCATGGAGCAATACCACGACCTGATGCGCCGCATCCTCGACACCGGCGCGCGCAAGACCGACCGCACCGGCACGGGCACGCTGAGCATTTTCGGCGCCCAGATGCGCTTCGACCTGGCACACGGCTTCCCCCTGGTCACCACCAAGAAGTTGCACCTGAAGTCCATCATCCACGAACTGCTCTGGTTCCTGAAGGGCGACACCAACGTGGCCTACCTGCGCGAGCACGGCGTCACCATCTGGGACGAGTGGGCCGACGCGAACGGCGATCTCGGGCCGGTGTACGGCCACCAGTGGCGTTCCTGGCCCGCCCCGGGCGGCGGCCACGTGGATCAGATGGCCCACCTGTTGCAGGACCTGCGCCGCAACCCTGACTCGCGCCGCCTGCTGGTGAGCGCGTGGAACCCCGCGGACATACCGCGCATGGCGCTGGCGCCTTGCCATGCGCTGTTCCAGTTCTACGTGGCCGACGGCAAGCTGTCGTGCCAGCTCTACCAGCGCAGCGCCGACATCTTCCTGGGCGTGCCCTTCAACATCGCCTCCTATGCGCTGCTCACGCTCATGGTGGCGCAGGTGTGCGATCTGCGCGCCGGGGACTTCGTGCACACCTTCGGCGACGCGCACCTGTATCTCAATCACCTCGAGCAGGCGCGCGAGCAGCTCTCCCGCACCCCCCGGCCCCTGCCGCGGATGCAGCTCAACCCGACGGTGCGCGACCTGTTTGGCTTTCGCTATGAGGACTTCACGCTGCTGGGCTACGACCCCCACCCGCACATCAAGGCGCCGGTGGCGGTGTGAGCGGGTCGCAGCCGCCCATCAGCCTGATCGCCGCCCTGGCCAGCAACGGGGTCATCGGGCGAAACGGCGCGCTGCCCTGGCACCTGCCCGAGGATCTGCGGCGCTTCAAGGCGCTCACCATGGGGCATCCTGTGCTCATGGGACGGCGCACCTGGGAGTCCATCGGCCGGCCGCTGCCCGGACGCCGCAACATCGTCATCACCCGGCAGGCTGGCTATCAGGCCACCGGCGCCGAGGTCTTTGGCGACCTCGGCAGCGCGCTCGCCGCGTTGGCGGGCGCCCCGGAGGTGTTCGTGATCGGGGGCGGCGAGGTGTATGCCGCCGCCCTGCCGCTCGCCCGGCGGCTGCACCTCACGGAGCTGCAGCGGGCCGTGGAGGGCGACGCCCACTTCCCGGCCTTCGACAAGACGCAGTGGATGCAAACCCTGCGCGAGCCCCACACCGCCACGGGCGGGCTGCGCTACGACTTCGTGGTGTACGAGCGGCGCGCCTGAAACCGCGTAGCCGGGGCGCCGCGACGCCGCCCTATAGAACGCAGTCCACGAAGTAGCGCAGCTGCCCATCCACAACGTCGTCCACCAGGCCGTGGATTTCCGTCTCGAAACCCGGAAACGCGCTGTTGAACTCGCGAGCGAACTGCAGGTAGCGCACGATCGTGGTGTTGAACCGCTCCCCGGGGATGAGCAGCGGGATGCCGGGCGGATAGGGCGTGAGCAGCACGGCCGTGACTCGCCCCTCGAGCTGGTCTACGGGTACGCGCTCGATCTCGCGGTGCGCCATCCTGGCGAAGGCGTCGGCCGGCTTCATGGCCGGCTCCATGCTCGACAGGTACATCTCGGTGGTCAGGCGTGCCACGTCATTGCGCCGGTACACATCGTGAATGCTGTTACAGAGGTCTCGCAGGCCCACGCGCTCGTAGCGAGGATGCCGCTGGACGAACTCCGGCAGAACGCGCCACAGCGGCTGGTTGCGGTCGAAATCGTCCTTGAACTGCTGCAGCTCTGTGAGCAGGGAGTTCCAGCGGCCCTTGGTGATGCCGATGGTGAACATGATGAAGAAGGAGTACAGCCCTGTCTTCTCGACGATGATGCCGTGCTCAGAGAGATACTTGGTGACGATGGCGGCGGGAATGCCTGGCTCGGTGAAGGCGCCATCCACGGCCAGGCCGGGCGTGATGATGGTGGCCTTGATGGGATCGAGCATGTTGAAGCCCGGCGCGAGATCGCCGAAGCCGTGCCAGCGCTCTCCCGAGCGCAGCACCCAGTCCTCGCGCTCGCCAATACCCTCCGCGGCGAGGTAGTCCGGGCCCCACACCTTGAACCACCACGCCTCGCCGTACTCCTCGTCCACCTTGCGCATGGCGCGGCGGAAGTCGAGCGCTTCGAGGATCGACTCCTCCACAAGCGCGGTGCCCCCGGGCGGTTCCATCATGGCCGCCGCCACGTCGCAGGAGGCGATGATGGCGTACTGCGGCGAGGTGGACGTGTGCATCAGGTAGGCCTCGTTGAAGACGTCGCGGTCCAGGGCGCGCCGCTCCGAATCCTGCACCAGGATCTGCGAGGCCTGCGACAGGCCGGCCAGCAGTTTGTGGGTGGACTGGGTGGAGAAGATCATCGAGTCGCGACAGCGTGGCCGCTCCGCCCCGATGGCGTGGTAGTCGCCGTAGAAATCGTGGAAGGCGGCGTGCGGCAGCCAGGCCTCGTCGAACAGCAGGGTGTCCACCTTGCCGTCGAGCATCTGCTTGATCGTCTCCACGTTGTAGACGACGCCGTCGTAGGTGCTCTGCGTGAGGGTGAGGATGCGCGGCTGCTTGTTCTTGCCGCGCACGAACGGGTTGGCCTCGATCTTTCGGCGGATCGATTCACCGGAGAACTCCTCCAGGGGGATGGGCCCGATGATGCCGTAGTGATTGCGGGTGGGCATCAGGAACACCGGGATCGCCCCGGTCATGGTGATGGCGTGCAGGATGGACTTGTGGCAGTTGCGGTCCACCAGCACCACGTCGCCTGGGGCCACGCACGAGTGCCAGACGATCTTGTTGGAGGTGGACGTGCCGTTGGTGACGAAGAACAGGTGGTCTGCATGGCAGATGCGCGCGGCGTTGCGCTCCGAGGCCGCCACCGGCCCGGTGTGGTCGAGCAGCGCGCCCAGTTCGTCCACCGAGTTGCACACGTCCGCCCGCAACAGGTTCTCGCCGAAGAACTGGTGGAACATCTGCCCCACCGGGCTCTTGAGGAAGGCCACACCGCCCGAGTGCCCGGGGCAATGCCACGAGTACGAGCCGTCGGCCGCGTAGTGCGTGAGCGCGCGGAAGAATGGCGGCGGCAGCGAGTCCAGGTAGGCCCGCGCCTCGCGCGCCACGTGGCGCGCGATGAACTCGGGGGTGTCCTCGAACATGTGGATGAAGCCGTGCAGTTCTCTCAGCACGTCATTGGGAATATGCCGCGAGGTGCGTGTCTCGCCATACAGGAAGATCGGGATGTCCAGGTTTCGGAACCGGATCTCCGCCACGAAGGCGCGCAGATCGGAAATTGCCTTCTCGGCGTCCTCGGCGGAAGTGAACTGCTCGTCGTCGATGGAAAGGATGAAGGCCGAAGCGCGCGACTGCTGCTGGGCAAAGGAGGAAAGATCGCCGTAGCTCGTGACCCCCAGCACCTCGATGCCCTCCTCCTCGATGGCCTTGGCGAGCGCGCGCACACCCAGCCCGGAGGCGTTCTCGGAGCGGAAGTCCTCGTCGATGATGACGACGGGAAAGCGGAATCTCATGTTCGTCCTCTCCCCGTCGCCTTGGGTGTGCAGGCGACGGCGGCTAGATCTTGGGAAGGGTGACGCCGCTCTGGCCCTGGTACTTCCCGCCGCGGTCGCGGTAGGAGGTCTCGCAGACGTCGTCGGGATCGGATTCCAGGAACAGCACCTGTGCGACGCCTTCGTTGGCGTAGATCCGGGCAGGCAGCGGCGTGGTGTTGGAGAACTCCAGGGTCACGTGGCCCTCCCACTCCGGCTCGAGCGGCGTGACGTTGACGATGATGCCGCAGCGCGCGTAAGTGCTCTTGCCCAGGCAAATTACCAGCACGTTGCGCGGGATGCGGAAGTACTCCACGGTGCGCGCCAGGGCGAAGGAGTTCGGCGGGATGATGCAGTAAGGGCCCTTGAAGTCTACGAAGGACTTCGGATCGAAGGCCTTGGGGTCCACGATGGTGGTGTTGATGTCCGTGAACAGCTTGAATTCGTCGGAGCAGCGCACGTCATAGCCGTAGCTCGAGGTGCCGTAGGAGACGATGCGCTGGCCCGCGGCCTCCTTCACCTGGCGCGGCTCGAAGGGCTCGATCATGCCGTGCTGCTCGGCCATGCGCCGGATCCAGCGATCGCTCTTGATGCTCATGGCGCCTCGGCTCTCACGTATCCTGTATGGCGATGCGCGGCATGGCGCCCGCGCCGCCGGCGGCAAGCCGCGCCATGCGCGCCGCGGCGCGCCGGGCGATCTCGCGGTAGATGCGCGCCACGGGGCCGTCGGGCTCGGCAGCCACCGTAGGTTTGCCCGAGTCAGCCTGCAGCCGGATCTTCAGGTCCAGCGGCAGCGTGCCCAGCAGCGGCACACCGTAGTCACGCGCCATGGCCTCGCCCCCGCCGGCACCGAAGATGTGTTCCTCGTGACCGCACTTGGGACATAGGTGCAGACCCATGTTCTCCACGATGCCGAGGATGGGCACGGAGACCTTCTCGAACATCCTGAGCCCCTTGCGCGCATCGATCAGGGCGATGTCCTGGGGTGTGGTGACGATCACCGCGCCGGTCACCGGTACCTTCTGGGCGAGCGTCAGCTGGATGTCCCCCGTGCCCGGGGGCATGTCCACTACAAGGTAGTCCAGGTCGCGCCAGCGCGTGTCGCGCAGCAACTGCTCCAGCGCCCCGGTGGCCATGGGGCCGCGCCAGACCATGGGCTGCTCCACATCGACGAGGAAGCCGATGGACATGGCCTGCACGCCGTGGGCCTCCATGGGCTCAAGGGATTTGCCGTCGGGGCTGACGGGCTTGCTTCCCTGAAGGCCCAGCATGGTGGGCTGGGAGGGGCCGTAGATGTCGGCGTCCAGGATGCCCACCCTGGCGCCCTCGGCGGCCAGCGCCAGGGCCAGGTTCACGGCCACCGTGGACTTGCCCACACCGCCCTTCCCCGACGCCACTGCAACGATGTTCTTCACGCCCGGGATGCGGTTGGGCTTTGCCGCGCCCGGGCCCGTGATCTTCACGGACACTCCGACCGACACGGGGAGGTCTCCGGCGACCGCGCGAACCGCTTCGGCAATCTGCTGGCGCACGGCTTCAAGGATGCTTGCCGCCGGGTACCCAAGCACCACGTCCACCGCGACGCCATCGCTGTCGATGCGGACCTCGCGCAACTCGCCGCCCGACAGGTAATCCTGCCCGGTCCAGGGATCGATGATTTCGCGCAGCCGATCTTCCACCTGCGCGCGCGACACCGCCATGCCAGTAACTCCGCGATGGGTCGGGAACAGGGCGCGCATTGTACACGCCCCGCCGCTACAATTCCGGGCTTCGTCGCACCTTCCAGCCACCGCTTCGTCCGCCCATGACAGCCCCCGTTCGCCGCCGCATTCTGGTCACCTCGGCGCTGCCCTACGCCAACGGCTCGATCCACTTCGGCCACCTGGTGGAGTACATCCAGACCGACATCTGGGTGCGCTTCCAGAAGTTGCGCGGCCACGAGGTGCACTACGTGTGCGCCGACGACACGCACGGCACCGCCATCATGCTGCGCGCCGAAAAGGAAGGCGTCACGCCTCAGGCTCTGATCGAACGGGTCTGGCGGGAGCACAAGCGTGATTTCGACGGTTTTCTGGTGGGCTTCGATCATTACGGCTCCACCGACGACGAGGTCACCCGGGCCATCGCTTACGATATCTACGGCCGGTTGCGCGACGAGGCAAAGCTCATCGCCACACGCTCGGTGGAGCAGTTCTACGACCCGGTGAAGCAGCTGTTCCTCCCCGACCGCTTCATCAAGGGCGAGTGCCCCAAGTGCGGCGCCAAGGACCAGTACG
>DAIPHN010000085.1:0-13452 GCA_036771335.1 Burkholderiales bacterium
TGCCGTACACGTAGCGTGCCACCGCGCCGAGCGAGGCCTTGGGCAACCCAGCCTCAACCTGCTGCTCGAGTTGCTCGAAGGAGGTGACCTTTCGACGAAGACCCAAGACCTGTGCGATCTTGCCTGGCTCGACCACGGCTGCGTACATGCGGGTAGCTCCCAATTGATACTGTCGATACTATCATATGAGAGCCGCGCTTGATCCACCCTTGTACCGAGGGTCGGCGGGGGAGATTCGACACAGGGTTACGAAGAGACAGATCTGGTCCTTGGCCACTCAGTGTCGACTCCCAATCCGATGCGAATCAACGGGTGACGTTCGGCGCGTGGCGCCGCCCGGGCCCGGCGCTGTGTCGACTCCGCCCATCGTCAGGCTCGAAGCGTCGGCGGTGCCGCGATGCTGTGCCGACGGCCGCGCTCGTATCGCCCTCGACGATGTCCTGGCGTGCGGCTACTCGAAGCACAGAAACTCCCATACACCGTTTGAATCGAAGAGCGGTTTGCCCGCGCCGTCCAGCGGTGTGGAGGTATCCACGACCGTGACGCCGTGATGCCGCAGAGCGATGGTGAGTGCGGTGCTGGCCGGGTTGAAGCCGAGCGAGGTACGCAGCTGGTGAGAGTTGAGGAAGGGTGTCGGCGTGCTGTCCGCGAGCACGGCACCGGCAGTCGGTCTGGCCAGGCCCAGGGCGTCCCAGTGCGCGAAGGCGTGGGCGTTGGGAACCAGCATGTCGAGATCCGAACCGAAGCCGTACTGCAGGCTCGCTGGCGTCACGTTTGCACGGGTGGCCGTCCATCCCGCCGGCCGGTTGGTGAGTTCATTCCAGTCTTCGGGGGCGGAGAAGTAGACGGCACGGCCCAGCGCCACCGTCTTGGCCAGCACACCCACGTGGCCGCCCCCTTGCGAGTGACCGGCCAGGACGACCTTGCTCCAGTCGACTGTCTTGTCGGCGCGCAGGAACTGCTCCCAGCCTTCTGCCGGCTGGTTGCTAATCAACCAGGCCAGCAGCTTGTTCAGCCGGTTGACGATGGAATCTGCCCGGGACACCGCGCTCTGGCCGCTCACTGGGGTGCCATTGCCGAAGACGACTTCCGCGCGGGCCGTCCAGTAGCACTCCGGGTCCGTGCTGAACTGGCACAGGCTGCCCATGGCAGTCTGGTTCGGGTAGTTGATGCCCACCGCATGAAAGCCACGGGCAGCCCCGGCGCGCAGGATGTACGTGTACTGGGATGGCCTGCCCTGCGTGCCTGGAATGAAGACGAGCAGCTTTCCGCGCGGAGCCACAGCCGGGGACGGGTTGATGGCCACATGAGGCGCTTCGCCACCCGCAGGAAACGCCGCGATGTTCCCGTCCGTGGCGGTCGCCATCACGGGCCGCTCCACAGACGCCACTCGGGCCTGAGATCCAGCCGACCCCGGGGCCGACCCGCCACCCCCGCAGCCTGCCACGAGCAGCAGGGCCCACACCGCCGACACCCAGCAGCCCTTCACCGTTGCCGTCCTGGTGGAGCCGGCCCCACGCTCGAGTCAGCAGCGGCACCCGACTTTCGGAGTCGGAACTTGTAGAGCTTGCCGCTGCCCACTGTGGGGTAGTAGACGGTACCGCCGCAATCCGGGGTGATCACCAGCCCGGCGCCACGTTCCTCCCATGGCCCGCGGGCGAGTTCAGCGCCGGTGGAAGCCTCACGCCAGACCACCCTTTCTCGCTCGTAGTTGAAGAGCCCGTTGGCATCCGTGGCCGATGAGATGAACACGCGGTCACCCGCCGGGCCGATCAGGGCCGAGAAGCTGAACGAGCTTTGCTGCGCCTGCCAAAGCTCGGTCAGTCCCGAGTCCAGGCTGAACTGCACGGCCACGAGCCGGTTAGCGCCACCATCGAAGGAAAAGACGGTTCGCGCGTCGGGATCCACCGTGGGCATCGAGGGCAGGAACGAGCCGGGCCGGGCGCGAAACGGCTGCAGCCGCCAGACACGCTGCGCATCCGCCTGCGAGATGGCCAGGATCGACATCGGGGTGCGCGACGGCAAGGCGTTGGTCTGCAGGACGACGACGTCCCCCATGGCGGCCGCCGCAGTCGCCGTCGCCTGACCCTCCAGCCGGTAGGGAACGGGACCCCATGATTCGTCGCGTCGCAGGCGCCCGCCCTCCCACACGAATCGGTGGACAAAGTCCTGCCCAGGGGCGTAGATCAGGTCTCCGCCCTTCCACACCGTCGCCGTAATGCGCCCACCCAGCGCCTCCGGGGCCTGCAGCACGGAGACGACCTTCATCGACTCCGGGTCCACCGCCACGAGCGTCGAGGGCGGCGTCGCCGCACTCCCGCAATCTCCCATCACCGCCCGAAAGCCGTCGACCGTGCAGCCTGGCACACGATGCAGGGACTTCATGACCAGCGTCCCGTCCGCGGTCGCGACGAATCCGTTGTACGCGACATCCGCGGGGCGCTGTGCCGTGGGCAGCACGGTGATGGCCAGGACACGCCCGCTGGCGGCATCGAGCTTGGCCAGCCGGTAGCCGAACAGCGCGTAGAGATGGCCGTTGGCGTGGACGCCGATCGAGCCCGGGTAGTTCCACTCTCCCGTGGTGCCGGGAGGAAGCAGACGTGTGCGCCATTGCTCCCGCAGGGAGTCCGCATCGAGCATGGCCACGAACGGGCCGCCCGCGCTGCCCGTATTCGCGCCCAAGGCACCGGCCAGCGCCACGAGCTCGCCCGGCCCCCGGGTGGCGAGGTTCCAGATGCCCGGCAGGTTCTCGGCCACCTGCACCCCGACCTCGATCGACTGCCCGCGCAGCTGTGATGCCGAGGGCTCGTTGACGGCGGCAAACAAGTGCGACCGCGAAGAGTCCGCGTGTTCGAAGGGCGCAGCCGACGGGAACCATGGCCCGGCCGAGGGGCGATCCCCAGCTGGACAACCGACCGCGGCAGCCGCGCATGCGAGCGCGGAAGCGGCCAGCGTCGCATGCCATGTAGCTCGAGCGCGCATGGCAGCCCCTTACTTGGCGAGCACGGTCAGGCCGTCGACGGCACCCCTCAGGTACGGCAAGAGGCCGCCCTGGCTGAGTGCGCGCGCGGCCTGCGCATCACGCTTGAGGTGAAGGTCGAAGAATCGCAACGTGGCCACGCGGGCGATGGGCTGCACGTCGGACCGGGAGGGCGAGGGCGCGACGAGCTCGCCCTGTTCGGGCGCGGAAGTGAAGTCGAGATGACGGGCGTTGTTCATCCACACGAACCGGTGCCTGCCTTCGTTCTCGGGCCACACGGAGAAGGCCTGCAGGCGCCCGATCGGCGGATGGTCGCCCTGTTGTCGGTCCAGGGTTCCGGAGATGCCCAGAAGCGGGATGGCCAGCGAGCGAAAGCTTTCCGCCACGAAGAAGGGTTCGGCCACACCCTGAGGGGAGAGCGCAACGCCACAGGAGACTCGCCGATCGCGCAGGTCCGGTCCCAGGGTGTCGCCTTCGCCCCGAGAGGGCTTGAGCCACTTCAAGGCTGGCCGCATGCCCCCCACGACCATCGTCGTGTAGGCGCCGAAGGAATGACCCATGAGGCCGATGTGCCTCACATCGAGCTTGCCGCGAAGCTCGGGATGCGATCGGTTCCATTCCTCGACACGATCGATCGCAAAGCTGACATCCAGGGGCCTGCCGAGCACTTCCTCCCGGTCGACGATCATGTCCATGAGGGTCTGCATCATGCGCGGCCCGCCCCGCCTAAGCCGTTCGGTGTTGCTGCCCACATGCTCAAGCGCCAGCACGGCATATCCATGAGAAGCCAGGTGCTGGTTCTGCCCCGCATGGGTGTCCCAGTTTCCTCCCGCGCCGTGCGACACGATCACGACCGGAAAGGGGCCGTCTCCCTGCGGCAGGTGGACCTTGATCGGTACCGCGCGGCCAGCACGCGAGGCATCCGCCTGCCTGGGAAACGGCATCACCCGCACCTGATGGGCCCCTGGCGCCGCCCAGTCCTGGGCGAGCGCAGCGCTTGGCACCGACAAGACGAGCCCGAGCAGCAGCCCCATCGATCGGATGAAGGCTCGCCCCACGGTGAGCAGGTGAGATCGGTTCATGAGCGGGTCCGGTCAGTCGACGGTGAGCAAGGACACCACGGTCGCGCCTCCGATGCCCTGGTTGTGGCACAGACCGGCGCGGGCACGAGGGACCTGTCGCACGCCGGCTTCCCCCCGCAACTGTTGCACCACTTCTACCACCTGCGCGACCCCTGTTGCGCCGAGGGGATGGCCCTTGGAGATCAGCCCGCCAGAGGGATTGACCACCCAGCGCCCGCCGTAGGTGTGCTGGCCATCGCGGATCAGACGATCCGCGGCACCGGCATCTGCCAATCCCAAGGCCTCGATGGAGACGATGGCGTTGATGGCGAAGCTGTCGTGAAGCTCGACAAGCTGGCAGTCGGCCACGCCGAACCCGCTCGCCTCGTACACCGCCGAGGAGGCCCGGCGCGATTCGCTTGATCCCATCAAGGCCATCGCCGAACCGGATTCGAAGGTGGCCGGCAGGTCCGTGGCCATCGCGATCGCCCGAAGGGCGGGACAACGCGCGAGCAAGCCGCGCCGGTGCGCGAAGTCGTGCGAACTCAGGATCACGGCGGCTGCGCCGCAGGTCGGTGCGCAGCACTGCAGGCGCGTGATCGGCTCGCACACCGTGGCCGACCGCAGCACGTCCTGCGCGCTGACCTGCTCTCTAAAGACTGCGACCGGATTGTGCGCGGCGTGTCGCCGGAAGGCCGACACCACCTCTCCCAGCACCGCACTCGTCTGGCCATGCAGGGCCAGGTATTCGCGCGCCGCGGCTGCATAGAACTGAGCCGTGACCGACAGGCTGGGGTCGTAGTCCATGAGCCTGGACAGCGTCTCGCCGTGGCGCCTCAGGGGCGACGGGTGGTGCGGGAAGGCCGATCGCAGTGCGCCGGGCAGCATCTGCTCCATTCCGAGCACGAGGATGCAATCCGCGCCCGCCCGGATGGCCTGTGCACCCAGGTAGAGCGCACTCGCGCCCGAGGCGCAGTTGTTGTTGACGTTGACCACCGGCAGCCCCGTCAGGCCAACCCCGTACAAGGCGGCCTGGCCGGACGTGCTGTCACCGTACACGTGCCCTACACATGCCTGCTGCACGTCCGCGTAATCGAGGCGGCTGTCCGCCAGCGCCAGCCTCACCGCGGCGGAGCCCATGTCGTGCAAGGACGCGCTGCTCCCCGGCTTCGTGAACGGCAAGATCCCGGCGCCGACGACCCTGACCCAATCGCTCATCAGGCTTGCGGCGCCGCCGAAGCGCAGCGGACGTCCGTGTCGATCGAAGGGCTGGTGCTGGCGCGTTCGAGGCACCGGGTCACGAAAGCAAAGCAATCCTGCGCGAACTCGGCCGGGCACTCCAGGGGCGGGCAGTGTCCTGCCATGTCGTATCGGGTCAGGCGCGCTCCCAGCCTCCCGGCCATCGCCTCGGCCTGGGCGGCGGTAAAGACCGTGTCGGCGCCGCCGTGTGCCACCCAGGTGGGCGCGCTGATCTGGCCGGCGGTGGCGCGCTGGTCGCCGCGGGAGACCACGGCTTGCGTCAGGTTCGACATGCCGGGCAGGTCGAAGTGCCGCACCTCCTCGTGCCACAAAGAAGCCCAATTGGGATGTGCATCCAGATGCCGCTTGCCCACCAGCGAGCCGGCGTAGAGGGCAGCGGTCTCCTCCGACCAGATCAGGGGCAGGAACGCGGACGCATTCTGGAGCTCAGTCGCCTGGGAGGGCTCGAAGGGTGCGTCCGTCGTCGCCACAAGTGCCAGGCCCGACAGGCGTGCGCCCAACAGGCTGGCCAGCTCGATCGCGATCATCCCGCCCATCGAGTGGCCGACGACGATGCACTGCCGAACCTCGCGGCGTTCTAGTTCCTCCAGCAACTCCCGGGCCTCTTCGCGCAGTGTCCACCCGGCCGGCGGCGCGACCCGGTCTCCGTGCGACCGTTGCCACGGTGCGAGGCAGGGTAGGCCCGCCCGTTCCAGCCTGTGCACGCACGGGCCCCAGATGGCCGGCGACATCAGGTAGCCGTGAAGAAACACCACCGCGGATCCCGCTGGCCACCGGGCGTGGCTGTTTGCGAGCGCCGGCTTCCTGTCCGGATCCCGAGACAACAACCGACCTGTGGCTGCCGCCCGCAGGAAGCGCCCGCAGGCGCCGAAGAACAGTTCCGGATCCTCCCAGAGAAAGAGGTTGCCGCCCCGGGGAACGGCAGCCAGCGAGGAGTTCGGAATGCGGGATTGCAGCCGCCGCAGCGTGTGGATGGGCGCCCAGCCATCGAAAGCCGGTGCCACGATCATTACCGGTGTGGCGTTGTCCTGGAGCTCGCTCGGATGAAAGAAGTCCGAAAGCTGAAGCTCCATCCACCGGCGCACGCGGGAGGGGTGGAAGCGGCCCTTGTCCGCCTCGAGCCGGCGCTGAACGATGTCCTGCAGCGCATCGAAGTGCCGGTCGGCGAACTCCTGCGTGACGCTGGAGAGCAGCCACCACCATGTGTAGTGTTCGAGGTCGCCCGATCCCGTGATGCTGTCGACGAAACGCATGGCCAGGTCTCGGATGCGGGGATGCTCCCCCGTGCGGGTCGGAGGCGAGATAAGCACCACCGAGGCCAATCTGTCGGGATGCTCGACGAGCATCGTCAAGGCGATGCAGGCGCCACCGGTCCAGCCGACGAGATGAAAGGCCGGGTGCCCCAGTTCGTCCGCCATGGACACGAGCAGCTGTCCATAGCGCGAGAAGAGCTCGCGCGCATCCTGGGTTTCGTCCACCCAATCGACGGGCAGGTTGGGCGCCACCACGCTGAAGTCCTGTGCGAGCTCGCTCCAGATCCCGGCCCACAGGTTCATGCCCACGGGCGCTGCCCGAACCAGGAACAGAAGCGGCTTGCCGGGCCCCAGCTCCACTCGGGCCCCCACGCCGCAGATCACCGCCTCGCGGGGCACGGGCGCGGCGGCATCAAGCTGCAAGTTGCTCAACCCTGCCTCACCGGAGACGTGAGCTGAGACCACTGCTCCCGCAACGCGCGCTTGAGAACCTTGCCGAGCGCGTTTCGCGGAAAGTCCTTCACGAACTCCACGGAGGCCACACGCTGGATCTTGCTGACCCTGTCGTTGCACCACGCGCGCAGCGTCGGGGCATCGACCTCGGCACCCGGCTTCGGGATGACCAGCGCCAGCGGCGTTTCTCCCCATTTCTCGTCCGGCACGCCGATCACTGCCGCTTCACGCACAGCGGGGTGCGTCATCAGCACGGCTTCGATGTCCGAGGGGTAGACGTTGAAGCCACCCGAAATGATCATGTCCTTCTTGCGGTCCACGATGTGCAGGTTCCGGTCCCGATCGAGATAGCCGATGTCGCCGCTTCGAAAGAAGCGCAGACCGTCTCGATCGCACCAGACGCAGGCGGCATCCTGGTCGGGCTTTCGGAAGTACCCGGTGAGCAAGACTGCACTTCGGCCCACGATTTCCCCGACCTGCCCCGCCGGCACTTCCTGGTCCGACGAGTCGATGATCCGCAGCTCCGTCCCCGCCATCGGCGAGCCCACGCCGCATTCCAGCGGCTGCTCCTCCAGGGCAGGCCGCGCAAGCGTGCCGACCCCCTCGGTCATCCCGTACAGCTCCACGAAGGCCGTGCCCAGCACGTCGAGCCACCGCTGCTTGATGCCCTTGGCGAGTGCGGCGCCGCCGCAGACGAGGCCCTCCATCGATTCCAGGTGGTCTTTGGAGAACTGGGGCGAGCCGAGGACGACGGCGCACTGCAGCGGCACGACAAAGGTGTGGGTGATGCGGGCCGTCTTGCAGGTGGAGAGGAAACCGTCCACCGTGAACGCAGGCATCACGTGCAGGGTGCCCCCCATCAGGAGCGTGGGCAGGATCATCAGCCAGGCGCCGTTGCTGTACATCGGGGTGGTGAGCAGCACGCGCGACCAGCGGCTGATCGACAGCTCGGCGGCCATCCCGAGGGCGAACATGAGCCGGCCGTGGTGCGAATGGGCAATGCCCTTGGGCAATCCAGTGGTGCCCGAGCTGTAAAGGAGCGAACATGCGTCACCGGGCCCGAGCGCGGACGGGCTGAATGCGCTGACGTCCTCCCGAGCCCGCGTGAGATCGTCGACGGCGAGGATTCGGGAAGCTGTCGGGCTCGTGAGGGTGGCCAGGGCGCCATGAAGCGGGTCGCGCAGCTCATCGGAGCAGACGATGGCGTGCAGGTCCGCATCCTCGAACAGTCTGCCCAGCGCGTCTGCGGGCAGCATCGTGGAAAAGGGCACCACGACCCCGCCAGCCAGCCAGATTCCGACCATCAGGGGCAGGAAGCTCAACTCGTTGCCCATCAGCACGCCCACCCGGCCGCCGCGGGACAGGCCCGTGGCCGCAAGCGCAGATGCAACCGAGCTGCTCTGGGCGCTGAGTTCCGCGTAGGTCATCGACTGCGGTCCGCGCTGCGCGCAGGGCCGGGCGGGCGTGCTGCGCCCATGCAGCCAGATGGCTCGGCCGACGTGATCGAAGAGAGCCTCGGCAGAGGTCGAAGTGGGCGATTCCATGAGGCGAAACCGGCGGGCGGTGAGCGGAGGGATTTGGAGCAAGTCTCGCGACGGGCTCACGGGTCGACAACTCGGATTTGGCAAGCCGCGCCGGCATCCGCGGCTCCGGGGGCCGCGATGCGGGCGTGCTCACGTGCGCAGCGGTCCCAGGGCGCCATGAATGGTGCGCAGCAGGCTGTCCACGCTCCGCGCACGAAACTGCGGACTCACGAGGTCGGCCACACCCCACACACCGCCCGTGATGGCCCGCTCGATATCGGCGAGCAGCTGCTCGTGACACGTGGCAGCCGTGTCCGCCAGCCGTTGCTGTCGCTCCCGGCCTGGCGGGCAGTGACACTCGAGAAGGCGTTGCCAGCGCCAGGCGAACTCCCTGGCGCAGCGTGCGCACTGTTCGTCCGTGGAGATGGCGTACACGGCATGCGCGATCTGGTGCCACACCTGCAACTTGCGCGCATAGCGCTCGAAGACTCCCGCGACGATCGCATCGACCCGCTCTTCGAGGGTGGTGCCGGAATCCGCCTCGAGCAGCAGGTCGAAGTCCGCCAGCAGGCGACTGCTGTGGCGGTGCAGCCAAAGGGCGAGCACCGTCTCCTTGTTGGAGAAGTACTCGTAGAAGCTGCCTATGCCCACGCCGGCCAGGTCGGCGATGTGGTTGGTCGTGCAAGCCTCGAAAGACTGGGTGTCCAGCACCTTCTCGAACGCCTCCAGGATGGCCTCGCACACGAACCGCGAGCTGCTGCGGACCGGTCGACGCCTCAGGCGGACCTTGTTGCTGCAGGTTCCGACCCCGGCATCGTGTCTGCCGCGGGCCATGGCCGCGGTGGGCCAGCTGTGCGGCATCCGGGCGGTGGTCGACATCGACCCGTGGCGGGTGTGGTTCATGGGTGGCTGCCCTCTGCCTGGATACCTCGGGATCCGGCCCCTGCCCGGGAACTGCCGAAGGCGGCAATCGCGATACGCAGGCTACGGTTACGAAGCGACTGTAGGCATGCCATCAATTACGGTCTAATGATAAGATTTGAGTAACTAATTAAGTTATCTAATACTTGCAAGACGACGCAATTCAGTCGAAAGTCGACTTCCTGAGGTTGCGAGACCTGCACTTGCTCGACCTCATCGCACAGGCAGGCAGCCTGAGCGGCGCCTCGGAGCGGCTGCATCTGACGCAGCCTGGTGTCACCCACGCGCTTCAGGCACTGGAGGCGGCCTTCGGGGTCAAGCTCGTCGATCGCGGCAGGCGGGGCCAGCGCGGAGTGGCCTTGACGGCAGCCGGGCGGGCGGCCTTGGTCAGGCTGCGCCTGGCCAGGCGCGAAGTGTGGGCAGCGATCCAGGCTTCGCGTGCACCGGAGATCGCCTCGCTGCGCATCGGCACGCTGGCCACTTCGCAGGTGGACCTGGTTCCGCGCGCATTGGGTCGGCTCCACGAGGCTTTTCCGGCCCTGGAGGTGGTTCTGTTCGAGTCCACCGTCCCGGACTTGTGGAAGCGGCTTTCCACAGGAGATGTCGACGTCATCGTGTGCCGCCTTCCCGAGGTCGATCAGTGGAGCGCCCTGCTACCGTTGATCATGTACGACCGGGTCCATGAAGAACGATTGGTGCTCGTCGGCGCGGTGAATCACCCAGCCGTCCGCAGGCCCGCGCGGGGCTTGCCGCAGCTGCGGCAGCACCCCTGGGCATTGCCACCCAGCGGCTCCTTCACCCGTGCGGCCTTCGAGCAGCTCTACCTGCGCGCGAACCTCGAACCGCCACGTCCGGCGGTGACGTGCCTGTCGTTTCACGCCAACCTCCAGCTGGCCTCCCGTGGCAGGTTCCTGACAGTGGCACCGATGAGCGCCGTCGAGGCCTACCGGCGGACGCTGCGATTGAAGGTCATCGACGTCCCATGGGGAGACCACCACGCCGAAATCGTGATCGCGTTCCGGCGCGTGGACGCCGGCCATCCCCTGATCACCGAGTTTCGACGCTGTATCACAGCCGGTGCTTGAGGCTGCGCGGTCAGACCCTGCAACGGTCGTTCGTGAACCTCTGCTCGGCACATTCGCTCGACCGGTGGCAGATGTCTCGTTGAGTGAACCCGAGTAGCCACGCCCTGCCACCTTCGTAAGATCTCTCAACCCAAGCGCGCGGTGTCGAGGGCGATCGGAAGGTATGTCCGTTCGCCGGTGAAGGTCTCGAGACGTCGCGAACCCCGATCAGATGGACGCCGCCGACCCTTACCTCGATGCCTTCCTCTACACGCTGCCCGTCTACGAGATGGAGCGCGCGCGCCATGCGTCCGTGGGTGGCGCAGAAGGCTCCGCCCGAGGGCGCGTCAACCGGCTCGGGCACCGGCGCACGCTGAGCGACCACCAGGCTCGCAGCATCACGACCCCGAACAACGACACGCTTTACTCTAGCGCCTGGCTCGACCTCGAGGGCGGACCGCTGCTTCTTCGCGTGCCCCGCATCGCCGGCCGATACTGGTCGATCCAGTTCCTGGACATCTACACGAACACCGTCGAGATAGTGGGCGCCAAAAGAAGCGGGCTGGCTGCGCAAGGCAGTGAGCTCAATCTGTGGATCGCCCGAACAGGCGATCCCACGCCCGTGCCGGCTGGCCATCAGGTCGTCCGATTGCCCGGTCGAGATGCTTGGATGCTGGTACGCATCGAGGTTCGGTCAGAGGCCGAACTGAAGGACCTCCACGCGCTGCAGGACGGCATGGTCCTGAGCGCATGGGAGACCAACCGGCCCCTGTCAGGCGCAACGGTGCCGGTGCGCAGGGATGCGGGCCCGCGCGCGGGCGCCGAGTACCTGACGGTGGTCAACAACATGCTGGTGCGAAATGGCGTGCCCGAGCCGGAGCAGAGCCTGGTGGCGCGCTGGAAGCCGTTTGGCATCGGTGTCCCCCAGGAGCCCGCGGCCGAAGGCGTCACGCTCGAATGGAGCCGACGGCTAGCGGACCTCCACGCCCTGCTGGCACGTCCCGCCCCGGCCGAGGGCCGCTCATCCGGCGGATGGAAGCTTCCCGACCCCGCCGTGGGCGATTTCGGAGCCGACTATCGACTGCGCGCGCAGGTTGCCCGCGAAGGGCTGGGCGCCCTGCCGGCCCGCGAGGCGGTCTACTTCACGGCCCGCACGGATGCGGGGGGCCTGCCACTGGACGCCGCCGCGTCGTACCGGATTCGATTTCCGGCTGGAGGGCTGCCGGCCGACGCGTTCTGGTCGGTGTCGATGTATCAAGTCGAGCGCGATGGCAGGCTCTTCTTCTCCGACAACCCGCTGCGCCGGTACTCGATAAGCTCCCGCACGGCAGGCCTCGTTCGCGAGGCGGATGGATCTTTAGAGATCGTGATGCAGCGCACCGCCCCGGAGGGTGCACAGGGCCAGGCCAACTGGCTGCCCACGCCGGGCCCGGAGCACGCCCGCTTCCAGCTGGTTCTTCGTGCCTACCTGCCCAGGCCACAGCTGCTGAGTGACCGGAACGCATTGCCGCCTATCCGGCGGGTGGACTGACAGGCCAACGGGCCGCCAGCTTGGCCGCAGCGGTGGGTCAACCCGGCTTGAGATTGGCGCGGCGAACGGCCTCGCCCAGCCACTTGAGGTCCTGCTCGATGAGCCTGCCGAACTCCTCTGCACCGGCAAATCGCGGCGACATGCCCAACGGCGACACCCGCTGCTGCAACCCTGGTGTGCGCGTGGCCGCGGCCAGGGCGCCTTCGAGCGTGACCAGCACGTCGCGCGGCGTGCCTGGCGGCGCCGCCAGGCCGCCCCAGTACAGGACCGCGGGCACGGCCCCGCCCAGCCGCTCGTTGGCCACGCGCTGGCAGGCGGCGTCCAGATCAGCGTCCTTGTCGATGCGCAGCACCCCGCCCGGCAGCGCCCAGCGGCCCTTGTAGGGCGCCTCGGCGCGCTGGCCGAGTAGCACCTGCAGCTGGCCCGCCTCGACCGCAAACGTGGCGATCTCCACGCGGGTGAACGGCATCGGGTGCTCGGGGCGCCCCTGCGGGAGATCGAGATCGTCAGACATCAAGGAATCTTCGTTGCATTGCGCGACTAAGTGTGCCACACTTGCTTCGTTGCAAAACGCAACGAAGGAGGCAAGCGATGCACTATGACGTGATCGGCGATGTCCACGGCCACGCGGCCAAGCTGGAGGCGCTGTTGGCCCATCTCGGCTACGACATGCGCGACGGCACTTGGCATGCCCCGGCAGGCCGCCAGGCCGTTTTCGTGGGCGATCTCATCGACCGCGGGCCGGAGCAGTTGAAGGTGCTGAACATCGTGCGCCGCATGGTCGATGCCGGGCAGGCGCGGCTGGTGCTTGGCAACCATGAGTACAACGCGATCGGCTTCTACCTCGGCCTGCGGCCGCGCAGCGACAAGAACCGCAGGCAGCACGCCGCCTTCCTGGCCGAGGTGGGAGAGGACTCGGCGCTGCACAGGGAGTGGGTGGATTGGTTCCGGCAGCACCCGATGGCGCTGGACCTGGACGGCATTCGCGTCGTGCATGCCTGGTGGGACGACGCCGCCCGCGATACGGTCAACCGCGCCCGGGGTGGCGAGTGCGGGGTGCTGAGCGATGACGTGATGCGCCGCCTGTATGAGGACGCCGCGCTCGAGCAGGCGCGCAAGCTCCTGCCCTGCGGAGTCGAATGGGATTTGCCTGACGGCGTGTGGATGGTCGACAAGGAGGGCCACAAGCATCCGGAGGCGCGTCTAGCGGTGTGGCGCCATGACGCCGAGCGCCTGCCCGAGGTAGCCCTGGTGCCACGAGGCAGCCGGCACCTGATCCCGGACATCGAGATCCCGGCCGAACATCGCCTGGGGCGCGTCACGGGCGCGCCGATCCTGATCGGGCACCACTGGTTCGACGGGCCGGTGAAGCTGGAGTCGCCCAAGGGCGCCTGCCTCGACTGGTC
>DAIPHN010000086.1:0-13281 GCA_036771335.1 Burkholderiales bacterium
CGGCCGCTGGGCCGACGCCGACGAACTGGCCGATCCCTACTCGCGCCGCAAGGGCGTTGCCTACGGGCGAAGCGGCCGGCCGGTGCAGCGCGCCGCTTTGCTGGACAGCGTGCTCTCGGGCGTGGATCTCGCCTATCAGAACCTCGATTCGGTGGAACTGGGCGTCACCACCATCGACACCTATTTCGACACCCTTGGCGGCATCAGCCGCGCGGTGAAGCGCGCCCAGGGGCCTGGCGCCCAGGCCGCCCCGGTCTATATCGGCGACCAGACCCGCGGCGAGGGCACTGTTCGCACCCTGTGCGAACAGGTGGCTCTCGAAACGCGCACCCGGATGCTCAATCCCAAGTGGTACGAAAGCATGCTGGCCCACGGCTACGAGGGCGTGCGCCACATCGAAGCGCATCTCACCAACACCATGGGCTGGTCCGCCACCACAGGCCAGGTGCAGCCATGGGTGTACCAGCAGCTCACCCAGACCTTCCTTCTCGACCCCGAGATGCGCGAGCGCCTTGCGAGGCTCAACCCGGGTGCGTCGGCCAAGATGGCGAGCCGCCTCCTGGAGGCGTCGCAGCGGGATTTCTGGACCCCCGAGGCCGATGTGCTCGAAGCCCTGCGCCGCGCCGGCGAGGAGCTGGAGGACCGGCTCGAGGGCGGCTACCCGGAGGCCGCCTCGGCATGACCCGTCACCCGATCACGCCGTGCATTCACCTGGAGGCTTCATGAACGCGCCCGCCACGCATTTCCGCCCGTTGCCCACCCGTCCCGACGGCGAAGGCAGCGTTCAGGTGAAGATGGACGACCTCAGGATCGAGGGCGCCAAGGTGTTCGCTGTCTATGGCAAGGGCGGTATTGGCAAAAGCACCACGTCCTCCAACCTGTCGGCAGCCTTCTCGAAGCTGGGTCACCGGGTGCTGCAGATCGGCTGCGATCCCAAGCACGACTCCACCTTCACGCTCACCAAGCGGCTGGTGCCCACGGTGATTGATGTGCTCGAGTCGGTGGATTTCCACGCCGAGGAGCTGCGGCCCGAGGACTTCGTCTATACGGGCTTCAATGGCGTCATGTGCGTGGAAGCGGGCGGCCCGCCTGCCGGCACAGGCTGCGGCGGCTACGTGGTCGGCCAGACGGTGAAGCTGCTCAAGGAGCATCACCTGCTGGAGGATACGGACGTGGTGATCTTCGACGTCCTCGGCGACGTGGTGTGCGGTGGCTTTGCCGCGCCGCTGCAGCACGCCAACCGGGCGCTGATCGTTACCGCCAACGACTTCGACTCCATCTTTGCCATGAACCGCATCGTGGGCGCCATCCAGGCGAAGTCCAAGAACTACGCCGTGCGTCTTGGCGGGGTGATTGCCAACCGCAGCAACGCCACCGACCAGATCGACAAGTTCAACGAGCGCACCGGGCTGCGCACCATGGCCCGCTTCCCCGACTTGGACGCCATCCGCCAGTCGCGGCTGCGCAAGGCCACGCTCTTCGAGATGGACGATTCGCCCGAGGTGCTCGCCGTGCAACAGGAATACCTCCGCCTCGCCGAGGCCCTTTGGCAAGGCACCGAACCCCTCGCCCCGGCGCCCCTGCGGGACCGGGAGATCTTCGACCTGCTGGGGTTCCACTGATGCACTCGGCCACCTATCAGCGCCGCCGCGCCCAGATCGAGACCTACTTCGACCGCACCGCGGCCGAGGCCTGGGCGCGGCTCACCTCCAACGCCCCCGTGTCGCGCATTCGCGCCACGGTGCGTGCCGGGCGCGACCAGATGCGCGCCACGCTGTTGTCGTGGCTGCCGGCCGCCCTCGCCGGCCGGCGCATCCTCGATGCGGGCTGCGGCACCGGGGCCCTGGCCGTGGAGCTGGCGCGCCGCGGCGCCCGGGTGGTGGCGGTAGACCTCTCGCCCACGCTGGTGGCGCTGGCCCGCGAGCGCCTGCCGCGTGACCTGGGCGCGGGGGGCGTGGAGTTTCACACCGGCGACATGCTCGACGAGCGCCTTGGCCACTTCGATCACTGCGTGGCCATGGACTCGCTGATCCACTACGGCTGCGCCGACGCGGTGGCAGCGGTGGCGCGGCTGGCGCACCGCACAACGGGCTCCATTGCCTTCACCTTTGCGCCCCGCACCGCGCTGCTGGCGGCCATGCATGCGGCGGGCCGGCTGTTTCCCCGCGGAGATCGAGCGCCGAGCATCGAGCCGGTGCGCGAGGTGGCGCTGCTGCGCGAGCTGGGCTCCCACCAGGCCATGGGCGGGTGGACCGCAGGGCGCACGCGTCGCGTGGCGTGCGGTTTCTACACCTCCCAGGCCCTGGAGTGGCGCCGCCCATGAGGCTGCCGCGTTTCTCCCGGGTGGTGCGGCAGATCCCGCTCCAGTACCTGCCCTTCGCGGACGCGGCCAGCGAGGGGTTGCCGCTGTCGCGCCTGATGCGGTTGTCGCTGTTCCAGGTGACGGTGGGCATGGCCACGGCGCTGATGGTAGGCACGCTCAATCGCGTGATGATCGTCGAGTTGCTGGTGCCAGCGTGGGTGGTCTCGCTCATGGTGGGGCTGCCGCTGCTGGCCGCGCCCTTCAGGGCCCTGACCGGTTTTCGCTCCGACACCCACCGCTCGGCCTTCGGCTGGCGGCGGGTCCCCTTCATCTGGACCGGCACTATGTTGCAGTTCTGCGGGCTCGCCATCATGCCCTTCGCTCTGCTGGTGCTGTCGGGGCAGGGTCAGGTTCCCACGCCGCCGTGGTTCGGTCAGGCGGCCGCCGGGCTCGCGTTCCTGACCGTGGGTATTGGCCTGCAGACCGCCCAGACCGCTGGCCTCGCGCTGGCCACTGACAAGGCCGACGACGCCACGCGGCCGCGCGTCGTGGCGCTCATGTACGTCATGCTGCTGGCGGGCATGCTGGGATCGAGTTTCCTGTTCAGCCTGCTGCTGGCTGAGTTCACGCCCCAGCGGCTCATCCAGGTGGTGCAGGGCGCGGCCGTGATCACGCTGCTGGTGAACAGTATTGCGCTGTGGAAACAGGAGGCGCGCGATCCGGCCCGGGCCGCGGCGCTGCGCAGTGAACCCGCGCCGGCCTTCCGGGACGCCTGGCAGCGCTTTCTTTCCAACGGCCGCGCCCGACGTTACCTGTGGGCCGTAGGGCTGGGCACGGCGGCCTTCAACATGCAGGACGTGATCCTCGAGCCCTACGGCGGCGAGATCCTGCACCTAAGCGTGGGCGCCACCAGCGCGCTGACAGCGCTCATGGCCTGCGGCGCTCTGGGCGGGTTCGCCCTGTCAGCGCGGTTGCTGGGCCGCGGCATGGATGCACTGCGGCTGGCGGCGTGGGGCGCGGTGGCGGGGTTGCCCGCCGTTTCAGCCGTGGTGGTCGCCGCGCCGCTGGAGTCGGCCATGCTGTTTCGTGCGGGTGCCACGGGCATCGGTTTCGGCGGCGGGCTGTTCGCCGTGGGCACCCTGGCGGCAGCCATGCACATGGAGGAGCGTGCATTCGTGGGACTCGCCCTGGGCGCCTGGGGCGCCGTGCAGGCCACCGCGGCGGGACTGTCCGTGGCCGGCGGCGGCGCGCTGCGCGACCTGGCCTCGTCGCTGGCACGCTCGGGCGAATTCGGCGTGGCGCTCACCGATCCCGTCACGGGTTACAACGTGGTCTATCACATCGAGATGCTGTTGCTGTTCGTCACCCTGGTCGCGATCGGTCCGCTGGTGGGCCGCCGTGCAGCCGGGGCGTCCACCGCGCCGCGGAGATTCGGTCTGGCCGATCTACCGGGTTAGTCGTCACAAAGGAGAACGCACCATGAATTCCTTCGGAGCAATCACGGGCTATGTTGATCTCGCCCAGATCGTGCTTTACATGTTCTGGCTATTCTTCGCGGGCCTCATCTTCTATCTGGTGCGCGAGGGCCACCGCGAGGGCTATCCCATGGAGTCGGACAGCCTTGGACGCGCGGTGATCAAGGGCTGGCCCA
Organism: Burkholderiales bacterium; assembly: GCA_036771335.1. Classification (GTDB taxonomy): domain Bacteria; phylum Pseudomonadota; class Gammaproteobacteria; order Burkholderiales. Next base: position 3,954 of record DAIPHN010000086.1, read on the forward strand.
ACCCGGAGCCCAAGACCTTCAAGCTGGCTGGAGGTCGCGAGGTGACTGTGCCCAACCTGCAGCAGGGCGAGCCGCCGAAGGCGTACTCAGTGGCAGGAGCGTCGCCAGGCTCGCCGGTGGAGCCCACCGGCGACGCCATGCTCGATGGCGTTGGTCCGGGCGGCTATGCGCTGCGCGAGGACAAGGCCGAACTCAATCCTCACGGAGAAGCCGTCATCCGGCCGTTGCGCGCCGCACCGGGCTTCGGGGTTTCGGACAAGGACGTGGACCCGCGTGGTTTGCCCGTGCTTGGCGGCGACGGCAAACAGGGCGGCATGGTGACCGACCTGTGGGTAGACACCACCGAGATGATGTTCCGCTACCTCGAGGTGGATACCGGCTCGCGCCGCGTGCTGCTGCCCATGACGTTCGCGCGTATCCGGCGCAATGCTGTGGAGGTGAACGCCGTCTATGGCCATCACTTCGCGAAGGTGCCGGGCACCCGTGAGGCAGATCAGGTGACCAAGCTGGAGGAGGAGAAGATCACGGCCTTCTACGGCGGCGGCACCTTGTACGCCGATCCCAAACGGCTGGACCCCCTGCTCTGAGGGCGCACGGGCGGCGCTGCGATCCAACTACGGAGGCGACATGAGCATTCACAATCATGGGCACGAGCACGAGATCGAGCCCCAGCACGGCCTGCCCGAGCGTCTGCCGCTGGACGAGCGCATCCTGTGGCAGGGATCGCCGCACTGGCGGGGCTTGGCGCGCCATGCCTTCCACGTGCGCATCTTGTCGGTGTACTTTGCTGTGCTGCTGGTAGCGGGTGTGGCGAACAGCCTCGCTGATGGCCTGGCGCCGGGCGCGGCCGTTTGGTCGGTGCGCTGGCTGGCGGTGGCGGCGCTGCTGGCCTTGGGCACTTTCCTGTGGCTCGCCTGGCTCACCGCCAGGGCTACCGCGTATACCATCACCGACAAGCGCGTGGTGATGCGCATCGGCATCGTGCTCACGGTCACTTTCAACCTGCCGCTGCGCACCATCGCTGGCGCGGGACTGCGGCGCCTCGAAGACGGCCGCGGTGACATTCCGCTCGCGCTGGCGGGGCCCGATCGCATCTCGTACCTGCATCTGTGGCCACACGCCCGCCCCTGGCGGCTGGCGCAGCCGGAGCCCATGCTTCGCTCCGTACCCGAGGCCGAGCGCGTAGCGGCGCTGCTCTCCCATGCCTGGTCGGCACGCACCGGCGCCTCCGCCGCCTCCGCCGCGGCGAGCAGCCCGCCCGCCAACGTACCCGCGCCCGCCTGGAGGACAAGTCCCACATGAGCGCCGCCGCCCCTACCGACAGCCCGGCGCGGCCGCCCGCGCCCGATCACTTTCCCCGCTGGTTCCTGGCGGGAGCCGGCGCCCTGATGCTGTTTTCTCTGGCAGCGGTGGCCACGGTGCGGATCAGCGGCAATGGCCCGGAGCAGAAGCCCGCGCGTGGGAAGGTCGAGCGGCCGCTGCGATTCGAAGATCGCCCCAACGGTGATGTGGCCGTTGTGGATGCGCGCAACGGCGAGCTGGTGTCTTTGCTGCACGGTGAGCAGGGTTTCGTGCGCGGCGCCCTCCGGGCGCTCGCCCGGGAACGGCGCACCCGCGACATCGGCTCCGAGGCGCCCTTCCAGCTCATCGCCCGCCAAGACGGCGGTTTGACACTCTTTGACCCGGCCACTGGACAACGGGTCGACCTGGAGTCCTTCGGCTCCACCAATGCCGGTGCCTTCGCGAACCTGCTGAACGAAGGCCAGCGCTGATTTGCCATTGAGGAGGACAGCCCATGCACGCCAATCTCGCCATCAACAGCGCCGCCGCTGCCGAGCGCAAGGCCAAGGAAAAGACGCTGCTCAGCCCGCGTTTCTACACCACCGATTTCCGCGCCATGGATCGCATCGACACGACGCCGGTGCGCGCCGAGTGGACGGCGATGATGGCGGAGTACGAGGGTGACAACAATCACGACCACTTCCAGCGCACGCCCGAGTTCGCCAAGGAGGTGGCTGAGCGCTTCTCCAAGGTGAGCCCCGAGATGCGCCAGGAGTTCCTGGACTTCCTCATCACCTCGGTCACCTCGGAGTTCTCCGGGTGCATTCTCTACAACGAGATCCAGAAAAACGTCACCAACCCGGACATCAAGCAGCTCATGCGCTTCATGGCCCGGGACGAATCGCGGCACGCCGGCTTCATCAACCAGTCGCTGAAGGACTTCGGCCTTGGCCTCGACCTGGGCGACCTCAAGCGCACCAAGGCCTATACCTACTTCAAGCCCAAGTTCATCTTCTACGCCACGTACCTGTCGGAGAAGATCGGCTACGCGCGCTACATCACCATCTTCCGGCAGCTGGAGCGTAACCCTGACAAGCGCTTCCACCCCATCTTTCGCTGGTTCGAGCGCTGGTGCAACGACGAATTCCGCCACGGCGAGTCCTTCGCGCTCATCATGCGCGCCAACCCCCACCTGCTGCGCGGCGGCAACCTGTTGTGGATCCGCTTCTTCCTGCTGGCGGTGTACGCCACGATGTATGTGCGCGATCACACGCGGCCCATGCTCCACCAGGCCATGGGCCTGGAGTCCACGGATTACGACTACACCGTGTTCCGCATCACCAACGAAATATCCAGGCAGGTGTTCCCCCTGTCCCTGGATATCGACAACCCGGCATTCCGCGCCGGCATGGACCGACTTTTCCGCATCCAGACGCGCATTAACGCCGCCAAGGCGCGCGGGGGTCTGCCGGGCCTCGTTTCGCGGGCGTTGTGGTCAGCGGCGGGGGTAGCCACGTTCGCGCGCCTGTACCTGCTGCCGGTGCAGCGGCATGAGCTGCCCGCCAGTGCGAGGGTGGCGCCGGCCTGGTAGGCGGCGCAGCCACCGAAGGACGCGCGCGCATGGCGGACCTTGGGCTGGCGGCTCTGTTCGCTGTGTTCATCTGGTGGTTCAGCACCGGGCTGATCCTGTTGCTCGACGGGCTGCCACGCGGCACGTTTCGCTGGAGCCTGGTGATTTCCTCGCTGCTCGCCGTGGCGGCGCTGCTAGCCATGGCTCACACCGCCGACCGGGTTGATACGGCATCCACGTACTGCGCCTTCACCTGCGCCCTGCTGGTGTGGGGCTGGCACGAGCTCAGTTTTCTCACAGGCTGGATCACCGGCCCCCGCCGCATGGCGCAGTCGCCCGGCGCGCTGGGCTGGACACGGCTGTCCGAGGCCGTGCGGGCGATTCTCTGGCACGAGCTGGGCATCCTTGCCGTTGGGATGGGGGTGGTGGCCCTTGCCTGGAATGCGCCCAACCCCGTTGGCGCCTGGACCTTCGTCGTGCTGTGGGCCATGCGAACCAGCGCCAAAATCAACCTGTTCCTGGGCGTGAGAAACCTGAGCGAGGAGTTCCTGCCGCCCCACATCGCCTATCTGCAGACCTATTTCCGGCGGCGCGCGGTGAACCTGTTCTTTCCTCTGGCGGTCACTATCGCTACAGGTGTGCTCGGCTGGATGGTGACGCAGGCGCTTGAGCCGGGCGTTGCGCCGGAGCGGGCCCTGGCGCTCACGCTGGCGGGCACTATGCTGGCGCTGGGCATCCTGGAGCACTGGCTGCTGGTGCTCCCCATTCCCGCCGCCGCCCTGTGGGGCTGGGCCATGCGCCAGCGGCAGCGTGCCACCCTGGGCCCCGATGAGATTGAAGCCCAGGCGCCCATCGAGCGGCGCCTGCCGGCGCAGGACGCCCATGTGGCGCCCGCCCGCTGAGCTCGGCGGCGCGGCTCACGCTCCCGGCTACCCCGCCATCCGCCGGTCTGCCCATGCTCGAAGGAATCCTCTTCCTGGCGGTCGCCCTCGTGTTTGTCTGGTGGCAGTTGCGCGAACTACGCAAGGAGCGGGAAGCCGCGCAGAAGCGGCGGGAGGCTGCGGCGGCGGATGCGTCCCGCGGCGACGGCCAGGCGGAGGATTCCTGAACGGCGGCGCCCCGAGCCGGGTTACCAGCCCGCCCCGCCGCGCAAGGAAGAGGCGCGCGTCGTGAGCAGCAGCCTCAAGATAATTCATCTCGCCAGTGCCGGCCTGTTCCTCGGCAACGTCATCGTGAGCGGCGTGTGGTCCTTCATGGCCGAGCGCACGCGCAACCACGCTGTCATCCAGTTCAGCAATCGCATGGTGCTGATCACGGATTTTCTGTTCACAGTCACGGGAGCGCTGGGCATTGTCATCACGGGCCACCTCATGGCCCAGCGTTTCGGGGGCGACACCGCCCACGGCTGGACCATCTGGTCCTATCGCCTGCTGGGCATCTCGGGCCTGATCTGGGCCTTCGTGCTGCTTCCCATCCAGCTAAAGCTGCGCGTGCTGCTGCGCCGTCACGATCACATTACTCCGGAGTACGTGCGCCTGTCGCGGCTGTGGCAGGTCGCTGGCGCCGTGGCCACCGTGGTGCCGCTGCCCATCATCTATCTCATGGTGAGCAAATCCGCCTGAAGGGCTAGCGGGCATGGAGCTTGTGCCGCAGCCAAGCGGTCGCAGCGCTTGTCCAGGCGACGAGCCTCTCTTCCGGATGGCGCTTGCTGGGTCCCCATGATGCCTGGTGAGGCCAGGTAGGCAAGGCGGCGCCAGGGTGATCCCGCGTAGCCGCATAGCGTCGGGCGCCAGCAAAGAAAAAAGGGCGGTTCACACCGCCCTTGAACAACCACTCAGCGGGGGAGGCGTGCCGGGTGGTTGGGGGAACTCTCGTGATGACCTGTTCCGGCCGGGGTGCGGCGGCCGCCGCGCCCCGCCGGGGAGATGACTCAGGGATTGCCCTTCACCCCGAGCTCAGGGAAGTCCTTGGCCATCTGCGCGCCGTAGAGCGGCTTGTGGATGCCCTGATGACAGGTTGAGCAGTTCACCTTGGCTACATCCCCCTTGGGACCAAGACGCGACTCGGGGAAAGTGCTCGTGAGCGGCTCAAGATAGCTCACGTTCAGATCCCGAGCCATGCGGATGCCGTGCCAGGCGGTGGCTCGCTTCGGGGTCGACTCCTCCCAGGACTGGAAGGCGCGTGTGTTGTGGCAGAAGGTACAGTTCACGCCCAGGGAAGTGGACATGTGTACCATGAGGGCGTAGGTGAGCTCCGCCTGTTTGGTGGAAGTTTGATGCGCGCCCTCGCCGATCTGACGTAACGCTTCGTTGCCGTTCACGCGTATCGGCTGATCCTCCTTGAGATATGGCGTGAAGGGGTCGTAGGGCAGTGAACTCAGCGCCACGGATGGGGCAGCCCGATTCTGCCGGGCGTCGTTGCCGAGGACCGCGTTCTTGTACTTGCGGTCAGCGGGGGCGTACCACACCTGGGACGGTTGCGGATGGCCGCGGTGGCAGGTGTAGCAGGTGACGCCCGTGCCGCCCACGTGGGTCTTCCAGTCGGAGTTCACGTGCCGGGTCATCTCGATCATGCGGCGCGCGACGACCTTGGTGTACTTCGAGTCATCGGCGAGATTCTCCGGGTTGTGGCAATAGTTGCAGCCCTCCTGGGGTGCGACCCACTGGGTGATGGAGACCATCAGCCTGGTGAAGTCGGAAACGCTCAGGTCTCCAAGCACCTTGACGTTCTGGTAGGTGGCGCCGGCCTTTGGTCCATCCGGGTTGGGTGCCACCGCGGGAGCGGCCGGCGCCTGGTTGGCGGCGGCGAGCTTCTTGAGGGTGCGGGGGTTGTAGATCTGCTCCATTCCCGTGCCGCGGTAACCCGTCTGCTCGGTCTGAATGGGCGGGCGTTCGCAACCCGCCAGGACCAATGCCAGGAGCGGCAGCGGTGCCAATGCAACTCGTGCGAAGGAGTTCATCACTTGCCTCCCATGAGGGCGGGATCGACGACCACGGGGTACACGTCAGGGTAGGAGGGCACCACGCCGTGCTTCATGGACCAGAGGTACCAGTTGTCCACCACGGTGCCAGTGAGCAGCACGCCGAGCCCGCCCACCAGCGGGCAAAGCACCGCGAACCACCAGGCCCAGCGATGAATCGACTCCATCGTGGCGTTGAAGCCCATGGTCCAGCGCCAGAACAGGGCCGCGCGTTCGGACGCCGTGCCGCGATCCACGATCTGTTCGATCTCGCGCTCGCCGCCGAACCGGGTTACGGCGAGGATCGTGGCACCGTGCATGGCGAACAGCAGCACCGAGCCGTAGAGGAAGACGATGGACAGGGCGTGGAAGGGGTTGTAGAAGAAGTTGCCGTGGCGAAGCGACAGCGCGGACACCCAGTCCAGGTGCGGAAATATGCCGAAGGGCACCGCCTCGGCCCAACTGCCCATGAGCACCGGCCTGAAGAAGCCGCAAACCAGGAACAGCCAGATGGCCGCCGCGAAGGCCCAGGCCACGTGCGTGCCCATCCCCAACTGGCGCGCGCGCCGGTAGGTGCGCGCCCACCAAAGCAGCAGCGAGATGGTGAGCAGAAAGCCCGCCAGCAGCCACCATCCGCCGTCGCCCAGCCGCGGGATGCTCAGGCCGTAGGACGGCGGAGGCGGGTCGAGAGCTAGCCAGAAGATCTGGCGCACCATCTGGATCGGATTCCAGTCCACCGCGGCGAGCATGTTGAAGCCGATGATGTTGAAGGACAGCGTCCCGGCGATGAGCGAGGCTACGCCCAAGCCGCCTAGATAAACCGGCCCGATCTGGGCGTTGCCCAGGCGGCCAAGCAGGTGCCAGAAGAACGGCACTCCGGTGCGTTCCCAGTCGCCGCGCGGCAGGGGCACGCCCTCGGCCGCTGGCCCCGTGGGCTGCACCTGGGTGAACAGGTTCTGATATTCAGCCATCGAAGTCTCCTCGTCGCTCGCTCAGCGCCAGATCGGCATGTTCAGCCACCAGCCCCACCATTCAGGCCAGCTGCGGGTCCAGAAGGGCCCGCTCACCACGATGCACAGGCCCGCGAAGATGACCGAACTGAGGGCCAGGAACAGGCCCAGCCGGTGGATGCCAAGGGTGCCCACGGAGTAGCCGATGAAGTCTCGGAAGAAGGTGTCCTCGTGCTCGGGGGTCTTCACCTCCTGGCCCTTCTTCGGATTGGTGGCCGAGAGCACCAGCGCGCCGTGCAGCGACAGCGCCAAAGTGGTTGCGAAGAACAGGCTCGCGGCGATGCAGTGCCAAGGGTTGTAGTGGAAGTGCAGGTACTGGTAGGCCACGTTGCTCACCCAGTCTAGGTGGCTGTAGATGCCGTAGGGAAACGCATGGCCCCACGCGCCCATCAGCACCGGTCGCACCACTTCCAGAGTGAAATACGCGCCGATCGCGAAGCCGAAGGCCACGGGCACGTGATAGCCCATGCCGAGCTTGCGGCAGATCTCCACCTCGCGCAGCGCCCAGGACACGAAGGAGCCCAGCGCGCAGACCGTGATGATCTGCCACAGCCCGCCCTCGCGTATGGGCGCGAAGCCCAGCCCGTAGGAGACGTCTGGCGGCGCGATGCTGATCTGCCAGAGGTTCCAGGTGGGACCGATGGCGGCCCCGTAGAGAATCATTACTGTGCCCAGCACGGTAAAGAAGGCGCCTGTGATGCCGAAGAAGCCCACGTAGAAGGGGCCGATCCAGAAATCGAACAGGTCACCCGTCACCAGGGTTCCCCCGCGGATTCGGTACTTCCTTTCAAAACTCAGCATGGCCATGTTGTTTCCTCCGAACGGAAGGGGATCCGCGCAGGTCCGGGGGCTCGTGCCGCCCGCGTGTGTTCTTGGACGGGCGGGGGGCTTGACAGGCCCGCCCGCCAGTCACCACCTTGGGCCTTTACTTCGCGCCCGTGGCGGTTTGCCCGAGTTGCGCCGTGGGCGTCTTCCAGGTGTTGAGGTCGTAACGATCGGTACTGATCATGATCAGATGGATCGTGCCCGAGATGAAGGCAATCAACAGACCTGTGAGGATGATTGCCTTTCGGGGATCCACGATTCGCCAATAACGCCACATGTTCGATTCCTCTTTGTCTAGCTCAGTTGGGACATGACGGTGTAGACGGCCGACTTCACGCCGTCGAGCACCGAGCGCGCACCTTCCGCTCCTGGGAGGAGCGAGCGCCAGTTCTGCGCGAACGCCAGAGACGCCAGCGCCAGCATCAGGAAGACGATGAACATCGCGACGTAGATGCCCAGGAAGCCCTCGCGGGCGCCGTCGCGCTGCGTCGTGAGTACCTCAACGTTCTCGTGTGCCATGGTGGCCTCTCCGAATCGCGCTATTACGAGAAAACGAACCAGGGGCGCCACATCCAGACCAGGCTATGGGCGACGAAAGCGCCCACGGCCCAGAGCATGTACCCCTTGAGGTAGTACTCGTGGAACTCCTGGCACTCTTCGTCCGTCAGGCCTGAGGGATTCACTTTTTCTGCCATGGTGGAAAGTCCTCCAGATTTGCCATTCGGCGGGATCCGCGCCGGATGGCGCGGGGTTCAACCACCCCCGCCTCGCGGCGGCGATGGACAGGCGCCCGCGTGGTGGCGGCGCTTGTTCGGGAAAGGGGGCAGGGCAGGTTCACGCCGCCACATCCTCGCGCGGCATGCCAAACAGCGCCGTGAGGCGCGCGGCGGTCACTTCGCTGCCGCCCGCGGCGCGCGCGTCGGCCTCGGCCATGTCGCGCATGCGCTTGGCTGCGGAGATGCGTACCAGCACGGGTTCGGCGGCAATCAGCGCTTCGAGCCGCTCACGCGCCGCCGGCTCCCAGCTCACGGGCTGCAGCGCCCGGCCTGGCGTGGCCTCGATGGCATCCAGTTCCCGGGCCAGCGGCAGCACGTGGAACAGCGCATCGAACAGCGCGTTGCAATACTCCTGCACTACCCAGGTGGCGCCTGAGTAGCCCATCACCGGCGTGCCGGTGTGGCGGCGGATGATGGCGCCGGGGAAGGAGGCGGGCACGTAGGCCGGCCTCGGGCCCCGGCCGGCGGCCATTTCCGACAAGTACATGCGCTCGTTGTAGCTGCCGAACAGCACCAGCGGCGGCTTCTCGTGCACCAGGCGCCGTACGGCCTCGTTGTCGGTCTTGGCGCCCGGCGTGCGGGCCACGGCGAAATTGCACGGCAGGCCCAGTTCGTCTTCGAGGAAGTGGCGCAGCCCGCGGGCGTAGGTTTCCGAGGCCACCACGGCGAAGCTGCCGGTGCCGAAGAAATCCTGGGTGACCGAGCGCCACAGATCCCACAGCGGCTTGATGGTGGTGTGCTTCTCGCGCTCGATGAAGGGCTCGGGGTCGAGCCCCAGCAGGCTGCCCAGCGTGCGCAGGAAGGCGGTGGTGCTGTGCAGACCGATGGGCGCCTGCAGGTAGGGCCGCTCCAGGGCCTCGCACAGCAGGCGGCCGAACTCGCGGTACATGCACACGTTCACGTCGGC
>DAIPHN010000087.1:0-13118 GCA_036771335.1 Burkholderiales bacterium
GCCCAATACGGAAGCCCGGGGGGCGGGCCGGGGGGGGGGGTGGGGGGGGGGGGGCCCCCCGGGGTTGTTTCCCTCCCCCCCCCCCCCGGCCCCCCCCCCGCCCCGGGGCGCCTCAGGCCGAAATGTCGAGCAGCGACGCCACGCCAGGCCCGCTGTCTGATGTCATGGCCTGCAAGGCGCTGCCCAGGGAGGAGAGGGCCGCGTAAAGCGCCACCGCTTCGCGCGTTCCTAGGTTGCGCAGCGCTTCGGGAAGACCGGTGCGGCCGAGCGAGGCCTAAGCGCCGAGGTTGCCCAGGAACGCGGACGAGACACTCCTCGGCGCGATGGCGCCGCTGACCCGCTCGAAGCCTGTGACGAGGTCACGCAGCAGCGCGCGGTCGAGAAGCGACACACCGTCGGGTTTGGGGACCGCAGCCGCCAAGCCGCCCGCGGGCAGCGGAGCACCCGTCGCGCGCGCCGTTTCCACCAGCCGGGTGAAGCTCACCTCGGGCGATGTCGGAACCGTCGGCGGCACGAACGCCGGGACGAAGCCCGGCCCGCGTACGGTGGCGGGCAGCGGCGACAACGGCAGCAGGGGGCTGAGGGCCATGGATCGTTCGGGCAGCAAACTGCGGTGCTCCGATTCTAGCGGCCTGCCTCGCCGCCTGCACTGCGCCGGGCGAGCGCAAGCGCCGTGGCGTTACGGGCCTGTGGTCGAACGGCGGGCGGCTTCTGTGCGCAGGCGGGTGCTCCGGCGGACCCAAAGGTCGGCCGCATGCACGGCGCCCGAGGACAGCAGCAGCAACGACAGCAGCGGCCAGGGCGCTCCCGCAATGGCGAAGCGCAGGGCAAGCAGCAGCAGCGCGCCAGAGGCGAGGCTGGGTAGCCAGTCCCCGACATGCAGGCCGCCCGCCCTTCGCCTGCGGCCAAGGGCAAAGAGCGCCAGCGCCTCCAGTGCCAGGCCGGCAAGAATCAGATCGATAGCGCGGCCGGACGCGAACAGTTCGGCCATGGGTGCGCGGCGCCGGTCAGGGCGAAACGATGCCCACGAGGTGGGCGAGGTCCTTGAAGAAAATGCGCACATGGGCCATGGGGCTCTTGCGGGTGAGCTTCTTGTTCATGTACGACTCCCACGTGAGGCGCTGCACGTCACGGTCGGCGCAGATGCTCACGAAGCGCTCGCGGCGCCGATCGTTCACGTACCAGAAGCGCTGCATGATGCCGAGGATCCAGAACACCCGGCCGTGGGCGCGCATGAAGCGCTTGCGCGCTGTGGCCAGTGCGGTCGCCTCGCCCGTGGCGAGAAACTGCTCCACAGCCTCCGCCGCCAGCCTCCCGCCGGCCATGGCGTAGTAGATGCCCTCGCCCGAGGCGGGCGCCACCACCCCGGCGGCATCACCAGCCAGCACAATGTCGCGCCCGTTATCCCAGCGCTTCAGGGGTTTGAGCGGGATCGGCGCACCCTCGCGGCGCAGGGTTTCCGACTCGCCAAGGCCCGCCGCCCTGCGCAGGTCGTTGGTGGCGTTACGGATGGAAAAGCCGCGCTCGGCGGTTCCGGTTCCCACGCTGGTGGTCTCGCCGTGAGGGAAGATCCAGCCATAAAAGTCCGGCGAAAGCTGGCCCTGATAATAGACGTCGGCCCGGGCGGGATCGAAGCCCTCCAGTGCCGAGGGTGGCGAGCGCACGATCTCATGGTACGCGTATACATACACGCGCTTGTCGCCGTCGGGAATGTAGTCGCGCGCCACAGCCGAGGCAGCGCCATCGGCGCCGATCACTGCCCGGGTGCGAACCGAGACCGCATCGCCGCCGGCCTTGGGCTGGAAGTGCACGCGCGCAGTGCCGTCATCGTCACGGGTGATGCGCTGGAAGCCGCCGCTGCGTCGTTCCGCGCCGCAACCCGCCGCCCGCTGCCGTAGCCACTCGTCGAACTCGTCCCGGTCCACCATGCCCACGAATCCGCCAGCGTCGATGGGCATGTCCACGCGGCGGCCAGAGGGCGCCACCATACAGGCCGAGCGCACCTTGGCCACGAGCAGCGACTCGGGCACAGCGAATTCGCGCAGCAGCACCGGCGGCACTGCACCGCCGCAGGGCTTGATGCGTCCGGCGCGGTCGAGCAACAGCACGCTGCGCCCGCGGCGCGCCAGATCATTGGCCGCCGTGGCGCCGGACGGCCCGCCGCCGATCACCACCACATCCCAGGTCTGGGGGTATGCCATCTGGTCACCCTCCTAGCTTGTGGCGAGCGCCTCGCCACGTACGACGTGCCCATCCGTGCTGGCCGCGCGCGCCCTGCCCACACGCGCGGCCAACACGGCCGAAACAACGAACAGCACCGCCTCAGCGGCGAACACCGTGCCGTAGGCGGCGGCCGGGGCATCCAGCAAGGCGTGTGCGATGTCGCTCGCCACTGTGCCAAGAAACCCGCCCGTGCCAAAAGCAATGGCCTGGGCTGCCCCCCAGAGGCCCATACGGACACCCTCGCGCGACTGCGTGCCCTGGTCGGCCAGCAACATCATCGAGCCGATGGCGGCTACTGCGAAGGCGCCGTTGGTGGCTCCCAGCAGGAACACCGTGGCGCGCAGCGGCCAGGCCGGACCCACAGCGGCTGCAGCTGCAAGACCGGCAAGCGCCAGCCCTGAGGCGATGCATCCGCCGATGGTCCAGTAGTGGATGGCCGCGAACCGGCGCAGCACCGGCACCCGTCCCACCAGGGCCACCAGCACCATGCCCACCAAAACGCCGCCGTGCTGAACACCCGACAGGCGCGTGGATTCGCCCGGCGTGAAGCCGAACACAGTGCCCGCGAAGGGCTCGAGAATCAGGTCCTGGGCGCTGTAGGCCAGCATCGAAACGAACACGAATACGGTGAAGCGCCGTGCCTGCTGTTCGTCCCACACCTGGCGAAAGGCTTGCCGGAAGGCAGGCCGCGACGTCGGAGCGGCCTCTTCGGCGGCGGTCCCTTCCACGCCGGCCACCGCCAGGACTGTCACCGCCAGCGCCACGGCCGCCACGGCTGCCGTCACGCCCACCAGACGGGCGGGAGTGTAGGGGTCGAGCAGGTGTCCTGCCACGCCAGCAGTGACCGCGAACCCGGCAATCATCATGATCCACACGATAGTAGCGGCGGCGGGGCGGCGCTGCGGTGCAGTGCGCTTGGCCAGCAGCACCAGCAGCGAAGTGCCCGCCGAGCCCACTCCCACCCCGATCAGGCAGAACGCGACTACCGCAAGTGCCACGCCTGGGCCGCGCTGGCTTTCCATCCAGGCTGTGGCAACAGCCGCCAGCACGCCACCGGTGGCGAGTACCGCCATGCCCCCGACGATCCATGGCGTGCGGCGGCCGCCTACGTCCGAGCCGTAACCCAGCCGCGGGCGCAGCAACTGGATGGCATAGTGGAGCCCCACCAGCGCCCCCGGCAGCATGGCGGGCAGAGCCAGTTCCACCACCATCACGCGGTTCATGGTGGAGGTGGTTAGCACCACGATGGCACCCAGCGCGGTCTGCACCATTCCGAGCCTGACGATGCCGAGCCAGGTGAGTGCGCGCGTGTTCATGCCGGCAGGGCACTCAAGGCCAAGGCACTCACCATCATGCCGCTCACGTACAGAGGCACGCCGAAGCCGCTATACCACAACGCGCGCTCCACGGGACGGGCCAGGAAGCGGAGCATCATCGCTACCTGCCCGGCCAGCAATGCCGCCACTACCAGGGCGTGACCAGGCTGGCCCCAGGTCAGCAGCAATGAGATGACCGCCACTTGGGGTGTCACCATGACAACGCTGGCTACCCGCGCAGCGGTCCCCGCGCCCAATTGCACGGGCAGGGACCGCACGCCCATGCGGACATCGCCCTCCATGGCCTTGAAGTCGTTCAGGGTCATGATGCCGTGGGCGCCGGCACCATAGAGCAGCGCCAGCCATAGGATGCGCGTATCGGCAAGTGCGCCGCCCGACATCACTGCCGCACCCGTGATCCATGGCAGGCTTTCGTAGGAGAACCCCACGGCTGCGTTACCCAGCCAGCCATTGAGCTTCAGGCGCAGTGGCGGCGCGCTGTAGGCCCAGGCCAGCGCCAGCCCCAGCGCGGCTGAGCCCAGCACCAGCGTGCCGAGGGAGAACGCCACGGCCAGAGACAGCAGCGTCCACAGAACCGCGATCGCAAGCCCCCACTGGCCCGGAATACGCCCAGAGGGAATCGGACGCTGCGGTTCGTTGATGGCGTCCACGTGTCGGTCGAACCAGTCGTTGACCGCCTGGCTGGTGGCGCACACCAACGGACCGGCCAGGATAACGCCCGCTGCCACCAGGGGCCATTGTCCAGCTGTCGGCTGTCCGGAGGAAACGGCGCCACAGGCAAAGGCCCACATGGGTGGGAACCACGTGATGGGTTTGAGCAGTTCCAGCACCGCGCCGGGCGCCGGGCGGGCGGTAAAGGTGGCGGCAGCGAAAGTACGCATGGAGCAACCGTAAGACTGACGAGCGCGGGTGTCAACCCGGATTTACAGTTCTTTCAATCCTCCGTGTCGGAGGCGGCATCCACCAGACCGTAGCGACGTAATTTCACATACAGGCTCTGCCGGCTCAGGCCGAGCATCTCGGCTGCCGAGGCGCGGTTATCGCCGGTGAGTTCGAGGGCCGCCTCAATGCACAGGCGTTCAATCACGTCAGTGGTTTCGCGTACCAGCTCCTTTAGGGAGACGCGGCCGATAAGTTCGGTGAGCTGTTCCACCGAGCGCGGCAACTGACGCGCGGCACGGGGGGCGTCGGCCCCAAGGCGCCGGCCCACGTTGCGGATGGTGAATCCGAAACAGGGCTGCTCGCCATCCAGCACCCGTACTGCCGAAATCTCCACCTCGGCCGTGGACCCGAACTCGCCGCGTACGGTGGTGGGAAACAGCCGCACGGCGCCGTGCTGGCGCAGGTTGGCCATCAGCACCGACAAATCCACGCCTGGTCGTCCGAGCCATCGCTCCAGCGGCTCTCCGCGGGCCTGCTCTTCCGTGGCCAGTTGAGCAAGGTCGAGGAAGGCGGAGTTGGCGGTGAGGATCTGGCCATCGGGCCCGATCACCACGAAGGCGTCGGGAGAATGCTCGGCCACCTTGAGCAGTTGCCAGCGGGCGTCGGAGATGGTGGCGGCACCCGCCGCGCCGCCCACGGGCGCGAGCCGCACCAGTAGCAGAGCACCGGACTCCTGCCGAAACAGGGTCGCGGACGCGTTGAAGGCCTGGCTGGTGGCTGCCAGCCGCAGGTGCACGTTCTCGCCGCGGCCCGAGGAGCGCACCGCGGACAGCAGCGCCTCAAGGGAGGAGTGACCCTGAGCCTCGAAGATGCCGGGAGCCGGAAAAACGTGCCCTACAAGCTTCGACGCCTCGCCGCCCAGCAACTGCAGCGCGGCTGGGTTGGCCTCCATGACTCGCTGGGACGCGGCATCCAGGATCAGCACCGGCTCTGTGATCATTTGAAACAGCAGGCGGTAACGGGTCTCCACGTACCGCAGCCGGGAGTAGTCGCGCTCCATGGACTGCTGTGCATCCAGCAGCCGCTGCTGCAACACCGCGATGGCACGCAGGTCCCGGCCCACGGCAACCACGCGACCATCACGACCCACCCGGATGGCGGAATAGAGCACCGGCACGTCGGGACCGTCCTTAGACGGGTGATTCACCTGGCGCCAGCCAGTGGCGCTGGAACTGCCGGCATCGCGCAGCAGCGCTTCCACCTTGCCGCGGCTTTCGGGCGTCACGGTCTCGATCCAGGCTTTACCGCGCAACTGCCGCAGGCCTGTACCTTCAGCCTCTTCGCTGCTCAGCGACACGTCCTCGATGATGCCGTCCGCACCGATAACGAGAGTTATGTCGGCGCTCACGGCCACTAGCGCAGCCGCGGCCTCGGCATCGAGGTTCACCAAGGATATAGGAAGCGCGCGGGGTGAATTCACGCGGGCACCAATACGGCACCCCCGCCCAATGGCTGCCAGGCGCGCGTCGTAGGTGGTGGATTGATCATTGTCCCGCTGACAACAAGGCCAGCAGGTTCTTGGCTTGCCGGACAGCCTGGCGCGGATCGAACGCCGAGGCATCGGCGCCCACCCGGACCGCGCGGCGAGGGTGGCCCGCGAAAGCGGCGCCGCCCACCATGATTCCTGTCGATGCGTTGCAGGACTCGTGGCGGATGGCCCGGATCGCGCTTGCCAGCGCTCCCAGGAAGCCGTCGTGAGAAAGCGACAGTCCCACCAGATGAAAGGGCTGACTGCGCACCCGCCCGATGAGATCGGCGAGCGAACGGGGCAGCTCCTCCACCACGTCCCAGCCATCCCGTCGGAAAAACTCCGCCAGCATGGCGACGCCGAACGTATGCTGCTCGCCCGGCATGGTTGCCAGCAGCACACGGCGATCCGACAGGGTGGCGCCCGACTCGCCACGAAACTCGAAGGAGAAGTGGCGCATCACCTGCTGCACGCCCAGTGTACCCACCGTGACGCGGGTGAAATCACACTGGTCGCTGATCCACAGGTCGCCAAGGCGGCGCACCAGAGGCGCGAGGATGTCCAAGTAGATGGCCTCGATAGCCACACCTTCGCTTCGCAGCCCCTCTAGATGGGTTAGGACATCGTCCAGGCGGTTGGTCAGAAGCTGCGGCAGCAGTGTCTTCACGTGTCCCGCGAGGCCCTCCGGTTGCCGGGACGAACCAAACACGGGCGCATTGCCATGGGCAAGCAAAAGGCGTGGGATTACCTCGGCGTCGATAGCGCTCATCAGGCGGTCAAGGCGGGCGCCCTGTGGGGAATGCACGCCCACGCGCGCCCCCATTCCCTGCGAGGCGCGATCGGGCGGCGACCCGGTCGCGTCCTCGGCCCGGCCCCAATCGGCGACCTGCGGTGTATTTCCCGTCATCGGTCCCATCCTCCCAAGGGCAACGCGTGTGCACCACGGCGCGTCGACACGGGATCGGCCTGCCACCTGCCGGGCTGCCAGAACCGGGGCTTGATGGCTGATCGAGGCTAATCACAGCTTGATGCGCGTGGGATTGATTTAAAGCATGAATAACCCCTGTTGTCAAACGTGATTGACGTTAAGACAAGTTGACAGTTTGGCCGAAGGGGACTACTTTTTCGGCGTTGGCAGCAAGGAGACAAGTCCCGTGTCCCGGCGTCAGGACCATGCGTCCAGTCCGCTTTACACCCCTGAGGAGCGCCAGCGCCGCGATGCCTCCATCTGGACGCTCGTGCAGGGGGTGCTTGCCCCGCTCCAGTTCCTGGTGTTCCTGGTGAGCTTGTTGCTAGTGCTGCGGTTTCTCTGGACCGGCGACGGCCAGCAGGCGGCCACCGTTTCCGTGGTGACCAAGACGCTGATGCTGTACGCCATCATGGTGACGGGTGCGATCTGGGAAAAGGACGTCTTCGGCCAGTACCTGTTCGCGCGGCCGTTCTTTTGGGAAGACGTGTTCAGCATGCTCGTGCTGGCCCTTCACACGGCCTATCTCGTTGCGCTCGCTGCCGGCGCGCTGGGCGTCCGCGGGCAGATGTTGCTGGCACTGGCGGCTTACGCCACGTATGTGATCAACGCGGTGCAGTTCGTCCTGAAGCTGCGCGCGGCGCGCCGGCAGGTGGTACCGCCTCCAGCGGTCCCGTCCGGCGGCGGCCTGGGTCTCGCCGAATGACTGACCTGAGCATCCCTCCGGCAGGTGCCGCGTGCGGCGAGGGCGCTGTGCTGCGCGAGCGCGGGCAGCGCGAGGTGTTTTGCGGCCTCACCGGGATCGTCTGGCTGCACCGAAAGATGCAGGACGCCTTTTTCCTGGTGGTGGGCTCGCGCACCTGCGCCCACCTGATTCAGTCCGCGGCCGGAGTGATGATCTTCGCCGAGCCGCGCTTCGGCACCGCCATCCTCACCGACCGCGACCTGGCCGGACTGGCCGACGCCAACGACGAGCTCGATCGCATCTGCCTGTCCCTGCTGGAGCGCCGCCCCGACATCGGTACCCTGTTCCTGGTGGGCTCCTGCCCTTCGGAGGTGATCAAGCTCGACCTCGCCAAGGCCGCCGAGCGGCTCAACGCGCGCCTGTTCCCGCGCGTGCGAGTGCTCAATTACTCCGGCTCGGGCATCGAGACCACCTTCACCCAGGGCGAGGACAACGCCCTGAAGGCGCTGGTGCCCCTCATGCCGGAGAGCACCACGCGGCAATTGCTGGTGGTGGGGTGCTTGGCCGATATCGTGGAAGACCAGCTGGCCCGCAGCTTTGAAGCCCTGGGCATTGGCCCTGTGCGCTTCCTGCCGGCGCGCCGAGCCGCTGACTTGCCGGGTGTAGGCCCCGGCACGGGGCTGTTGCTGGCGCAGCCCTTCAACGGCGAAACGGTGCGGGCGCTTTGCGCTCGCGGCGCCGAACTGATCGAGGCGCCCTATCCCTTCGGCGCCGAGGGCACGGCCGCATGGCTGGGCGCCGCCGCGCGGGCCTGGGGCGTGGCCCAGGAGCGTTTCAGCGCCGTGGTGGAACCGCTCGCGGCGCGCGCCCGCCGGGCGCTCGCCCCCCACCGCGAGCGCCTGCAGGGGCGGCGCGTGAGCTTCCTGCCCGACTCGCAACTGGAGATTCCGCTGGCGCGCTTTCTCGCGCAGGAACTGGGGATGGTGCCCGTGGAAGTGGGCACGCCCTACCTCGACCGCCAGATGGTGGCCGCGGAACTGCCGCTGCTGCCCGAGGGGGTGCGCCTGAGCGAAGGCCAGGATGTGGAGCGCCAGCGCGACCGTCTGGCGGCCGACCGTCCCGACCTGACGGTGTGCGGTCTTGGGCTCGCCAATCCGCTGGAAGCGCGCGGCTACGCCACCAAGTGGTCCATCGAGCTGGTGTTCACGCCCATCCACGGGTTCGAGCAGGCTGGCGATCTGGCCGAGATCTTTGCACGGCCGATGCAACGCCGAGCGCGGCTGGCGGTGTAGGGAGCGCCCGGGTGCAACTCACGCTCTGGACCTACGAGGGACCGCCGCACGTGGGGGCCATGCGCGTGGCCGCCTCCATGCGCGAGGTCCACTATGTGCTGCACGCGCCCCAGGGCGACACCTACGCCGACCTGTTGTTCACCATGATCGAGCGCGACCACCGCCGGCCGCCGGTCACCTACACCACCTTCCAGGCCCGCGACCTGGGTGGCGACACCGCCAATCTGGTCATCCGCGCCGCCCGCGACGCCGTGCAGCGATTCCAGCCCAAGGCGCTGCTGGTGGGCGAATCCTGCACCGCCGAACTGATCCAGGACCAGGCCGGTGCGCTGGTGCGCGGCATGGACCTGCCCGTACCCGTGGTACCGCTGGAACTGCCCGCCTATTCAAAGAAGGAGAACTGGGGCGCCTCCGAAACGCTTTACCAGCTCGTGCGCACGTTGCTGGCTGAGCGCGTGCCAGCGCCCGGAACCGTGCGCCCCGCGCGCCCCGATGGACAGGCCCCGCGCGCCAATTTGCTGGGGCCCACGGCGCTCGGCTTCCGCTGCCGCGACGATGTCACCGAGGTCACCCGCCTGCTTGCCCTGCTGGGCGTGGAGGTGAATGCCGTGGTGCCGCTGGGCGCCAGCCCCGACGATGTGCACCGCCTGCCCGACGCAGACTTCAACATCGACCTCTACCCCGAGGTGTCGCGCGCCACGGCATCCTGGTTGCAGCGCAGTTTCGGCATGCCCTTCACCCGTACCGTGCCTATGGGCGTGGGCGCCACACGTGATTTCCTTGCCGAGGTCGCCGGGCTGGCCGGCGTGGACCCCGCGCCGTTGCTGGCCCGCGAGCAGCCCGGTGCTGCCGCTGCCGGCGCCTCGCGATCAAGGCTGCCTTGGTACTCCCGCTCGGTGGATTCCACCTACCTCACGGGGAAACGGGTGTTCATCTTCGCCGATGCCACCCACGCTGTGGCCGCGGCGCGGGTGGCGGCCGAAGAGATGGGTTTCACTGTGGCAGGCCTTGGCACCTACTCCCGGGAGTTCGCCCGCGAAGTACGCGAGGCGGCCGCCAAGTATGGCGTCGAACCGCTCGTGAGCGACGACTACCTGGAGGTGGAAAAGGCCATTGCCGCGGCCAGCCCGGAACTGGTGCTGGGTTCGCAGATGGAGCGCCACATCGCCAAGCGCCTGGGCGTGCCCTGCGCGGTTATCTCCTCGCCCATCCATGTACAGGACGTGCCGGCGCGCTACAGCCCGGTATACGGCTTCGAGGGCGCCAATGTGCTGTTCGACAGCTGGGTGCACCCGCTCATGATGGGTCTCGAAGAGCACCTGCTGCACATGTTCCGCGGCGACTTCGAGTTCGGCGACGAGGCCGCGCCGTCCCACCTGGGTGTGCCACGGGCGGCGCCCGGGGCGGCCGCCGCGGGCGCGCCGGCGGTCAGCGAGCCCAGCGCCACCGCTGCCACCATCCCCAGGAGCGCCGAGCTGCGCAAGATCCCCTTTTTCGTGCGCGGCAAGGCGCGGCGCAACACCGAGCGCTTCGCCCATGAGCGCGGCGTCGGCACCATCACCCTGGAGACGCTCTACGATGCCAAAGCCCACTTCGGCCGCTGACAGCGTGCCTGTGCGCGTCGTGGTGGTGACCATGGACAGCCACGTGGTGAGCGCCACCGAGCGCGCGCGCCGCGCCCTGCGGCGCGACTTCCCCGGCCTGTCGTTGAGCGTTCACGCGGCCTCCGAGTGGGGCGATGATCCGGCGGCGCTGGCGCGCTGCCGCGAGGACATCGCCACCGGAGACATCGTCATCGTCACCATGCTCTTCATGGAAGACCACTTCCTGCCGGTGATCGACGCGTTGCGCGCGCGCCGCGCGGGGTGCGATGCCATGGTGTGCGCCATGAGCGCTGCCGAGGTGATGCGCCTCACGCGCATGGGCCGTTTCACCATGGACGGCGAGGTGAAGGGGCCCCTGGCGCTGCTCAAGCGGCTGCGCGGCAAGCCCGGCGAGCGCGGTGCCACCCGCACCGAGGGCGCGCAGCAAATGCGCATGCTGCGGCGCATCCCGCGGCTGCTGCGCTTCATTCCGGGCACCGCCCAGGACGTGCGCGCCTACTTCCTGTCCTTGCAGTACTGGCTGGCCGGTTCCGAGGAGAACATGGCCAACCTGGTGAGGTTCCTGGTGGACCGCTATGCCGACGGCCCGCGGCGCGCGCTTCGCGGGCGAGTCGCCGCGAAGCCGCCGGTGGAGTATCCGGACATGGGCGTGTACCACCCGCGCATGGGTACCCGCATGGCCGATGACGCCGCCGCCCTGCCTTCCACGGCTACCACCGGCCGCAACGGCACCGTGGGGCTGCTGCTGCTGCGTTCCTACCTGCTGGCGGGCAACACCGGCCACTACGACGGCGTGATCACCGCACTGGAGGCGCGCGGGCTGCGCGTCATTCCAGCCTTCGCTACAGGTCTGGATGCCCGGCCCGCCATCGACCGCCATTTCCTGCGCGAGGGCCGCCCCGTGGTGGACGCGCTCGTGTCACTCACGGGTTTCTCGCTGGTGGGTGGCCCGGCCTACAACGACTCGCGCGCCGCCGAGGAAGTGCTGGCGAAGCTCGACGTGCCCTACCTCGCGGTCACGCCTGTGGAGTTTCAGACCCTCGAGCAATGGGGCGGCTCGGAGCGCGGTCTGCTGCCCGTCGAGAGCACCATGATGGTGGCGATCCCCGAGCTCGACGGCGCCACCGGGTCCATGGTCTATGGCGGCCGCACCGACGGCGCCCACAGCCGCTGCGGCGGCTGCGCCCGCGGCTGCGACTTCGCTGGGGCCGACAACAACCACGACATGCAGGTATGCCCGGAGCGCGCCGATGCCCTCTCGGCGCGGGTGGCCAGGCTGGTGGCGTTACGGCGCTCGCAGCGCGCCGAGCGGCGCGTGGCGGTGGTGATCTTCAACTTCCCGCCCAATGCCGGCAACACCGGCACCGCGGCCTTCCTGTCGGTGTTCGAGTCGCTGCACAACACCCTTGCGGCCATGGCCCGCGAGGGCTACACCGTGGATGTGCCGGACACAGCGGAGGCGCTGCGCGAGCGCATCGTCCGGGGCAATTCCGAGCGCTTCGGCGCCGCCGCAAACGTTCACGCGCGCATCGCTGCCGACGAGCACGTACGCCGCGAGCGCTGGCTGGCTGAGATCGAGGCCCAGTGGGGGCCCGCGCCTGGCCGGCAGCAAAGCGACGGCTCGTCCATCTTCGTGCTCGGCGAGCGCTTCGGCAACGTGTTCGTGGGCATCCAGCCGGCCTTCGGCTACGAGGGCGATCCCATGCGGCTGCTATTCGAGCGTGGCTTCGCTCCCACACACGCCTTTTCGGCCTTCTACCGCTGGCTGCGGGAGGATTTCGCCGCCCACGCCGTGCTGCACTTCGGCACCCACGGCGCGCTCGAATTCATGCCGGGCAAGCAAAGCGGCATGTCGGGCAAGTGCTGGCCCGACCGCCTGATTGGCGAGCTGCCCAACTTCTACCTGTACGCCTCCAACAATCCCTCCGAGGGGGCCATTGCCAAGCGGCGCGCTGCTGCCACCCTCATCAGCTACCTCACGCCGCCCGTGGCCCAGGCGGGGCTCTATCGAGGGTTGCTCGACCTGAAGAGTTCCATCGAGCGTTGGCGCGGTCTAGCGCCCGAGGCCCACCACGAGCGGCCCGATCTGGCGGCCCTCATCCAGGCCCAGGCTGCCGAGGTGGACCTGACGGCCGCCGAGCCCCCGTGGCCGGCGCAGGCACTCGAGACGCGGGTGCGTGCCCTGTCCGATGCGGTCCTCGAACTGGAGTACTCCCTCATTCCCCACGGCCTGCACGTGGTAGGGCGCGCGCCCACCGAGGCGCAGCGCGTGGATACGTTGCTGTCGGCGGCGCGGGCCGGCCATGGCCTGGAGCTGCCGCACGCCGCCGTGGAGGCGCTGGTACGGGGCGTCTCCCCTCAGGCCGCGGCCGGCGAGGGCGCGCCCCTGGAGGTGCTGCGTGAACTGGCTGCCATGGACGCGCTGATCTCGGAGGATCACGAAATCGCCGGCATGCTGCGCGCCCTGGACGGACGCTACCTGCGACCCGCCCCCGGCGGCGACCTGCTGCGAACGCCCGCGGTGCTGCCCACGGGCCGCAACCTTCACGGCTTCGATCCCTTCCGTATCCCCAGCGCATTCGCGGTGCAGGACGGCGCCC
>DAIPHN010000088.1:0-12984 GCA_036771335.1 Burkholderiales bacterium
CAGCAGGCCTCGCACCTGGTGAAGCGGCTTCCCCGACGGCTGCGCGGCGAGCCCGTGCCGCCGTGGCGCTACCGCGACTTCGGCTCGCTGGTGTCCCTGGGGGCCTACAGCACTGTGGGCAGCCTGATGGGCAGCATTACCCGCGGCTCGCTCATGATCGAGGGCATGTTCGCGGGCATGATGTACAAGTCGCTCTACAAGCTGCACGAACTGGCGTTGCACGGCTTCGTCAAGGTGGCGCTGGACACCGTGGCGCGCACCATCTCCCGGCGCACCGAGCCGCACGTGAAGTTGCATTGAACGCCATGGAGCCGCGGCCGCTGCGCTGGTATTTCGCATGGTGCGCGGCGCTGGCGCTCGCCGCTGGCTGCGCGCCCGTGCAGTACCAGCCCCGGCCGCTGGAGGCCGCCGTCACGGAGCAGAGCTACGCGGCGCGCACGCTCGCCGATTCCGGCCTGCGCGACTACCTCTCCGCCCAGGGCAGCGCCGCGGCGGCCTGGCCGCGGCCCCAGTGGGATCTGGCCGCCCTGTCGATCGCCTCCGTGTACTGGCATCCCGAGGTTGCCCTGGCCCAGGCCCGGCTCGCGGTGGCCGTGGCGGAGACCGCCACTTCCCGCACCCGCCAGCCCTACACCCTCACCGCGCGGCCCGAGCTCAACAGCAAGGCCGACGCTGGTGAAACGCCCTGGGGCCTGGGGGTGCTGGTGGGGCTGCCCATCGACCTGGGTGGCAAGCGCGCGGCGCGCACCGCGCAGCTCGAGCGCCAGCAGGAGGCAGCCGAGTTCGAGGTGGCCGCCGCCGCATGGCGGGTGCGCAGTCGTCTGCGCCGGCATTTCGTGGAGCTGTACGTGGCCGAGCGCACCCTCCAGGCCCTTGCCGCCGAGCAGCGCTCCCGCCAGAGCCTCGTGGCGCTGGCCGAGCGCCGCGAGCAGGCGGGGTGGTCGGGCGTGGCGGACACAGCCGCGGCTCGGGCGCGCAGCGCCGAGGGGGAGGTGGCGCTGGCCCGCGCACAGGCGCGGCGCGAGCAGGCTCTGGCCGGCGTGGCAGAGGCGGCCGGCGTGCCCCTGGAGGCGCTGCGGCGCGAGCGGCTCGATTACTCGGCGCTGGAGAACCCCGTCGCCCCGCCGGCCGACGACGCCCTGCGCCGCACGGCGCTGCTCAACCGCATCGATCTGCGGCGCAAGCTTGCCGACTATGCCGTGGCGGAGGCGGCCGTGAAGCTCGAAGTGGCGCGCCAGTATCCGGACATCACCCTCGTGCCCGGTTACTTCTGGGACGCCGACGAGGCCATATGGTCGCTGGCCGGGCTGGGCCTGGTACCGCCGCGGGCGCGCACCCGGGCGCTGGTGCGCGAGGCCGAGGCGCGCCGCGAGGCCGAGCAGCACGCCTTCGCCGCCCTGCAGGCCGCCATCATCGCCGAGGCCGCCGGCGCCTCGGCCCGTTACCGCAGCGCCTGGGAGACTCTGGCCGCGGCCCGCCGCCAGATCGACGCGCTGCGCGCGCGCCACGCCCATGTGGCGCGGCAGTTCGACGTCGGCCACGCCGATCGTATGGAACTGGTGCAGTCGCAACTGGACACTCAGGTGGCGGAGCGCGCCGCGGTGGTGGCCATGCTGGAGGCCCAGCAAGGCCTGTCGGCGCTCGAAGACGCGCTGCAGCGGCCGCTCGATAATCCCGACCTCGCGGCCGCGCCGCCCCCTCTGGCGGGTGCGCCGCAGGCCGCCGATCCCGCTCTCAATCCTGCCCTTCTCGACAATGACTGAGCCCCCCCGAGCCGGCCGAGGCATGGTCTGGGCCGCGCTGCTCGGCCTCACGGTGGTGGCCCTGGTGGCCGCCGTGGTGTGGCTCGGCCGGGACGAGTATCGCGACATCGCCCGCCGCGCCGACGAGGCGCTGGGCAGCGGCACCGCGGCGGACGAGAAAATCGGTTCGCGGCGCCTGCGGCTGCCCGAGGCGGAGCGCCGCACCGCCGGCATCGCCACGGCGCCGCTGGCCGCCGGGCGCGCCGAGCCCTCCGAGCCGGTGCAGGGCACGGTGGCCGATCTGCGGCCGCTGGTGGAGGCGCGCGGGCGCTACCTCGCCCAGGCGGCCCAGGTGCGCGCCCTGAAGCCCGCGCTGGCCGCCGCTGAGGCGGAGTACCAGCGCGCACTGGCGCTGTTTCGCGACGACCGCAACGTGGCCGAGCGCACCGTGCAGGCCGCCGAAGCCCAGGCGCGGTCGGCGCGCGAGCAACTGGCCGCCGCCGAGGCCGTGCTGCGCGCCCAGGCCGACGGGCTGCGGGCGGAGTTCGGGCCGGTGTTGGCGGAGATGGCCGCCAACCCCGCCAGCGCGGTCCTGGCGGCGCTGCTCGACGGGCGCGAGGTCCTGCTCACCCTGTTTCTTGCCCCGGACCTGGAAGCCGCCGCCACCCGTCTGCCGGTGGCTGTGGAGCCTGCGGGGGGCGGTGTGCGCCGCCCGGCGCAGCTGCTGTCCGCGGCGCCTGTCGCCGCAGCCGGCGGACTGGCGGGTGCCTCCTACTGGTTTCGCACCGGCGCGGCAGGGTTGCGGGCCGGCATGCGTGTGGTGGCCCACGTGCCTACCGCGGGGGCGCCGCGGACGGGCGTGGTGGTGCCGGCCGCGGCGGTCGTCTGGTTCGCGGGCCGCGCCTGGGTCTACGCCGCCGCCGAGGAGCCGGATGTGTTCGAGCGGATACCCGTGGTCCTGGGCGACGCGGCGCCGGGCGGGTGGTTTGCCGCCGGGGGTGTCGAGCCCGGACGGCAGGTGGTGGTCACCGGCGCGCAACTGCTCCTGTCCGAGGAGCTCGAGTACCAGATCCGCAACGAGAACGAAGATTGATCCCCGCCATCGTCCGCTTCTCGATCCGCTTCCCCGGCGTGGTGGTGGCGCTGGCGTTGATGCTCGTGGCGGCGGGCGTCTTCGAGCTGCGGCGCGCCCGCCTGGACGTGTTCCCGGAGTTCGCGCCGACCCAGGTGGTGATCCAGACCGAGGCGGCCGGCCTGCCAGCGGAGCTCGTGGAGGTCCTGGTCACGTCGCCGCTCGAGCAGGCCCTGCTGGGCATCACCGGCGTGGAAGCCATTCGTGCCCAGTCCATTCCAGGGCTGTCGGTGGTGACCGTGCTCTTCGAGGACGGCTCGGACATCCATATCAATCGCCAGCTGGTTGCCGAGCGGGTGACCGCGGCCGCGGCACGCGTGCCCGCGGGCGTGGGTCCGCCGCAGCTCACGCCGCTCACCTCCTCGGCCAGCACCGTGCTGGGCATCGGCCTCACCTCCACCTCGCGCAGCCTGGCCGACCTGCGCGACCTGGCCGACTGGGTGGTGCGGCCGCATCTCATGGCCGTGGAGGGCGTGGCCGAGGTGAACGTGTTCGGCGGCGATGTGCGCCAGTGGCAGGTGCGGGTGGATCCGCGGCGCCTGGAGCGCCACGGGCTTGCCCTGGAGGACGTGGTGGCGGCGGCGCGGCGAGCCACGGGGGTGCTACCGGCGGGCTACCTGCCTGGCGCGAACCAGCGCATCGGCATCCTTACCGAGGGCCAGCCGGTCGATCCCGCCGAGCTTGGCGCAGTGGTGGTGCGGGAATCTGCCTTGCAGAGCGGGCGGTTGCGCGACGTGGCCACGGTCGCGGAGGGCGCCGCCCCGCCCATCAGCGCCGCCGCCATCGACGGGCGCGAGGGCGTCTTCCTGATGGTGCAGGGGCAGCTGGGCTCCAACACCCTGGCAGTGTCGCGCGCCCTGGAGAGCGCCCTGGACGAATTGCGCCCGCTGCTTGCCCGCGAGCAGGCAAACCTGCACGACGCGCTTTTCCGGCCCGCCAACTTCATCGAGACCGCCGTGGGCAACATCCGCTCCGACGTGCTGGTGGGCTCCTCGCTGGTGGTGCTGGTGCTGTTCCTGTTCCTTTACAACGCGCGTACGGCGCTGATCTGCACCACGGCCATCCCCGTGTCGTTGCTGGGCGCCGTGCTGGCGCTGGGCGCCCTGGGCGAGCCGCTCAACATCATGGTGCTGGGCGGCCTGGCCATCGCCCTTGGCGAGGTGGTGGACGATGCCATCATCGATACCGAGAACATCTTCCGGCGGCTGCGGGAGAACCGCGCCGCCGGCAGCCCGCGCAGCGAGGCCGAGGTGGCGCTGGCGGCGAGCGTGGAAGTGCGCGGCTCGGTGGTTTACGCCACCTTCATCGTGGCGCTGGTGTTCGTGCCGCTGCTCACCTTCGGCGGTATCGGCGGCAAGCTGTTCGCGCCGCTGGGCCTGGCCTACATCCTGGCCATCCTGGTGTCGCTGGTGACGGCCATGACGCTCACTCCTGCGCTGTGCGTGCTGCTGCTGGCGCGCGGCACGCTGCGGGCGGCCGACCCGCCCTTCGTGCGCCGCATCCGCCCGGGCTACGAGGCCCTTTTGCGGCGCATCGAGCGCCGTCCCGGGCGGGTCATGGGAGCGGCGGCCGTGGCCATCGCCGCCGGCTTCGCGCTGCTGCCGCTGTTCCCGGGCGAGTTCATCCCATCTCTCAAGGAAGGCCACTACGTGATCCACATGACCGCCGTGCCCGGCACCTCCGAGCAGGAGACCCTGCGGGTGGGCAATCGCGTCACGGCGGCGCTCAAGGGCATCGAGGGAGTGAAGTCCGTGGCCCAGTGGGTGGGGCGTTCGCAGAATGGCGCCGACACCTTCGGCCCCCACTACAGCGAGTTCGAGGTGGAGGTGGGTGCGCTGGACGGCGCCGAGCAGGCCCGCATCCTGCGCCGCATCCGCGAGATCCTGGCAGGCATGGACGGCGCCTTTCCGGGCCTGTTCTTCTCGGTGAACACCTTCCTCACCGAGCGCATCGAAGAGACCATCGCCGGCTTCCCCGCAGCCCTGGCCGTAAATCTCTACGGCCCTGACCTCGACCGGCTCGACGCTGACGCCCGCGAGCTGGCCGGGGCCGTGGCCGCCGTGCCCGGCGCGCGCGACGTGCAGGTGCAGGCGCCGCCGGGCATGCCGCAGCTCGTGGTGAGGCTGCGCCAGGACCGGCTGGCCGCCTGGGGGCTCGCGCCGCTGGATGTGCTGGAAACCGTGCGCGCCGCCTACGAGGGCGCCGCCAGCGGCCAGATCCACGAGGGCGGACGCGTCATCGACGTGGTGACGGTGCTCGATCGACAGTGGCGCCGCTCCCCGCACCAGGTGCGGCAACTGCCCGTGCGCACGCCTTCGGGCGCGGTGGTGCGGCTGGGCGAGCTGGCCGACATCGCCATGTCCGCCGGGCGCTACAAGATCCTCCACCAGGGTGGCAAGCGCATCCAGAGCATCACCGCCAATCAGGAGGGCCGCGACCTGGACGGCTTCGCGGCCGACGTGCGCGCCGCCATCGCCAGGGTGCCCCTTGCCGAGGGCAACTATGCGGTGATCTCCGGCGAGGCGGAAGCGGCGGTGGAGGCGCGCGAGCGACTGCTGTTCCATTCGGCGCTGGCGGGCTTCGGCATCTTCGTGCTGCTCTACCTGGCCTTCAATAACCTGCGCAACCTGGGGCTCGCGTTTCTCAACCTGCCCTTCGCGCTGGTGGGCGGGATCGTGGCGGTGATGCTGTCGGGCGGCTGGATGACCCTGGGTTCGCTGGTGGGCTTTGTCACGCTCTTCGGCATCACCCTGCGCAATTCCATCATGCTGGTGTCGCATTACCAGCATCTGGTGGCGGAAGAGGGCGTGCCCTGGAACCTGGAGACCATGATCCGCGGCGCCGCCGAACGGCTGCCCTCGATACTGATGACGGCGCTGGTCACATCGCTGGGCTTGCTGCCCCTGGCCCTGGGCTCCGGCCAGCCGGGCCGCGAAATCGAAGGCCCCATGGCTACCATCATCCTCGGCGGCCTGGTCACTTCCACCGTGCTCAACCTGCTCATCCTGCCCACGGTGCTGTTGCACTTCGGGCGCTTCGCGCCCGCTCAGAACAGCAGCAGCGAGGCGATGGCGAAATAGATCAGCAGCGACAGGGTGTCCTGGATGATGGTGGCGAGCGGCCCGCTGCCGAAGGCCGGATCACGGCCGCAGCGCGCCAGAGTCCAGGGCAGCAGCAGGCCCACGGTGGTGGCCACGGCGCCGGCCAGCACCAGGGAGAGCGTCACGGCGGTGGCGAGCCGGCCGTCGCCGAAGGCGATCCACACCGCCGGCCAGGCGAGCCCGCCCAGCGCCGCCCCCATCACCAGTCCGGTGCGCAACTCGCCCCACACCAGATCGCGCAGCGGCGCGCGCGACAGGGACAGGCCGCGTACGGCGATCGCCTCGGTCTGCGTGCCGATGGCATCGGCCAGGTAGACGATCGCCGGCACGAAAAAGGCGATGGCCACCATCTGCTCCAGGCGTGCCTCGAAGGCGGCCATCACCAGCGTGGCCAGCGCGCTGCCGGCCAGGCCCGCCACCAGCCAGGGAAGACGGTCGCGGGCGCGGCGCAGCGGCGGCGCCTCCATGGCCTCGCGCGCCTGCTCGCCTTCCGCACCGATGCCTGCCAGGCGGTGCAGGTCTTCCACGTGCTCCCGGCGCAGGATGCGCATCAGCGCCGCCGGCGGCACCACGCCCATGAGCACACCCTCGGGCGAGATCATGGGCACGGCCGTGAGCCCGTGGCGCAGGGCGTGGGAGGCGATGTGCTCCTGGTCGCTGTCCGCAGGCGCGGGGAGCGCGGGCCGTGCCAGACTGCGCAGCGGTGTGTGCTCTTTCGCTGCAAGCAGCGTACCCAGGGCAACTGCCCCTTCGACGCGGCCGTCTTCTCCCGTCACATAGACCGTGTCGTGGAACGCCGGCGTGGCGCGGCGCAGGCGCTCGAGCACGGCGCCCGCAGCCTCGCCTGGCCGGGCCACGGCCACGTCGCGCACCAGGTGGGTGTGCCCGGAGTCGGTGCGGGCGTGGGCAGGGGCGGGTCCTGTTCGCATGGGTTGCGCCCACCGGCCGCGGGCGAGGAGCGGCGGCGCGGCGAGCAGATGGAGTATAGGCGCCCGCCCGGCGGGCCAGCCTTGGCCGAGGCCCCGTGCCGTGGCCGCGAGTGAGCTTTGGACAGCGCCCCGCGGGGATCGTATGCTCGAGCCACCGGGCGGCTGTGCGGATGCGGCGCTTGTGCCGTGCTACGCGGGCCGCTCCCCGGCTTTCTGGAGATTGCCCATGGCCACCGTCGAACTCTCCCGCGACAACTTCGAAGCCGTCGTCACCGGCAATGATTTGGTCATCGTGGATTTCTGGGCGCCGTGGTGCGGCCCTTGCCGCGCCTTCGCCCCGGTGTTCGAGGCCGCTTCGCGCAAGCACGAGGCGGTGGTGTTCGCCAAGCTAAACACCGAGGACAACCCGGAGATCGCCCAGCACTTCGGCATCCAGGCCATCCCCACCCTGATGGCGTTTCGCGAGCAGGTAATCGTCTTCTCCCAGCCCGGCGCCATGATGGGCGGCGGGCTCGACCAGCTGGTGGCCGAGGTCCAGGCGCTGGACATGGCGCAGGTGCACGCGGAGCTGGCGGCGCGGGCAGGCGATGGCGATGCCGCCTGAGGCCGAGGGGCTCGATCCCGTGGGAGACCGCGCCGCCTTCGAGGCGGTGCTCGGGTTGCCCGGCGTGGCGGCCTTCGCGGTGGCTGCAGACGACGATGCCTCGCGCCTTTTTCTGGGGCTGGCGCTGCGACTGCGCGGGCGGGTGGACGGCGTGCGCTGGTACCGGCTCGCGGATCTGGAGGTTGCACGCATGCTGGGCGTGTCGGCGCCACCGGGGCTCGTGCTGTTTCGCGAGGGCGTGGGGCTCTACGCCGAGCGCTGCAACGCTGGAGAGGCGGCGCTGGAGGCGCTGATTCGCCGGGCGGCCAGCCTGGACATGGGGCCCGTGCATCGCGAAATGGAGCAGCGCCGCGCTGCAGATGCGGCGCTCGCCACGCACTTGGTCTGTCCCGCGGCTCGCCGTGGTCCCATGCCGGGCTGATTCAGGCCGTTCCCGCCCGGCTCACCTGGTGCGGGTGATGGCCCTCAGGCGGCCGCGCAAGCGCGGCACGCGCCGCGAGACCCTTCCGGGAGCCGACCGGGCCGGGCGGCACGGACGTCCGGAGGCGCTCTGCCGCCAGTCACATGGCCCACGTGAGGCGTTCGGGCTATTATTGCCAAGGGGAGCTGGTCCATCGCGGTCAGCAGCGATGGGCGCGGCGGGGACGCGCTTTGGCGCTTCTCCACCACTTCGCCCAGGCCGGCTCGCCCGGCGCCCACCGACGGGCTGGCCTTCGCATTTACAAGAACCCGACTGCCGAGGCCTGCCAGCGATGCGACGTCCCTTCCTCCTGATTTCCGTTCTGTCTGCGCTGTTGCTCGCGGCCTGCGGCAACAAGTCCGAGGCGCCTCCCGCCAAGCCGGTCGAGGGTGCGGCCAAGCCCGGGGACGGGAAGCCCTCCGACGGCAAGCCGGCGGGCGGCTCGGCCGCCAAGCCGCCCATGGCGCTGCCGGTGAAGGCTGTGGCCGTGACGGTGGGCACCTTCAGCACCGACATTACCGCCGTGGGCTCGCTGCTGGCCGACGAGTCGGTGCTGGTCCGCTCCGAGATCGACGGGCGCGTCACCGCCCTGCACTTTCAGGAGGGCCAGGCCGTGGCCAAGGGCGCGCGGCTGGTGTCCTTTGACGCCTCGGAGTACCAGGCCGCCCTGGCCGCCAGCAGCGCCGAGCTGCGAACCAAGACCTCCGATCACGAGCGCGCCAAGGCCCTGCTCGCCAAGGGCTTCGTGAGCGTGGAGGTGGTGGACCGCGCGCGTGGCGCGATGGAGGTGGCCGCCGCGCGTGTCCAGCAGGACCAGGCGCGGCTCGCCAAGACGGCCATCTTCGCGCCCTTCTCCGGCGTGATGGGTCTGCGCCAGATCAGTCCTGGCGCGTACGTGAAGACCGGCGACAGCCTCGCGCGCGTTGAGAGCATCGCCTCCATCAAGCTCGACTTCCGCGTCCCCGAAACCTACGTGGGGCGCCTCGCTCGAGGACAGCCCGTGGCGGTGAGTCTCGACGCCTTTCCGGGCGAGCGCTTCCAGGGACGCATCTTCGCCGTAGAGCCGGTGGTGGACGAGAAGTCGCGTACGGTGCTGGCGCGCGCCCACGTGCCCAATGCCGGTGGCAAGCTCAAGCCGGGCCTGTTCGCGCGCGTTTCCGTGCAGCTCGACAAGCGCGAGCAGGCCGTCTCCATCCCAGAGCAGGCCATCGTGCCCCAGGGCAAGGACACCTTCGTCTACAAGGTGCTGGACAAGGGTGCCAAGACCCAGATCACCAAGGTGCAGATCGGCGGGCGCCGTCCGGGCGAGGTGGAGATCACCGCCGGGCTGGCTGCCGGCGACATGGTGGTCACGGAGGGCGCGCTGAAGCTCGCCATGATGCCGCCCGGCGCGCCTGTCATGGTTCTGCCGGGGGCGGGTGCCCCGCCCGCCCCCGGCGCTGCGCCGGCGGCACCCGCACCCGCCAAGGCCGCCGGGGGCGGCAAGAAGGGCGGGTGGACCCCGCCGCCCCCGCACCGCCCCAGGAGACCGCCCGTGGTCCTGTCCGAGATTTCCGTCAAGCGCCCGGTGCTGGCCACCGTGATGAGTCTGGTGATCGTGCTGGTGGGCATCATGGCCTATCAGCGCCTGGCGGTGCGCGAGTACCCCAACATCGACTCGCCGGTGGTGTCGGTGCGCACCATCTACAAGGGCGCCAGCGCCCAGGTGATCGAGTCGGCCATCACCCAGCCGCTTGAAGATTCACTCTCCGGCATCGAGGGCATCAAGACCATCAAGTCGGTGTCCCGCGAGGAGGTGTCCACCATCACGGTCACCTTCAAGAACAACCGCCGCGCCGATGACGCGGCCAACGACGTGCGCGACCGCGTGTCCCGGGTGCGCAACCTCATGCCCGAGGCTGCCAACGCGCCCATCGTGGCCAAGGTGGAGGCCGACGCCCAGGCGATCCTGTGGCTCGCCTTCTCCAGCGATCGCCACAACCAGCTCGAACTCTCCGACTACGCCGACCGCTACATCGCCGACCAGCTGAAGAGCGTGGAGGGGGTGGCGAGCGTGATCATCGGCGGCGAGCGCAAGGTGGCCATGCGCGTGTGGCTCGACCGGGAGCGCCTCGCCGCCATGGGCCTGACGGTGCAGGATGTGGAGAGCGCGCTGCGCCGCCAGAACGTCGAGGTGCCGGGCGGGCGCATCGAGAGCACCATGCGCGAGTTCACGGTGCTGGCCGAGACCGACCTGCAGAAGCCCGAGCAGTTCAACAACATGATCATCACCGAGGCTAACGGCTACCCCGTGCGCCTGCGCGACGTGGGCCGCGCCGAGATCGGCGCCTTCGACGACCGCAACATCGTGCGCGTCAACGGCAACGACGCCATCGGCCTGGGCATCGTCAAGCAGTCCACCGCCAACACCCTGGGTGTAGCCCAGGGGGTGAAGAAGCTGCTGCCGCGCGTCAACGACGGTCTGCAGCCGGGCATGACCATCAAGCCCGCCTTCGACACCTCCATCTTCATCGAGGAGTCCATCTCGGCGGTGCAGCGGACCATGCTTGAAGCGCTGGCGCTGGTGGTGCTGGTGATCTTCGTGTTCCTGCGCTCGCTGCGCGCCACGCTCATTCCGGTGGTTACCATCCCCGTGTCGCTCATCGGCGGCCTGTTCTTCCTGTGGGTGCTGGGCTTCTCCATCAACGTGCTCACGCTGCTGGGCCTGGTGCTGGCCATTGGACTGGTGGTGGACGACGCCATCGTGGTGCTGGAAAACATCCACCGCCACATCGAGGAGGGCATGTCGCCCTTCCAGGCGGCGCTGAAGGGTTCCAAGGAAATCGGCTTCGCCGTGGTGGCCATGACCATCACCCTGGCGGCGGTGTTCGCGCCGCTGGCCTTCATGCAGGGCACCACCGGCAAGCTGTTCACAGAGTTCGCCCTCACGGTGGCCGCGGCGGTGATCGTGTCGGGCTTCGTGGCGCTCACGCTAACGCCCATGATGTGCTCCAAGGTGCTCAAGGCCCACAGTGGCCACGGGCGCCTCTACCAGTTCACGGAGCGTTTCTTCGACGGCATGAACCGCGCCTATGCCGGCGCCCTGCGCTTCACGCTGCGCACGCGCTGGCTGGTGGTGCTGGTG
The DNA here is from genome assembly GCA_036771335.1 of Burkholderiales bacterium. Taxonomy (GTDB): domain Bacteria; phylum Pseudomonadota; class Gammaproteobacteria; order Burkholderiales. The sequence goes on from DAIPHN010000088.1 coordinate 11,093, forward strand.
TTCATGGGTGTGGCGGCGGCCATGGTGTTCCTGTTCCTGCAACTCAAGAAGGAACTCTCGCCCCTTGAAGACCGGGGCTGGTTCATGAGCTTCGTGGTGGCGCCCGAGGGATCCACCCTGCAGTACACCGATGGCTACATGCTCACCGTGCAGAAAATGCTCATGGGGGTTCCGGAGGTGAAGACGTTGTTTGCCGTGACGGCGCCGGGGCTGGAACGCCCCAACCCGGTGAACTTCGGCATCGGCTTCGCGGTGCTGGACCGCTGGAGCCAGCGCAACCGCAGCCAGTTCCAGATCACCGAAGAGCTCAAGGGCAAGCTGTTCGGCGGCCTGCCCGGAGTGCTGGCCTTCACCGTCAACCCGCCCTCCCTGGGACAGAACTTCCGCGCCAAGGCCATGCAGTACGTGGTGTATGGCAATTCCTACGAGCAGTTGCAGGGCCACGTGGGCAAGATCATGGCCAAGGCCCGCAGCTATCCCGGCCTCACTGCCCTGGACACGGACCTCAAGCTCAACAAGCCCCAGCTCGCCGTGGAGGTGGACCGCGAGAAGGCCGCCGCCGTGGGCGTGGAAGTGGACACCATCGGCCGCACCATGGAGACGCTGCTGGGCGGCCGGCAGGTGACGCGCTTCAAGCGCGAAGGCAAGCAGTACGACGTGGTCGTGCAACTGGAGAACAAGGACCGGGTGCGGCCCGACGATCTCACCGCCATCTACGTGCGCGGCGCCGACGGGCGCCTCAACCAGCTCTCCAACCTGGTGGCGGTGAAGGAGACCGTGGCTCCCAAGGAACTGAACCACTTCAACCGCCTGCGCGCGGCGGTGATCGACGGCAACATCAACCCCGGCTACACCATGGGGCAGGTGCTCGAGTTCATGGACAACACCGTCAAGGAGGAGCTGGCCGGCGCGGTACAGACCGACCTGGACGGCCAGTCCCGCGAGTTCCGCGAGGCTGGTGCCGAGATCGCGCTTACCTTTGTGCTGGCGCTGGTCTTCATCTACCTGGTGCTGGCGGCGCAGTTCGAGAGCTTCTTGGGCCCCTTCGTGATCATGCTCACGGTGCCCCTGGCCATGACCGGTGCCCTGCTCGCCCTGTATATCGACTCCAAGACCAGCCGCGGCGGCACGCTCAACGTTTACTCTCAGATTGGGCTGGTGATGCTGGTGGGCCTGATCACCAAGCACGGCATCCTGATCGTGGAGTTCGCCAATCAGTTGCGCCGTACCGGGCGCGACAAGGTGGAGGCCGTGGTGGAGGCGGCCACGCTGCGCCTGCGCCCCATCCTCATGACCACGGGCGCCATGGTGCTGGGCGCCGTGCCGCTCATGATCGCCAAGGGCGCCGGCGCCGAGACCCGCCATCCCATCGGCTCAGTAATCGTGGGCGGCCTGGTGGTGGGCACGCTGCTCACCCTGTTCGTGGTGCCTACCTTCTACACGCTGCTGGTGCGGCGCGTGAAGAGCGCCGAGGAAGCCGAGGCCGACCGGGTGCTGGCCGCGCATCCGCTCGGCGAGCAGCTGCCCTGAGCCGGGACTGCTGAGCCCGGCGGTGACAAGCGTGGGCCGGGGAGACTGGCGCACCCCGGCGGTCGTGCTGGTGTGCGGCGCGGCTATCCTGTCCCTGTCCATGGGGGCGCGCCAGACCCTCGGGCTGTTCCTGCTGCCCATGAGCCAGGACTACGGCTGGGGGCGCTCCACCTTCGCCTTCGCCATGGCGCTGTCCAACCTGCTGTGGGGTGCCCTGCAACCCTTCGTGGGCGCGGTGGTGGACCGCCACGGTGCCGGCCGCGTCACCGCACTCAGCGCCGTGCTGTTCGCCGCCGCGCTGGCGCTCATGGCCCACGCCGCCAACCCCTGGCGGCTGGACCTGAGCGCCGGACTGATTCTGG
>DAIPHN010000089.1:0-12976 GCA_036771335.1 Burkholderiales bacterium
ACCCATGGAACCGAAGGCCGTGCCGGCGTCCATGGCGGCCAGCGCCATGAAGACCCGGGCCGTGGCCAGCAGCCCCACCAGCGCGATCACGTCGGCCGCGGGCGAAAACGGCCCGCCGGCGGCCACCATGGGCACGATGCTCGCCGCCAGCACCATGCAGCCGAACACGCAGTAGGGCGCGAAGCGCAGCAGGAACGAGGTGTCGCGCGCCACCACCGACTCCTTGGCGAACAACTTGAGAAGCACCCGCCAGGGCTGGAGCATCCCCGGCCCGCTGCGACTGCCGAACCAGGCGCGGCACTGGGCCACCCAGCCCGCCAGCAGCGGCGCTATCACCACCGGCACCAGCGTCTCGATCAGTTGCGAAGCCGCGAGGGCCGCCGCCGGGCCGGCTTCAGGCACGGATTACCAGCAGCAGGAACAGCAGGGTGACGAAGCTGTACACGAGGCACAAGTGCATGCGGCCGCTGTGCAGCGGCGCGAGCGCGGCGGACAGCCGGGCGAGGACCGCGGCCACCGGCAGGTAGCGCCAGTGCCAGAGGCGGTCGCTGGTGCGCGCGCTGTAGCGCGGCGCCTCGTCGAAGGGATCGGGCACGTGGCGCTCGATGCGGAAGAAGGGCTCAAAGATCTGCTTGACGGGCTGGCCGAAGCCCTCGGCGCTGTCCTGCATGCGGGCGGTCTGGGCCGGATAGCCGCAGTCCCACGGGTCGGCGCGGCGGGTGCGTCCGCGCCAGACCTGCCGCACCAGCAGCCAGGCGCCAGCGATGGCGGCGGCGATCACCGCCAGGAACAGCGGCGGCGAGTAGCTTGCCTGCTGCGCCGAGACCGGCGTAAGGAACAGCCATCCGCCCTCAAGGGACGCGCCGAGACCCTCCCCCAGCAGCTGCACGGCCACCGGCTCCAAGGCGCGCAGCACTGCCACCGGCAGCAACCCCAGCAGCACGCAGGCCGCCGCCAGCCCCGCGAGGGCGCCGCGCTCCCACGGCCCGGCATCGCGCGCCTGCGCCAGGCCGGGCTCCCGCGGGCGGCCCAGGAACACCACGCCATAGAACTTGACCATCACGTAGGCGGAAAGCGCCGCCGCCAGCACCAGCGCCGCCGTGGCCACGGGCACCAGCATGCGCAGATAGGAGCCCGGGATGCCGGGCGATGCCAGGAAGGCCTGGAGCAGCAGCCACTCGGAGGCGAAGCCGTTCAACGGCGGCAGGCCGGCAATGGCCAGCGCCCCCACCAGCGCCGTGGCCGCCACCCACGGCATGCGCCGCGCCAGGCCCCCGAGGTGGCCGAGGCTTCGCCGGGCGGTGGCGTGCATCACCGAGCCGGTGGCGCAGAACAGCAGGCTCTTGATGAGCGCGTGGTTGAGGCAGTGATACAGCGCTGCGGCCAGCGCCAGCGCCGCCAGGGCCGTCATGCCGTGGTGGCGGAACACCAGCGCAAGCCCGAGGGCCGCCAGCACCATGCCCATGTTCTCGATGGATGACCAGGCGAGGAGCCGCTTCATGTCGGTCTGCACGGCGGCGAACATCACCCCGTAGAGGGCGCTCAGCAGGCCTACCGCCAGCGCGGTTGCGCCCCACCAGGCCGCCGGCTCTCCGGCGAGATCGAAGCCCACCCGCAGCAGGCCATACACAGCGGTCTTCAGCATCACGCCGCTCATGAGCGCCGACACCGGCGAGGGCGCGGCCGGATGGGCCTCCGGCAGCCAGGCGTGCAATGGCAGGAACCCGGCCTTGGCACCGAAGCCCAGCAGCGCCAGCGCGAAGGCAAGCCCGGCCCAGTGTTGGCTGCGCGACGCCCCGCGCATGGCCTCGAAGGTGTACTGGCCGGCACCGGCCTGCAGCACGCCGAAGGCGAGCAGGACGGCCACCGCGCCCACGTGGGCCAGCAGCAGGTAGATAAAACCGGCGCTGCGGATCTGCGCCACCTTGTGGTCGGTCACCACCAGGAAGTAGGAGGCCAGCGCCATGCACTCCCAGGCCACCACGAACAGGTAGGCGTCGTCGGCCACCAGCACCAGGGCTATGGCGGCCAGGAACAGATGCAGCTGGAGGCAGGTGAGGCCGGGGTGCAGGTCGGCGCCGCCGCGGAAGTAGCCGGTGGCGTAGGTCAGCACGCCGGCGGCGGTTAGGCCGAGCAACAGCAGGAAGAACCCCGACAGCGCGTCGGCGCGCAGGTGAAAGGGCAGTTCCGGCAGGCCCAGCGGCAGCACCAGCGTCTGCGGCGGCGCACCCAGGCAGAGCCAGCCGCACCATGCCAGCAGCAGCGCGCCCACGGCCCCCGCCGGATAGAGCACGTGCACCGCGTCGCGGTCGCGGCCCAGCCACAGGCCGACCATGCCGAGGATGATCCAGTAGGCCACCACGCCGAGAATGACGGCGAGCGGCGAGAGGGCGGCGGCGCTCATGCGCGGGGGCGCGTCAAAGTGCGTTCCATCATATCCCAGCCTCCGGTGAACTCCCCGGCGGCGTCCAGGCTCTCAGACCCGCAGCAGCGCGTCCCGTCCCCCGAGCCAGCGCTGCACGTGCGCCCGGGCTGCCGCCTCATGGTGCTCGAGCAGCCATGCGGCGGCATCGCGCGCGGTCTCCAGCAGCGCAGCGTCGGCCACCAGATCGGCAAAGCGCAGCATCGGCACGCCGCTCTGCCGCGCGCCCAGCAGCTCGCCGGGGCCACGCAGGCGCAGGTCCTCCCGGGCGATCTCGAAGCCGTCGGTATTCTCGTAGATGATCTTGAGCCGCTCCCGGGCCATGGCGCCGAGCGGCTTCTGGTAGAGCAGCACACAGGCCGACTCCGCCGCGCCGCGACCCACCCGGCCGCGCAACTGGTGCAACTGGGAAAGACCCATGCGCTCGGCATGCTCGCTCACCATCAGCGCCGCGCTGGGAACATCCACTCCCACCTCGATTACCGTGGTGGCCACCAGAACCTGCACGCGACCGGCCTGGAACTCGGCCATCACGGCAGCCTTTTCGGCGGGCGCCAGGCGGCCGTGCACCAGGCCCACCGAAAGCCCCGGCAGCGCCGCCTCCAGAACCGCGTGGGTGTCCAGGGCCGTCTTGAGCTGCAGCTGCTCCGACTCCTCGATGAGCGGGCACACCCAGTAGGCCTGGCCGCCGGCCTCACAGGCCTCGCGCACCCGCGCCAGCACCGCTTCACGCCGCTCCTCCGACACCAGCTTGGTCACCACCGGCTTGCGCCCCGGCGGCAGCGCATCGATGACCGACACGTCCAGGTCGGCGTAGAAGCTCATGGCCAGCGTGCGCGGGATGGGCGTGGCGCTCATCATGAGCTGGTGGGGCAGCGCATCGCCGCCGGCACCCTTCAGCCGCAGGGCGAGCCGCTGGTGAACGCCGAAGCGGTGCTGCTCGTCCACGATGGCCAGCGCCAGCCTGGGAAAGCTGACCGCCTCCTGGAACAGCGCATGGGTACCCACGGCCAGGGCCGCGCGCCCCTGCTCCACCGCCGCGAGTGCCGCGCGGCGCGCCCTCGCGCCCAGGCTGCCCGACAGCCACGCCACCTCCAACCCGAGCGGCTCGAACCAGCCACGGAACCGGGCGTAATGCTGCTCGGCCAGGATCTCGGTGGGCGCCATCACCGCCGCCTGCCAGCCATCCTGCACGGCACAGGCGGCCGCCAGCGCCGCCACGATGGTCTTGCCGCTGCCCACGTCGCCCTGCAGCAGCCGCTGCATGGGGCGCGGGCGGGCAAGGTCGGCGCGGATCTCGGCGAGCACCCTCTGCTGAGCCTCGGTGAGCCGGAAAGGCAGCGACGCCGCCAGCCGCTGCGCCAGCACGCCGCCGTCGCCGAGCGGCTCGGCCCGGGCGGCATCGCGCGAGCGGCGGTGCATGCGCATGGACAGCTGCTGGGCGAGCAGCTCGTCGAACTTGACCCGCTGCCACGCCGGGTGCGTGCGCTGCTCCAGAGCGTCGAGCCGCACGTCGGGCGGCGGGTCGTGCAGCAGCCGCACGGCCGCTTCGCATGAGGGAAGCCCCAGGCGCTTCACCAGCGCCGCGGGCAGCGGCTCGGACAGGTCGCAGCGCGATAGCGCCCTGCCCACAGCCTGGCGCAGCGCGAACTGGGACAGGCCAGCGGTGGCGGGATACACGGGCGTGAGCCGGTCGGGCAGCGCCTCGCCCTCGCGCACCACGCGGATGCGCGGGTGGACCATCTCCGCGCCGAAGAAACCCTGCCGGATCTCGCCCACCAGGCGCACCCGCGCCCCTGGCAGCAACTGCTTCTGCTGGCTCGGGTAGAAGTTGAGCAGCCGCACCGCCAGCTCGCCGCCAGCATCGCGCACCCGCGCCACCAGTTGCCGGCGCGGTCGGTACTTCACGTCCGCGTCCACCACCGTTCCCTCCACCTGCGTGAGCACGCCCGCGGGCGCCTGGGCGATGGAGAACAGCCGCGTCTCGTCCTCGTAGCGCAGCGGCAGGTGCAGCACCAGGTCGCACAGGCGCCTCCGGCCGCGCCGGGCCAGCCGCTCGGCCACGCCGGGTGCGATGCCCTCGAAGGCGTTCGCGCCCGTGCCCGCGGCGCGGCGCGGCCCCTCAGCCGTCGGCAAGGATGGCGTCCACCTCGACCGCGGCGCCGCGCGGCAGGCCGGCCACCTGCACCGTGGTGCGTGCCGGCCAGGGCTGTCGGAAGTAGCCCGCCATGATCTCGTTGAGCCTCGGGAAATCGGCCAGGTCCGTGAGGTAGACCTGCACCTTCACCGCATCATCCAGGCTGCGGCCGGCCGCCGCCGCCACTGCCTGCAGATTGCGGAACACCTGGTGGATCTGCGCCTCGATGCCGCCGGACACCAGCACCCCCGTGGCGGGGTCGAGGGGCGTCTGCCCGGACAGGTACACCAGGCCATGGCAGCGCAGGGCCTGGGAGTAGATGCCGATGGCGGCGGGTGCGTCGGGGCTGTGTATGGGCTGGCGCATGGAACACCTCGGGACGGTTTACCGTGCGATGGTATGCGAGCCTGCCGGTCGGGCTCAATGCGCGGCGGCAGCCCTTCACAGCGCCGCGGCGGGTTATCCGGCCTGGGCGCCGGGGACGGCCGGGTCCGTCGCCGGCATGGCATCGGGCGCCTGCCACGCGTGGTCCGGTGACGGGTCGGTGCCGCTTGCGTCGGCGGCCAGCACGCGCTCGATGTCCTCCCGTCCCTGCCGCGCAAGGTCCCTGAGGCGCTCGGTGTCGTCCACGGGCGCCGCGCTGCGGCGCAACTGCTGTTCGTCGGGGGCCTTGAAGCGCCGCGCGGCGCGATGGGCCTCGAAGGGGTGCACGCCGAGGCATACGAGGAGCTGCTGGCCAAGATCGACGGAGGAAGCGAACACCTCGCGGTGCACAGCCTCGACCCCGGCATTGATCAGCCGATAGGCGTGCACGCGGTTGCGGGCGCGGGCGAAGAGGTGCAGCTGCGGGAAGTGGCGTCGCGCCGTTTCTACGATCTCCAGCGCCTTTTCCGGCTCGTCGATGGCGATCACCAGCGCCTCGGCCTGCGCGGCGCCCGCCGCCTCCAGAAGATCGTGGCGCGAGGCGTCGCCGTAATAGACGCGGAAGCCGAACCGGCGCAGGGCCTCAATCTGTTCGGCGTCGTGATCGAGCACCACGGCGCGAATGCCGCTTGCTTGCAGTAGCCGGCCCACGGTCATGCCGAAGCGGCCGTGACCGGCGATGATCACCCTGGCGCCGGTTTCGGCGATCTTGTCGCTGGCACGCGGGGCGGCCTTGCCGGCGAAGCGCGGCTGCACCACCCGTGTATCGAAGATCATCAGCAGCGGAGCCGCCGCCATGGAAAGGGCCACCACCGCAACGAGCAGGCCCGACTGAGAAGGGTCCAGCAGCCGCAGTCCGGCTGCGAAGGAGAGCAGCACGAAGGCGAACTCGCCGCCCTGCGCCAGGGAAAAGGAAAAGCGCCACGCGTCCGGGCGGCTCATGGCGAACAGCCGCGCCAGCAGGAAGAGAACCCCGAGCTTGACCGCGATGAAACCCAGCACCGCGCCCAGGACCATCAGCGGCTGATGGAGCAGCAGGGAAAAGTCGATGCCGGCGCCCACCGCGATAAAAAAAACCGCCAGCAGCAGGCCCTTGAAGGGCTCCAGGTCCAACTCCAGCTCGTGGCGGTACTCGCTGTCGGCCAGCACCACGCCCGCGAGGAAGGTACCAAGCGCCGCCGAGAGCCCCACCTGCTGCATGAGCAGCGCGATGCCCACGACCATCACCAGCGCCAGGCCCACGAAAACCTCGCGGCTGCCGGTTTCGGCCACCAGCCTGAACAGCGGGCGGGTCAGGAACCGGCCGGCCAGCACGATGGCGCCCACCGCCGCCAGAACCGCCAGCGTCTGGGCCCAGCCGGGCAGATCGCCGATCAACGTTACGCCGTGAACATTCTCGGGCTGGACAGTGGCCAGCAGCGGCAGCAGAGCCAGAATGGGAATCACCGCGATGTCCTGAAACAGCAGCACCGAGAAGCAGGACTGGCCTGATGCCGTCCTGAGCAGGCCGCGCTCGCCGAGGCTCTGCAGAACGATGGCGGTAGATGACATGGCCAGGATGAGGCCCGTGGTGAGCGCGGCCTGCCAGGAAAAGCCTAGCGCCAGGGCGCCCGCGCCCAGGGCCAGCGCGGTGACCACCACCTGCAACCCGCCCAGCCCGACGATCGGCCGGCGCAGCGTCCAGAGCGTGGCGGGTTGCAACTCCAGGCCTACAAGGAACAGCATCACCACCACGCCGAACTCGGCAAAGTGCATGACATCCGCCCCCTCCCGGCCGATGAGCCCCAGAACCGACGGGCCGATCACCATGCCGGCCACCAGATAGCCCAGCACCGACCCGAGGCCAAGCCGTTTGGCCAGCGGTGCCGCGATCACGGCTGCGCTCAGATAGACGAAGGCGCCGAGCAGCAGCGCTTGCGGATGCATCAGCGCTGCGTGCCGCGAAAGCCCGGCGGCAAGGTGAAGCCGGGGGCGAGCCGCGACAGAGGGTCAATGGAGCCGTCACACAGTCCGGCGATGAAGTCCCGGTAGGACCCGGCGGCGCTGGCCAGCTGGGCGGGGGACAGGCGGCGGCCCGCATAGATCACAAAGGGGGCGAGATAGGCCATGGAGCACAGATAGGCCGTCTGGTTGAAGGGGCTCAACAGCTCGGCCAGCTCGAAGCGGTTGCGCCCACCGTGCTGGTAGGCCTCCGCCGGGCCGCCAGTGGAAATGGCGGACATCAGGAAACGCCCCGCGAGCCGGGTGCCGCCCGGCCCGTAGGCCCAGCCGTTCTCCAGCACCAGATCGAGCCATTCCTTGACGATGGCCGGAGAGGAATACCAGTAGAAGGGATGCTGCAGGACGATCACGTCGTGGGTCAGCAGGCGCTGCTGCTCGCGCGCCACATCAATGTGGAGGTCCGGATACTCGGCGTACAGATCGGCGATGGTGACGCCGTCGAGGCCGGAGATAGCGCTCAGCATGGCCCGTTGAACGACGGAGCTCTTGCTCCGCGGGTGAGCATGGAGGACCAGGATCTTCACGGTGCTGACGCTGCCATATCAGACCCTCTCCAAAAAGAGCCTCGTCGGCAGCCATGGCCGAGGCCGCCGCGCAGGCGGGGCCGGTGCGGCGCAGCGCCTCCACTGCGCCGCAGCATGGGCAGTGCTAGCATGCGCCGCGGGTCCTACATGAACGACGCTTTCCAAGACCACGTCCCCCCGACAGCCGCTGTCGCCGGCACGTCGCCAAACCAGCCCGCCCGCAGCAGCCTGGCCGCTCTGGCTCTGGGCGCCGTGGGCGTGGTGTTCGGCGACATCGGCACCAGCCCGTTGTACACGATGAAGGAGGCCTTCGGCCCCGTGCACGGGCTGGCGCTCACCCATGACAACGTGCTCGGGGTGCTGTCGCTGGTGTTCTGGTCGCTCATGAGTTTCGTCACCCTCAAGTACGTGACGCTGGTGATGCGCGCGGACAACCGCGGCGAGGGCGGCATCATGGCGCTGATGTCGCTGGTGGTGGACACTTCGGCGCGTGGCTCGCGCGGCCGCTGGTGGCTGATGAGCCTGGGCATGTTCGGCGCGGCGCTGTTCTACGGTGACAGCATCATAACCCCCGCGATCTCCGTGCTGTCGGCGGTGGAAGGCCTGTCGGTGGCCACGCCGGTGCTGGACTCCTACATCGTTCCCATCACGCTGGCGGTAATCGTGGCGCTGTTCGTGGTGCAGTTCAAGGGCGCCGGGGCGGTGGGCGCGCTGTTCGGGCCCATTACTCTCACCTGGTTTCTGGTACTGGCCGTGCTGGGCGTGGCGCAGATCCTGCGCAACCCCCACGTGCTGCTGGCCCTCAACCCCGCCTGGGCGGTGGGGTTCTTCCTGGACAACCGCCTGGCAGGCTTTCTCGCGCTGGGCGCGGTGGTGCTGGCGGTGACCGGCGCCGAGGCGCTGTACGCCGACATGGGGCATTTCGGGCGCGCGCCGATCCGGCTGGCGTGGTTCGCCGCCGTTTTCCCGGCCCTGGTGCTCAACTATTTCGGCCAGGGCGCGCTGCTGCTGTCCGACCCTTCCGCCGCCGCCCACCCGTTCTTTCGCATGGCGCCCGGCTGGGCTCTCTATCCGCTGGTGATGCTGGCCACGCTGGCCACGGTGATCGCCTCCCAGGCGGTCATCTCGGGGGCCTACTCGCTCACGCGCCAGGCGATCCAGCTCGGCTACTGCCCGCGGCTGACGGTGCACCACACCTCCGAGAAGCAGATGGGCCAGGTGTACATGCCGTGGATCAACTGGGCGCTGCTGGTGGCGGTGCTGGCGCTGGTGATGGGCTTCGGATCCTCCAGCGCGCTGGCCTCGGCCTACGGCATCGCGGTGACGGGCACCATGGCCATCGACACCGTGCTGCTGTATTTCGTGATCAGCCGGGTGTGGCGGTGGGGGCGCGCCGCGGGTCTGGCGCTGTGCGGCGCGCTGCTCGCCATCGACCTGGCGTTCCTGGGCGCCAACGCGGTCAAGGTGTTCCAGGGCGGATGGTTTCCGCTCGCCATCGCCGCGGCGGTGTTCCTGGTGATTTCCACCTGGCGGCGCGGGCGCGAGCTGCTGTTCGACCGCCTGCGTCCGGGCGCCATTCCTGTGGAGCCCTTCCTGGCCTCCATCACCGCTCATCCGCCGCAGCGCGTGCCCGGCACGGCGGTGTTCCTCACCGCCGGGCGGGAGGGCGTGCCCCACGCCATGCTTCACAACCTGAACCACAACAAGGTGCTGCACGAGCGCGTGGTGCTGCTCACGGTGCTCACCGAAAACGTCCCGTTCGTGGAGGACGCCCAGCGCGTGGACGTGTCGGAATTGGGCGCCGGCTTCTTCCGCATGAGCGTGCGCTACGGTTTCAAGGACGAGCCGGACCTGCCCCTCGCGCTTACGCTGCCCAATGCCCTGGGCCTGGAGTTCGACATGATGGAGACTTCGTTCTTCCTGTCGCGTCAGACCATCGTGCCCACCAGGGCGCCCGGCATGCCGCCGTGGCGCGAGAAGCTGTTCGCCGCTCTGTCGCGCAACTCTGCCAGCGCCACCGAGTTCTTCCGCATTCCCACCAACCGCGTGGTGGAACTGGGAACCCAGGTCGAGATCTAGGAGACGCGGCGCTCAGTGCCGCGTCTTGGACTCGGGGAACATGTAGACCTTGCCGCCCTTGGCGCGCGGCGGCGTGGGCTGCGCACCCTTGCCCGCGGTGTCCGCGGCGGAGTCGAATACGATCGCCACCACCTTGCGGGAGGCATCGCGGTAACAACGCAGGCGCAGCTGGTCGATGTGCCAGTAAGGATCGGCCAGGCGGTCACAGCGCGCCAGCTCCACGAGGAAACCACCGTCGGCGAGCGCGATACGGCGCGACTGGTGCTCGCTACCCTGGATCACATGGTTGAAGTCGGGCGCCTGCACACCCTCCGGCAGCAAGGAAACCACCACCGGTCGCGCAGGTTCGCCCAGGTCAGCTCGCTCGAAGCCTACGCTCACCACGAAGGAGTCCATGCCCTTGTAGGACTCCGTCTCGCAGGTGTAGGCCTCGTGGTGGAAGACGAAGAAGCTCACCGCCGCCTGGCCCCACTTGAGTGCGGTTTCCACGGCGAAGGACAGGTCCCACTTGCCGGACTTTAGGTCGGAGATGACCGCCGCGGTCCCGCCGCGCGCGTGGCAGGTGACGGAAAGGCGGTCACGGACCTTGAAGCCGGCGAATTCCTCGAAATCCGAGTGGGACATGTACTCGTAGGTCTCCTCCAGCCCGTCGGACATCTCGCCGCGTTCATAGGTGACGCGGCCGTCATAGCCGGTGCCGTCGGGGTAGATGTACTCGATCGTGAAGCGCAGCTTCGGATACTCCTCGGAGAGCATGCGCGCCAGACCAAGCAACGGGGTTCGGCTGGTGTAGAACTCGTAGGTGACCGAGCGCTCCTCCATGGCAACCATGTAAACCGGGTGGCTGGAGTCGGCGTAATCGCCCCAGCGCTCGCGCAGATAGGCGCACAAGCGCCCCATGGTGCGTGCGGAGTCCCTGAACAAGGGGTCGGGCACCGGGTCGAACTCGCCGAACTTGAGGAACCAGTCGATTTCGCTGCCCCAGCGCTCAGATTCCTCCAGCGCGCGGCGGAACTCGCGCAGGTCGGCGGCGTCGCCGCCGACCTGCAGCAGCTGGCGGCAGCCGGCTTCGCTGTCTTCGTCGGGGGAATCGGGGAAATCGTCGTCGGACATGCTGCGGACGCAGGAAGAAGGGAGATACTGCGGGCGGCGAGTGTACAACAGGCCACAGGCGAGCCGCGCCTGGGGCGCGCTGCGCGTGCCGGCCTAGAGGCGTCTAGCTTCGCGTCCTTGCAAGGGCTCCAGCCGGGCCGTCAGCTCCCCTGGGCGGCGCGTGTCCGAGGCAAAACGGCGCACGTGGCCGATGCACCGCAGGGCCTCTCTGCTCCAGCAGGCGAACCAGCGGGCTTGCGCAGTCGAACAGCAACCGAAGGTTGTCGGGCAGGCTCGCTAGAGCCGCCTGCACGGCCTCAAGTGCGTCGTCCAGTTGACCCTCCGCCGCGACGCGGGCGCCGGGGTGACGGTCAGCGGACCGGCGGCGGTGCCCAGGGTCTGGCTCGGCGCCGCCCGCGCAGCCCCTGGAAGGGGGATCGGGGCCCGCATGAACAGGGCCGGTCAACCGGGCATCAGCCAGACTCTGAGACATGGCCTCCCGCGTCCGCTCCCGGCTGGTTCAGGCCGCCAGGATGAGAGAGCGCCCCGGTCAGGCGCCGCGTCTCAGCGTGGACCACGTGGAGGTCACGGACCGCGGCAGGCGTCGCGCTCGGGAGGCGCGTGAAGGGAAGCAGTGGTGGCGGATAGTTTACCCAGTGGAAAAGCGCCTCGCGAGCTTACGAGCACTGGCGCGGGCTCCAGCGGGTTCGTTCAGGGCGCGCTGCCCCCCGCCGGGTTCTGCTGGGCGTGGACCGTCTCGAAGATCTCTTTGGCCAAGATGGGGAAGGCCGTGCGTTGGAAGTCACCGTCATCCATGTAGCGCGTGACGATCTTGTCGTTCTCTGCCATCCGCTGAATCATTAAGTCCTCGATCAGCTTGCGCACCCCGAGTTGGAACTTGTCCAGCGGGTTGGCCATGGCGGTCTGGATCACCTGGCTGTTGGCCGCTGCTCTTGCCTTGATCTGGTCAAAGAACAGCCGATCCTCCTCCGTGAACGTGGTGCCGAAGCGCTCGTTCAGCACCTGGATGATTTCGGACAGCGGCGCCCTTTCTTCCTTGGGCTTCCCGGTACCGACGTCCGTCGGGCTGTAAACGCCCTCGGGCTCGCCGACCTTCAGTTCAATCGATCCACTGGTCACTCGCTGCAAGCGGTAGTACTGCAGCTCAACTTCGTTGCCGATCTTGACCACCGTGTTGTCACGGTCCAGCGGCAGGTGCGGCAGCAGGAAGCGCCCGTAGCTGTAGAGCATTTCCAGGTCGGGATCGGCATACGGCAGGATCTGGCTCAGAAACGAATACATCCGCACGTACCCGCCCAGCTTGTCGCGGAAGGCCGACCGCACCGATTCGTCCTCGATGGCCTTGAAGCGATCCACGGCCGGCTGCAGGTGACGCTGCATGTGGGCGTGATCGGCAGGGTTCTGCTTGTCCGGCTGGCGATAAAAGATGCGGGCGAATGCTTCGACTTCGCTCCAGTGGTAAACCTGCAATTGATCCAGCTCGTGCTTGATTGCGGGCAGCATCTCCGGCTTCGCTGACTCCTGCAGGCTGGTGGAGCCGAAGTACGGCTTGAATGCTGCGTAGATCTCCTCGGGCTTGTTGACGAAGTCCAGCGCGCAGGGTTCGTCCTTGACGGCGATCTTGCGGTTCAGGCGCGACAGGGTCTGCACCGCTTGAACGCCGTCCAGCCGCTTGTCCACGTACATCGCGCACAGCAGCGGCTGGTCGAAGCCCGTCTGGTACTTGTTCGCCACGAGCAGCACTTGATAGTCACTGGAGCCGAACCGCTCGGGCAGCTGGCTTTCGGGAATGGGCTTGCCTGTCACGGCATCCGGATTCATGCCGGGCTCCGTGTACTCGACACCGGTGTCCGGGTCCTTGACCGTGCCGCTGAAGGCCACCAGGGAGCGAATGTCGGTGTATCCCTGCTCCTGGATGTAGCGTTCGAACGCCAGCTTGTATCGCACCGCCTGGATGCGGCTGGCCGTCACTACCATCGCCTTGCCGCGGCCACCCAGTTGGTGCCGGACATGCTCGCGGAAGTGCTCGACCATCACTTCCGTCTTCTGTTCGATGTTGTGCGGGTGCAGTTCCTTGAACTTCGCGAGCGCCTTGGCTCCCTTCTTCTTCGGGATGGTGGGGTCGTCCTCCACCGTCTTCACGAACTTGAACCAGGTGCTGTAGGTGGTGTAGTTGCGCAGCACGTCGAGGATGAAGCCCTCCTCGATGGCCTGGCGCATCGAATAGGTGTGGAAGGCCTCTGGTTTGCCACTGACGCCAGGCCGGCCGAACAGTTC
>DAIPHN010000090.1:0-12860 GCA_036771335.1 Burkholderiales bacterium
TCGTGGCACATGCGTTGGCCGCGCGTATCAGATCGGCCCGCGAATATCCTGCCGACCGCGAAGCGCTCTATCGCTTGATTGCGCACCCGCTCGATGCGGTTTCGTTCGTTGCGCTGTCCGGCGTCGCTGGCTGCTGGCAGCGCGACGCGCGGTTCGCCTGGTGTGGCCTGAACCTCGGGTTGCGGTTGGCGCAGCTCGTAAGCAGGCGAGACATGCACCGGCTAGACACCGAGGCACGGCGGCAGGTGGAATCGGACCACCGTGCCGCGACGATGGCCGCGGCACTCGACGAGTACCGTGCGCAAGGGCCGCTGCCTGCCTGGGTGCGCCCACGGCCTTCTTGGGTGCGGGCCGCGCCGGACGCTGAGAATCCGCAGACTCTCGACGGGGAAGAAGACGAAGGGTGGCAGAGCACCGACCATCTGTGGGACGGCCGGTACGCCGCGAACGTCTTGCAGAGAGTCCCAGTGGCGGTGGTCATGGCGAGCGCTGGCCGTGCGCACTTTGTCGACGCCCTCGAGGCGTATATCGGCTGGACGCTCGACACGATCAACCCGGTGTGGCGAACCGAGCGGCGCCGCGGCCGCGAGCGTGGCGATGCAAACCTGTACGAGTGGGAGGATCAGCTGGGTCGGATGGTGGCAAGCGTTGCCCCCCATCTTCCAGCCGACGAGATCTTGCAGAGGTTGCTGCGGCCGATCCTTGCGCAGCCTGACGAGATCGCGATGCGGCTGCTCGCGCCGTTCACTGTGTCATTGGTCTGCGGCGAAGTCCTCGATGCGCCGGAGGTCCGCGATGACACCCTGCACCTGCTGCAGGCCGTACTCGATCGAACGTTGGAGAATGACGCCCTGCGCCGTTCGCCTTACAACGACGGCCGCATGGGCGGCTTCGACCTGCCGAAGCTAGTCGATTCGCTGATGTTCGTGGTAGTCGAGCACGCCCCCGGCGCCACGCGCTTCGCCAACGGCGTCTGGGATGACCTTGGCCAAGTGATGTCGCTGGTTGACCGCATGGTTCGCGTCGCCGGCTGGCACCCCTACGTCGCTCGCCAGTTCGTCACGCTATGCGAACGTTCCGGTGCCGCCTACCCGGCTGACACATTCGCCGACCAAGTGCTGGCGCAGATCGTCGATGGGCGCCTGCCTGCGGGCTGGAAGGGCTCCTTGGTACCAGCCGCGATCGCGGCGCTGGTGCAGGCGCACGCCGACCGACAGCATCCGTTGCCGGCTGCTCTGGCCCGCAAGCTGCTACAGGTGCTTGACGCGATGGTCGATCTTGGTGACCGCCGTAGCGCGGCCTTGCAACAGAGCGAGTCATTTCGCGGCGTGCGACTCGCCGCGCCAGCCTGATGGGCGCTACGCGAGCAGGACGCTCACCCGTTGTCGTTGTCCGGTCTTCACCTCTTGCTATTCAGGCTTCTCAAAGTTGCCTGGCACCCGCTGGAAGTAATTCTTCAGCGCACAGCCCGTGGTATGGTCAGCAGCCTGCGAGCTGTCGCGAGCGGATGACTGCGCCTGGCCGAGCGCTGCCATTCCAAATCGGACTGCCTTCGGTCGCAATCGCTACCTTTACGCCGGTCGTCCCGATCATCGAATACGTGTCCTCAACCGATAGTCCGGCGCTGGCGCCTTCTTCACTCCGCCGTCACCACCGCGCCTCCGGCTATCCAGCCAGGCCATCACCTCCGCCAGATCCCACACCACACACCGTGGCGTAAGCAAGAACCGCTGCGGGAATTCGCCGCGGCGCTCCATCTCGTAGATCGTCGAGTCGGCCAGCGGCACGATCTGGCGTAGCTCGGTGCGGCGGATCGTGCGGCGCAGGGACTTCGGGTCGGCTCCCGCCGTCTTGAGCATCTCGCGGATCGCGCGAGCGGCGAAGTCGCCGCGGGTCTCCTGTGCTCGTTCGCCAGCCTGCGTGTCGCCTTCGCTGATCGTATCCGGCGTTAGCCCTCTTGCCGGCGTCACAGCGCGCGCCGTTGTCTGCGCACTGGCCTGTGCACCTCTCGTTAATCCATAACCCCGTTTCATAGCCGTCCTCTAGCTGCAACCTGTAGCGCCGGTGCGGCCAGTCGCGACTTCGCTGTCCGCACTGCTGACACGCAGCAGTGCATGAACACGTTCCCCACAAGGGTCATCGCCTCGCAGGGGACCAGGGCGGCCGCGTCAATAGTTGTCTGCCAGGCAACGTCTGTCGCCAAGCGTCGGCACCTATCGGCATCCACCTTGGTATCGGGTTACGGATTCCGCGCGAAAAGTGTCGGGTCCTGCTGTCGAGAGGAGGCACAGACCAAGGAAATAGACCCATTACCTAGGCCATCAGTCCATCTACCCCTATTGAGTTTCGCCCGATCCCCTGTCCGTCAAGCCGACGGGAGGGGACATGGCTCTCAAAGAAGAGCAGGGGCTGGGCAATTGGGAAATTGCCACTGCGAAAAAGCTGGTCAGTGAACACCGGCGCAAGCACAGGATCCTGGAGCGTGAGGAGTTCGAGGATCTGATTCAGGAGTGCCTGGCGCACTGGATCGTGGCGCGGCGGTGAATACCGCCAGAGCCAGATCCACGATCACCGGTGTCGTACATGGCACAGGTACTCCGCAACAAACTCACGGACATGGTCCGTGAGATGACCGCAAACAAGCGCGCCGGTGACCCCGGCGCGCTTTCGCTTGATGCGCCGCTCAATGGCACGGAGGACGGCATCACGCTCGGCGACGTTTTAGCCGACGGGCAGGCGGACCCCGCCGCCTCGGGCGACATGGACAGCCGGCACGCCCGTATCGATCTGACCCGCGCGATGGCGTTCCTGACCCCGAACCAGCAGCGCCTTTGCCAGTTGCTCGGCGAGGAGGGGCTCTCGATCAAAGAGGCCGCCGAGCGGCTCCGAATCCCGCGTGGCACGCTCTACGAGGAGATCAAACGCGTCCGCCAGATCTTCGACCAGCAGGGCCTGGGCGACTATTTGAAGGACTGCCCCGGCAATTTTCCGCGCGACTCCGTATGCCTGATCACCGTCCTGATCAGGCAAGGAATCGATGATCACCTTCACCATCGCGAGTACCAAGGGGGGTGTCGGCAAGACGACGCTCACCGCCAAACCGGACGCACTGCTGGCTGACATAGGGCTGCGCGTGCTCCTCGTCGACGCCGACGTGCAGCCGTCGCTGTCGAAGTACTTCCCGCTCTCACCCCCGCAACCGGTCGCGGGGCTGACCGATGTCATCGTCCGCGGCGAAGTCGCCGCGGCGTCCATCACGCCGACGGTCTTCCCCAACCTGCACCTGGTGGCTTCCGATGGGGATGCTTGCGGACGGACGCCAGGTACCGGGAGTGTTGTCATGAGCAGCAGCAAGTCGGCGCTCGACGAGCGCAGCCGCCGCCTTCCTGGCGCTGCTCGCCGCGCTTCGGCAGTCGCGATCGGTACCTGCTGGGGAGGCCACCTGATGCTGCCGCTGCTCGACACGCAGGTGCGTCTCGTCCTGCTCAACCGCGTCACGGTGCGCCTCGCCGGGGCCGGGCCGAAGGAGATCAGTACTGCCGGCCTGGCCGGCGAGATGCTCGAAAGCCTGAGGCGACTCTTCGCGGCAGACCTCAACCGCCTGGCCTCGATGCGCAGCGTAAAGATCGCGGTGGCCGTCGATGGCGACGCCTTGCAGGCCGGCCTGCGCATCGTGTCGCTGGTCAACGAAGCCCACGCGCTGCAGGCCCACTTCACCCGCCATGGTGCGTCCACCACGCTGATGACGAAGCTCTTCAAGGTCCTGCACAAGCTCACCCTGCGTCTGCGCCGCGAACTCTGCGTGCGCCGGCCATCGGGCCGGGTAGTGCTTCCCGACATGCCACGCGCGAGCGGATCTACCTCGGGTGACGGGCAATCGGTGAGCCTGCCCGGCGAGCGCGGTACTACCCGCTGCACCAGGCCTTCCCGCACCTGCTCATCGCCGCGCTGGAAGTGGTGATCCGCGACTTCGAGGCGACGGTATGAACGCCCGCGCCGAAGCCCTGGGGCTCTCCCCGGACCTGCTGCTCGACATCTTCAACACACAGGTCACCTTTCACCGCAGTCTGGCGCCGGTGGCCGGCGGGGTCTGCGCGGCGCTGCTGCTGTCGCACGCAATCCGGGCCACGCAGTCGCTCGACGCCGATGCCGACGGCTGGTTCCTGAAGTCGCAGGAGCAGTGGGCCGAGGAGGCGCGGCTGACTCGCTGGGAGCAGGAAAGCGCACGGCGCGCGCTGCGGGAGGCCGGGCTGCTGGAGGAGCGCCGGGTCGGAATGCCGGCCCGGCTGTGGTTCCGGGTGCGTGCTTCAGCGGTCTGGGCCGCATTGAAGGCCCATGCAGGAAGGGCCTGGCGATGAGGCTGCCGACATGACGGCGCCGGGTCCCTGAAGCCGAGAAATCTGCCAGGTAGCGGTCGATGAGGGCCGCGAGGTTCGTTCGCTCGGCCTCGGACCGTTACAGGAAAATGCTCCGGTCAACCTCGGACTCGGCATGCCGTGCCCATCGGGTTGCGTCGTTCTTCGTGTAAAAAGTCTGGAACATCGGCTTGATGCCACGCCGCCGGATGATTACCTGCCATCTACCGCGCGCCCCATTGGCGCTTGGAGTGTGCTGGCGCAAGGGTGAGACCGATTCGGGTACCGCCGAAATGCTAGATTCTCTTGGCGCCCCGAACACGAATCGAACGTGCGACCTACCCCTTAGGAGGGGGTTGCTCTATCCACTGAGCTACCGGGGCGTTAGAGCACATTGTAGCGGTGCTGCGCGAGTGCCGGGGCACGAGCGCGAGGCGGTAGCGCGTGGCGAAGAAGGCCGAGACGCCGGTTTTTTCGTTGCGGCTACCCTGTGATTAGGTAGCATACGGTTTTGCGGCACCAGGTGAATGCGTCTCTCCGATGCCGCGCAAGTGCGCAATCAAAGGGGTTTCGATCCGATGTTCGCCGTGCTGGGGCGAGTGGCCCTCTGCCTTGCCGTGATGTCCGCCTTGGCTGGCGGGGCCGCGGCCCAGTCCGTAATGCCGCCCGCGGCTGGTGCGTTGGCACCCGAGTTCCTGTTGCCCGACCACAATGGCAACGCCCGAAACCTGCACGAGTTTCGCGGTCAGTGGCTGGTGATCTTCTTTTATCGCAAGGCAGACACGCCGCCAGCGGCGGCTCAGGCGGCGGGCTATCGCGATGCCAGGGACGCCCTGAGCGCTCTGGGGGCGCGGGTGGTCGGTGTGAGCACCGACGATGCAGCGCTCCAGGCCGCCTTCGCCCGCAAGCTCAATCTCGACTTTCCGCTGCTGGCCGACATCGAAGGCGAGATGGCGCGGCGCTACGGGTCGCTGGTGGACTTCCGTGTGATCCGCATCGCGCGCCGCAACACCTTCCTCATCGACCCAGAGGGCAAGGTGGCGCGCGCCTACCTCGGCGTGGACCCGCCCTCCGATCCGGCACGGGTCCTGGAAGACCTCAAGCGCCTCGCCGGTCGCTGAACCGTTCGTTCCCCGCCTGCAGCGGGGCTTGCCTGCTGCCTTCTGCCATGCCCCTTCTCACGCTCGATAACGTCAGCCACGCCTTTGGCCATGTGGTGTTGCTGGACCATGCCAGCTTGGTGATCGAGCCCGGCGAGCGCATCGGCTTGATCGGCCGCAACGGCGCCGGCAAGTCCACCTTGATGCAGGTGGTGGCGGGTGGTCTCGCCCCGGACGACGGCAAGGTGTGGCGCGCGCCTGGGCTGGGTATGGCGCGTGTTGCCCAGGAGCCGGTGCTGCAGGAGGGCGCGACGGTCTTCGAAACCGTGGCCGAGGGCCTGGGGCCGGTGCGCGCTGCCATCGTGGACTATCACCACGTGGCCACCTCGCTGGCTGACCCCGCCACCGACACCGAAGCGGCACTGGCGCGGCTGGCCGCGTTGCAGTCGGTTCTGGAGGATGGCGACGGCTGGCGCGCGAAATCGCGCGTGGAAGCCACGCTGTCGCGCCTTGGCCTGGAGGCCGAGGCGCATGTGGCTACGCGGTCGGGCGGGCAGCGCAAGCGCGGGGCCGTGGCTCGCGCGCTGGTCTCCGAGCCCGGCCTGCTGCTGCTCGATGAACCCACCAACCACCTTGACCTCGACTCCATCGAGTGGTTGGAGCAAACCCTGGAGGACTTTCCCGGCGCGCTACTGGTGGTTACCCACGATCGGCGTTTTCTCGACCGGGTGACACGCCGCATCCTCGAGCTGGACCGGGGGCGGCTGCAATCTTTCGAGGGGAATTACAGCACCTACCGCGCCCGCAAGGAAGACATGCTCGCCGCGGAGGCGGTGGTGAACGCCAAGTTCGACAAGCTGCTGGCCCAGGAAGAGGTGTGGATTCGCAAGGGTATCGAGGCGCGGCGCACGCGCAACGAAGGGCGGGTGCGGCGGCTGGAGCAGTTGCGTTTGGATCGCAGCCGGCGGCGCGAGCAACCGGGGCAGGTGGCGCTGGCGCTGTCGGAGGGCGAGCGCTCCGGGAAGCTGGTAGTCGAGTTTGAGCACGTCTGCAAGGCCTTCGGCGACCGCGCGGTGGTGCGCGATTTCTCCGGCCGCATCCTGCGTGGCGACCGGGTGGGCTTGGTGGGCCCCAATGGCGCCGGCAAGAGCACCTTCATCCGCCTGCTGCTGGGTGAGCTCGAACCCGACTCGGGGTGCATTCGCCGCGGCACCAGGCTTGCCGTGGCCTACTACGACCAGTTCCGCACCCAGCTCGATCCGGAGGCCACGGTGGCCGACGTGATCAGCCCCGGTTCGGAGTGGATTGAGGTGGGCGGCGTGCGCAAGCACGTGGCGAGCTACCTGTCGGATTTCCTGTTCGCGCCGGAGCGCGCCCGCTCGCCCGTGAAGGCGCTCTCCGGCGGCGAGCGCAACCGGCTGTTGCTGGCGCGCATCTTCGCCCAGCCCGCCAACCTGCTGGTGCTGGACGAGCCCACCAACGACCTGGACGTGGACACCCTCGAGCTGCTGGAGTCGCTCATCGGCGAGTACGAAGGCACGGTCATCCTGGTAAGCCACGACCGGGCCTTCCTGGACAACGTGGTCACCCAGGTGATTGCCTTCGAGAGCGACGGGCGGCTGCGGGAATACGTGGGTGGCTACGATGACTGGATGCGCCAGCGGCCGGCACGGGCCGCCGCGCCTGCCCCGGCGCCGAAACCCGCCGCAGCCCCCCGACCCCGGGAACCACGCGCCGGTCTAAGCTTCCGGGAAAGCCGCGAACTGGAGGGCCTGCCCGGGCGCATCGAGGCGCTCGAGGCGGAGCAGGCCGGCCTCACAGCGCTGCTGGGCGACCCGGCTTCGTACCGCGACGACCCGCCCCGGTTGGCCGGCGCCCAGGTACGCTTCCAGGAGCTGGAGACGGCGCTGGCCGAAGCCTATGCGCGCTGGGAGAGCCTCGAGGCGCGCCAGTCGGCGTTGTAGCGCCCAGCTGGCGCTGTGCGGCACAATCGAACTCAAACGGAGGTGAACCCACATGCAATCCACCAGTCTCAGGCGGCGCCTCGCCGCTGTTGCTTCGTTCCTGGCTGTTTTGTTCGTACTCGGCCCTGCCCCGGCGGGCGCGGTCAACACGCTGTTCCTGCATGACAGCGCGCTGTCGGCGCTCAGCGAGGCGGACATGGGGTTGCTGCTGGACGCCATCGACCGTGGTCTTGCCGCCCCCGAGGGCGAGTCAGTGTCCTGGGAGAACCCCAAGACCGGCGCCAAGGGCACGGTGGAACCCGGAACCTTCTACGAGCGGGACGGGCGCAGTTGCCGTCACCTGAAGCTGGAGTTCTCCACCAAGACGCAGCGTGGCGCCGGGCAGTGGAGCTACTGCCGCCGGGCAG
Organism: Burkholderiales bacterium; assembly: GCA_036771335.1. Taxonomy (GTDB): domain Bacteria; phylum Pseudomonadota; class Gammaproteobacteria; order Burkholderiales. Next base: position 7,827 of record DAIPHN010000090.1, read on the forward strand.
ACGGCCCGTGGGAGTTGATGCCGCCGTGATGCGCGAGCCCGAGCGCGGCGCCTCAGCCCAGCGGGTGCGGCGCGCGGAGGAGAGCAGCGCATTCCCGGAGGTTCGGCGGGCCGGCTCCGGCGCGCCCTGGACTTGGCTGCATCGAGGAGCCGAGGATCTTCGCGACCTGCTGCCAGCCAGCCTGTTTTACGGCGTGGTTTTCGCCCTTATGGGCTTTCTGCTGGAGCGGTTCTTCGAAGCGCGGGCGGTGGAACTGGCGCTGGTCGCCGGATTTCTTCTGGTCGGGCCTTTTCTCGCCGTGGGGCTGCACGACCTGAGCCGGCGCCGGCACCTCAACGAGCCGCGGCGCTTGCTGCCCACGCTGACGGCCTGGCGGGCAAACGCCCCGGCCATCGGCTTCTACGCGCTCATCCTGGCGCTGCTTCTCGCGGTATGGATTCGAGTGTCGGTGGTGGTGGTGGCGCTGTTCTTCGCCAGCGACCTGCCCTCCGAGGAAGGGGTTCTCACCCAGCTCGCCGGGTCGGCCGAGGGCTGGGTGTTCATGGCGGCTTACGCGGCTGCAGGTGCCGGCTTTGCGCTGCTGGTGTTTGCCACCAGCGTGGTGTCCATCCCGATGCTGCTCGACCGGCCGAGCATGGACACCCTCACCGCCATGATCGCGAGCTTCGCCGCTCTGCGCCGCAACTTCCAGGCGATGGTGCTGTGGGCGGTCGCCATCGTCGTGCTCACCGCGGCTGGCTTCCTTACCTTCAAGCTCGGGCTGGTGCTGGTGGTGCCGCTGATCGGTCACACCACCTGGCACGTGTACCGGGACTGCGTGGCGCCCCAATCCTGAGCCGGCCGTATCGGCGAGCGCGGAAAAAACATCACGCTGCATCAAAGGGGTTGCTGTAAACTCCGAGTTGGTTGCTGTGTTTTCGCCGGATGTTGTGCTGGCATTGGCCTTCCCGGCACGTCTTCCCGCGCCACGGTTCGCGGCGGACTGCGGGATCCGCCCACAGGAGACAAAGACACCCATGCAGTTTTCCGATCTCGGCCTGTGCGAAGAAATCCTTCGCGCCGTCGCCGAGCAGGGCTACACCGAGCCCACCCCGATCCAGCAGAAGGCCATCCCGCCCATCCTTCTCGGCAAGGATGTCATGGGCGCCGCCCAGACGGGCACCGGCAAGACTGCCGGCTTCACGCTGCCCTTGCTGCAGAGACTTCGCCACCACGGCAACACCCGCGTGTCGCCCGCGCGCCATCCGGTGCGCGCCCTCATCCTCACGCCCACGCGCGAGCTGGCAGCCCAGGTGTTCGACAGCGTCAAGGGTTACTCGAAGTTCATGCCCCTGCGCTCCACGGTGGTTTTCGGCGGCGTGGACATCGATCCGCAGAGCAAGGACCTGCGCGCCGGCGTGGAGATTCTCGTGGCCACACCCGGCCGCCTGCTCGACCACGTGCAGCAGAAGACGGTCATGCTCAATCAGGTGGAGTTCCTGGTACTGGACGAGGCCGATCGCATGTTGGACATGGGCTTCATGCCCGACATCCGGCGCATCCTGTCCCTGCTTCAACCCAAGCGGCAGAACCTGCTGTTCTCGGCCACCTTCTCCGACGAGATTCGCAGGCTCGCCGACGGGCTTCTCAACCAGCCTGTGCTGGTGGAGGTGGCGCGTCGTAATGCCGTCACCGAGACCGTCACCCACGCGGTGTATCGCGTGCCCGAGCCGCGTAAGCGCGACCTGCTGGCGAGGCTCGTCACCGAGCGCGACCTGCGTCAGGTGCTGGTATTCGTGCGAACGCGCTTCGGCGCCAATCGGCTCGCCCACCAGCTGGTGCGCGACGGCCTGGATGCCACCGCCATCCACTCCAACCGCACCCAGCAGGAGCGCATGGAAGCCTTGCAGGCCTTCAAGGATGGCAAGGTTCGCGTGCTGGTGGCCACGGACATCGCGGCCCGCGGTCTGGACATCGAGCAGTTGCCCTGCGTGATCAATTACGAGCTGCCACACACGCCCGAGGACTACGTCCACCGCATCGGTCGCACGGGGCGTGCAGGGGCTTCGGGCGAGGCTATTTCGCTGGTTTGCGACGCGGAAAACGAGTATCTCGAGCGCATCGAGAAGCTTCTCAAGTCGAAAATCGCGGTCCAGACGCTGGATGGTTTCGATGCCGCCCGCCCTTTGCATCACGATCGTGGCGCGCGCGGTGGCGAGAACGACCGCGAGCGCGACCGTGGCCAACGCCCCCGGCCAGCGAGAGCTCCCACCGGGCCGGTCACGTCCCGTGCACCCGCCGATCCGCTTTTCTCCCGGCCCTATGAGGCGGTCGGCGAGACGCCGGCCACGCCGCGCACGGACAGCAGTCCCGCCGCCCCGGCTCCCCGGGCCGGGCCGCGTCGCCAGGTGGCAGCGCTGTTCCTTCCCCCGGCGCCTCCGCCGCCGCCCAGCGCTGCCGGCGCAGAACCGATCCCCGAAGCTGCCAGCCAAGGCTCCTGAAGGACGGGTCGGTGGCGCCGCAGATCCCCGCGCGCCTGCGCGAGATTGTCGATGCGACCGCCGAGTCGGTGTGCCTGGCAGAGGCGGCGCTGCAGGTTGCCAAGGGCGAGTACCCCGAGCTCGACCCCGCTTTCTGCCTGGGCCAGATCGAGGCGTGGGCCGAGCGTATCCGCTCGGGGCTGCGCATCGGCGCCGGGGTGCCTGAGGTGATCGGCGCCATGAACTTCCTGCTGTTCCAGGAACTTGGCTTTCGCGCCGACACCGAGAACTACTACGACCCCCGCAACAACTTCCTCAACGACGTGCTGGAGCGCCGCCGCGGCATCCCCATCACCCTGTCCGTTCTGTACATTGCGGTGGGACGGCGCCTGGGGCTCGACCTCAAGGGCGTATCGTTTCCCGGGCATTTCCTCGTGAAGTGCCCGGTAGATGGCGGCGTGGTGGTGATCGACCCCTACTACGGCGGCATCACTCTCTCACTTGAGGACCTGCAGCAACGGCTGCGGGAGTTTCGCGGCGGCGAGGTCTCGCGTGCCATCGTCTCGGAGCTGCTGGTGGCGGCGTCGCCGCGCGAGGTGATGGTGCGCATGCTTCGCAACCTCAAGGGCAACTACCTGCGCGAACAGCGGCTCACGCGGGCCCTGGCGGCGATTGACTGGATCATGGCCCTGGTGCCGGCCGAGACCGACGAACTGCGCGATCGCGGTCTGGTGTTCCAGGAGCTGGAGTGTTTTCGCGCCGCGCTCACTGACTTCGAACACTACCTCAAGGCAAGCCCCGCCGCGCCCGACGCCGAGGCCATCCGCAGCCGTGTGGTGGAGATGCGCAAGGCCGCCGCCCGGCTCAACTGATGCGGCGAGGGCGCCGTGCCCGATGTCAGCGGAGAGGCGGCAGGTCTGGCATGGGCACTGGCACCACAGATGGAGGCACCACGCTGGGAAGATCGCGTTGTGGCGCCTTTCTGAGGTCCCCGTCTTCGAGCGCGTCAGGATCCTCGAGATCGTCCTTCGGCCGGGGCGGATTGCCGTCGTAGATGAGATTCAGGCGCCGCTGCAGCCAGGCATCGCGCAGGAAGCTGTAGCGGTCTACGGCCGCCTGCTCGAGCAGCCGGTCCGCCGGCAAGAGGCTCGCCCGGGTGTCCACCAGCCGCAGGCCTACGGAGACGTTGCGCACGGGCACATCGCGCTGGAGCCAGACCGGGTCGAGGTAGGTTTCGAGGAATCGCGCCGGGCCATCGCGCAGCGTGCTCGGCCCGAGGAAAGGAAGCACCAGATATGGGCCGGAGGGCATGCCCCATACGGCCAGGGTCTGGCCGAAGTCCTCGTAGCGCTTGTTGATGCCTCGCATGCCCGCCACGTCGAAGAGGCCAAGGCCGCCGAACACGGTGTTGGAGACCAGGCGCACGCTGTCGTGGGCGAAGTTGTCGGGCCGTCCCTGCAGCGCGTCGTTGAGGACCACCAGGACGTCGTCGAGATTGGAGAAGAAGCTGCGAACCCTGAGCTGCAGGAAGACCGGCACAACGGTGTCGTAGACCCTGGCGACCGGCTTCAACGCGTAGCGGTCGGCCGTGTCGTTGAACTTGAACACGGCGCGATTGAGAGGCTCCAATGGGTCGGACGAAGTCCGCTTGGCGGACGTGGCGCAGCCGGCCAGCAGCGCCAGCACCATCCCGACCGCGAGTTTGTACAGGGCACGCATCATCGAGGACCCTTCATGTTGACATTGGTTACATCATAGCATGGTCCCGTTTGCGCGCCCCGGTCCGGCCCAGTAGCATCCGGGCCTGTTTCTCGCGGCGCGGCGCTGCCGCGCCAGGGTCGCAACCAAGGGAGAAGGACAACATGGACATGGGAATCCGCGGACGCAGGGCCATCGTTTGTGCCGGCAGCAAGGGGCTTGGCAAAGGGTGTGCCATCGCGCTGGCAGCCGAGGGGGTGCACGTCACACTGGTAGCGCGAGGCCGCGAGGCGCTCGACAAGACCGCCGGCGAGATTCGCGCCGCAGGCGGCGTTGTGGACGTGGTGTCCGCGGATGTCACCACTGCCGAGGGGCGCGCGGCCGTGCTGGCGGCCTGCCCCGAGCCCGACATCCTCGTTAACAATGCCGGCGGACCGCCCACCGGCGATTTCCGCGACTTCACCCACGACATGTGGCTGGCCGCCCTCGAAGCGAACATGCTCACCCCCATCGAGCTCATCAAGGCCACGGTGGACGGCATGATCGGCCGGCGCTTCGGGCGCATCGTCAACATCACATCCAGCGCCGTGAAGGCGCCCATCGACATCCTCGGGCTCTCCAACGGCGCACGCGCCGGACTGACGGGCTTCGTGGCGGGCGTGGCGCGCAAGACTGTGGCGCACAACGTCACCATCAACAACCTTCTGCCCGGCCTGTTCGGCACCGACACCATGTTCTCGCGCGTGGAGGCCATGGCGCGCGGCGCCGGCATCAGCTTCGAGCAGGCCAGGGAGTCGCGCCTCAAGACCATCCCCGCCGGGCGCTTCGGCACCATCGAGGAATTCGGCGCCCTGTGCGCCTTCGTCTGCAGCGCCCA
>DAIPHN010000091.1:0-12834 GCA_036771335.1 Burkholderiales bacterium
GAACTCGTTGGCCGTCTGCTCTTCCCGCTTCGCCGCCGCGCTCACGTAGTGGAAATCGATGGGGCGTGACAGGCTGCTGGATTTCGCCGCCAGGCGTGACACCTCGAAAGGCGGCACCGAGCCCGAGGACTGGCCGAAGTTCACCAGGTGGCCGCAGTAGTCGAGGCAGTCGAGGGAGCCGGCGAAGGTGTCCTTGCCCACGCCGTCGTAGGCAACGCTCACGCCCTTTCCATTGGTCAGTTCTCGAACCCGCTCCACCACAGTCTCGCGCTTGAAATGGATGCGGTGGTGGCAACCCGCGGCGGCGGCGGCGCGGTCCTGCTCGTCGTCGGCCACGGTGCCGATGACCGTGGCGCCCATGTGCGAGGCCCACTGGCACAGCAACTGGCCCACTCCGCCCGCCGCCGCCTGCACGAGAATCCATGACCCGGGGGTGAAGTGATGCACACGCCGCAGCAGCATCTCCACGGTGAGGCCGCGCAGCAGCGCCGAGGCCGCCACCTCGTCGCTCACTCCGGCGGGAATCCGCAGCAGTTGCGCCTGATCGATGACTCGCTCCGAGGCGTACACGCCGTAGGCGCCGGTGACGTAGGCCGCGCGCTCGCCCACCTTCCAGCGCGTGACCGCGGAGCCGCATTCCGTCACCACCCCCGCCGCTTCGATGCCGGGGATGCCCGGCAGCTGCAGCGTCTTGTAGAGGCCCGAACGGACATACACGTCGTGGAAGTTCACGCCAATGCGGGTGTGCCGCAGCCGCACCTCGTTCGCCTTCGGCGGCCCTACCGGTACCTCCTTGATTCTCAGAACCTCGGGTCCACCGTATTGCTCGATCACCACCGCCTGTGCCATGCGAGAGTCCTCGTCTTGTCGCAAATCGTTCCCGGCAAATCCTTGAGAACACCATTGTCATGGGATACTTTTGACCGGAGTTTCGCGCCGCCGCGCGCTTCTGATCACCCCCGAATCCCACCGGAAAAGCTCGATGATGATTCTGCACCATCTGAACAACTCCCGTTCCCAGCGCATCCTGTGGTTGCTTGAGGAGTTGAACCTGCCCTACCGGGTGGAGCGTTACCAGCGCGACGCGAAGACCAACCTCGCCCCGCCGGAGCTGCGCGCCATTCATCCGCTGGGCAAGTCGCCGGTCATCCAGGATGGCGACCTGGTGCTCGCCGAATCCGGCGCCATCGTGGAGTACCTGGTGGAGCGCCACGGCAACGGACAACTCGTCCCGCCGCGCGGCACGCCCGAGCACATCCGCTACCTCCACTGGCTGCACTTCGCGGAGGGCACCATCATGCTGCACCTGGTGGGGCGGCTTTATCTCACCCGTGTGGGCGAGGCCGCCAGGGCCATGCAGGAGCGCGTGGAGGCCATGATCCGCGCGGAGCTCGACCTGGTGGAGGCCGAATTGGGCCGCAGCGCCTGCCTCGCCGGCGCGGCCTTCAGCGCGGCCGACGTGCAGATGCTGTTTCCCCTGGAGTTCGCCCTGTACGCCGGCCTCGCGGGGGACGGGCTCGTGAGGCTTCGCGAGTATGTGGCGCGCATGCAGTCGCGTCCTGCCTATCGCCGCGCGCTGGAGGCCGGCGGGCCGTACGCCTTCGCGAATCCGTGACCTTCCCGCGCTGGCGGGCGAAATGCCACACGGGCGCCTCGCGGATGGCAGGGGCGTTTAGCCCCCGCTAAGTACGGTACCGGCTGCAACAACCGTAAAGCGCGTCGCCGGCGTTCGTGGTCGCCGGCTGGCCGATTGCACGAGAGCGCGCCATTGCCTTGCGTAGGCTTATCGCCTCCGGTGGGTGGCTAACCGGCTATTGGCCCCGGGACGGCAGTGAACCGTCGCCGGGGCCCACCAAGCCACAGGTCAATCGAGAGAAAGCCGCCGTTGGGCGGGAGGCGGCGTCGGCTTGCGCTCGGCCTGAGAATGGTTGCCGTAGGTCGGCCAAGTGGGTGCATAGTCGACGGCCTGATCACCCCAGGCGTCCCAGCCGTCGCGGCCACCGCGTGCGAACAATTCCAGAAAGGGCCCGGGACTGCACGCCTCGATGAGATCGTAGGTCTCGTCGGGTTTGCGCGAGTGCTCGCGCTTGATGGACTTGATGATGTTGACTTGCCGGCGGCCGGGCGGAAGTGTGCGAGCATTTTTGCCACGAACGCCGAACAGTACAAGCTCGGTGACGTTCCTGAAATAGAAGCCCACGCCGCGCCCGTCGGGGCCGCCATCCTTGCGCACCTTGTGCCAGACGATGTTGCTTTTGTAGTGGAACCCCCATGCGTGCATGACTGCCAGACCTTCCGGCAGCAGCGCGTTGGGCACCCAGAGGTAGAGATGGCATACCTCAGCCGCTAGATTGGTCACCGGCAGCGCCTTGATGTCGTCGAGCGTCATGGTGGAATAGCGCGATAGTCGCTTGTGCTCCGGCGCCATTTTCCCCGTGCGATTCTGAAACTGCCATGGAGGGTCGGCGAGAATCGTGCCGTAACGCCGCGATCCGTACTGCGCAAGCAATTCGCGCGCGAACAACTTGGTCGTGTTCATTGCGGCTTCCAGTCCGAGATCAGTTCCGGGGTGATGCCGAAGACCAGCACGGGGCATCCGCCATTGCGGTTGGCATTCAACCTGTAGAGCAGTTTACCCATCCAGGTGGTGCTTGCGCCGTATTTGGGCATTACTTGCAGCTGCTTGAACACCGCGTTGAGTGACTCGCTGCGGGTCAGCAGCACGGCGGCGCTGATCACCCCGCATTCGTGAAATGCCCTGAACGCATAAAGATCGCGGTCGAAGGTCTGGTCCTTGGAATTCCACTCCAGGTCAAACGCCACCTGGTTCTTGACGTAATCCACTTTGTGTCCGTCGAGAAACGCCGCAATGTTTTTCGCAATGGTGCGCGTCACCGGCTTGGATTTCGACTCGTCTTTCACTTCAAGGGTGACCAGCAGGTCACCTTTGATGCGAGTCTCGAACCAGCCCTTGGGGCGCAGTAACGCCGACACCTGTTTCGGAATGGTGGATTCGTTGCCACCGGGCGCCAGGATGTCTTGGGTGGTGACGCGGAATTCACGCAAAGCGTCAAGCAGTTCCTCGTATTCCTCCCTGCAACCGCTCGCTAGAACTTCGGCAGCGTGGCGGAAGCTGTGCACTTCCCACAGGCGTTGCAGGTCGGAGGGTACGAACCGTGACTGCGAAGTTGCCATGCGATGTTTACGCATGGAAATTCATGGAAGCGGCAATCCGCACTCATTCGAACGTATCAGGGAACGGAGCGGGGGACCAATTCGCCTGAAAAGAGGCCGAGCGTCGTGGCGATACCACCTGCATTGTCCTGCCTCTCCAACCTGGCCGCCGCTTGCCTCTTCAGCGCGCCGCCCACTCCTGATACAGCTCGTCCCTGGTGCGGATGCCCACCCGCGGCAGAGCGTGGTTCACCACGTAGGTGGCACCGGCGTGGGTGTTGTCCCACATGGCCTGGTGGGCCTTGGGCAGATCCTCCCAGGGCACCACGGTGGGCTGGGTCACCTCCAGCTGCCCGGCGGCGATCATGTCGTTCATGCGCGCCACCTCGAAGGCGTTGCACAGGTGCGTGCCGGCGATGGCGGCGGTGGGCATGAGGATGCGGCGCTGGCGCATCCACACCTGGGGTGCGTAGAAGGTGTAGCGGCGCCCGCCCATGTCCTCGCAGTACACCACGCGGCCGGTGAAGGGCTTCACCAGAGAGGTGGAGGCGGCCAGCGCGTCGTGCCCGGCGCGCTCGATGATGAGGTCCGGATAGCCGCGCGGGTTGTCGGCGGAGCGCAGCGACTTGCCCACGGCCGAGCCGAAGGGCTTCATGGTGCGGTCCTGGAAGTCGCGCACCGCCTCCTTGAACTTCATGGTTTCGCGCTTGGCATCGGGCAGCGGCGGAAGTGCCTCGGGCCAGTCGAAGTCGGCGCCTTCCTTGCGGCGGATCTCCTCCAGCGACACCACGCCCTTCACCGCATCGCCGAAGCCCAGGGACTGCACGAACTCGCGCTCTGCGTCGCTGGTCGTCGCCACCACTAGCCTTCCGCCCAGGGCGCGCACCGCCGCGATGGCCTCCAGGCCCACGGCGTCCACGAGCTCTAGCGTGCCGGCGCCGTAGTAGAGCAGCACCGCTTCGCCGGCGCGCAGCCGCGCGCGGCGCAGCATTTCCTCGGGGCTGGCGCTGCCGCGCTTGCCCACGAAGGAGAACCAGTAGCCGCTGGTGGCGCCGTAGAAGGTGAGGGTGCCGCCGTCGCCCAGCATCTGAAAGGAGCGCGGGAAGGCCTCCTGGCCCGCGTGCGACACGGCGTAGTCCGCCAGCCGCCCGCCGGTCTGAGCGCGCATGGCTTCCAGCAGCCCCGCGCCGTCTCGCTCCCAGGCGGCGATGGCTTCGGAGCCCGCTGGCACGGGCGTGAAGGCCCTGGCCCAGCGCGGGTCCTTGCGGTTGATGGCGCCCGCGGCGCCCTGGGTCTTCACGTAGGCCGCGCGCTCGTCGTTGGACACCAGCCCCACGGCGGTGAGGCCGTTGCGCGCGGCGCTCTTGAGCGCCTCGAGGCCGGTGCCGGTGGCCGCGCCTTCCACGAACACGGTACGGCCCGGCAGCACTTCCAGGGTGGTGAACAGCGCCCGCACCACCGTGCCCAGGTTGAGCACGTAGGATCCGGCAGCATCGAGGGTGAGGTCGGGCGGCAGGGGATGAAGCTGCGGCCCCTGCACCAGCAGGAACTGCTGGTGGCTGCCCGTGTCGGTTTCGTAGCCCTGGATGGAGAAGCCCGCGTACATGGGGTCGCGGCCGGCGAGCGGCGAGAGCAGGTCGCTCTGGCCCGAGTAGATGGTCACCAGGTCGCCCACCTTCAGGCGGCCTTCGCGCTTCACCTCCGAGCCCATGGCCGCCACCAGACCCACGCCGCCCGAGCCTGTCACCTGGTAGTCCAGGTCGTGGTTGTCGAAGGGCGTGACGGGGATGCCGGTGATGGCCCAGATGTCGTTGAAGTTCACCTCCGAGGCCAGCACGTACACCAGGGCCTCGTTGGGGCCGGGCCGCGGCACGGGCGCGATGATCTCGCGCTCGGCGTCCTTCGGCAGTCCGTGGGCCAGAGCACCGGTGACCGGGTCCTTGATGACGGCGTGGCCGTACTGCCAGTCGGGCAGGGGCGTGAGGCCGGGATAGAAAGGGCTACCCACGGGCAGCAGCCGGCCCTGGGCCTGCAGTTGCGCGATGCGTTCGCCCTCGGGGGCGGTGGCGCGCCGCGTGGGCAGGGGCGCGGCCTTCTTGTCCAGGAAGGCCTTGATGCCCGCCTTGCCGCCGGCGGGATCAACCACCGCCTCGGCAAACAGCCGCGCCTCGCGCTCCAGGCCGGCGTCGATGCCGCGCGTCCAGCCCGTGCCGAGCGCGTCGAGGATGCGTCCGGCCGCGGCGCTGCGGCCCACCTTGTGGGCCTGCAGCAGCAGCCGCTTCACCTCGGCATCGGCCAGTGCCGCGTCCATGGAGGCACGCCCTGGCGATTGCCACGCGCCCGTGGCGGCCTTGCGCGCGGCGAAGGTTTTCGCCACCAGCCCCTCGCCCGCGGGCGCTGCCAGGTATTCGTGGGCCAGGCGCGTGGCCAGGCTCACCACGTCCTCGCCGTCGCCTGCCAGGGCCTGTACCAGCCCGTCGGCGGCCACTTCGCCGGCGGACACGGTGCGCCCGCCCAGCACGATCTCCAGCGCCCGCACCAGCGGCGAGGGGTGCCCCGCCGCCTCCAGCAGCCGCGGCAGGCGCTGCGTGCCGCCGTAGCCGGGCAGCAGGTTCAGGCGCACCTCCGGCTGGCCGAAGGTGGCCAGCGGCTCGGCCACGCGCACGTGGCAGGCCATGGCGAACTCCATGCCCCCGCCCAGGGCCACGCCGTTGATGGCGGCGATGGCGGGCTTGTCCATGGCCTCGATCTTCCGGAAGGCCAGGTGCGCGTTGTTGGGTAGCGGCAGGGCCTCGTCGAGCGTGCGCACGTCCTCGCGCATCTGGCGGATGTCCGCACCGGCCACGAAGGAGGCTGTGCCCTGGCCGGTGAACACCACGGCCTTCACGTCGGCGCGCCGCGCCACGTGGTCCACCACGATGTTGAGTTCGTCCAGGGCGCGCTCGTTGAGCGCGTTCACCGGCGGGTTGGTGACGGTGACCAGGGCGATGCGCGCGTCCGGCGCCACGGCGTGGTACTGGATGCGGAAGTAGCGAAAGTCCTCGAAGAGCTGCTGCTCGTCGGCCACCTTCTGGCGGGCCGTCCACTCGGCGATGGCGGCGCGCAGCTCGGGGATGGACTCGGGATTGCGCAGCGTGGAGGTGTCGCCCACGTCGGTGCCCTCCACCAGGGCGCGCACCATGCGGCGCATGTACTTGCCGCTGCGGGTTTCGGGGAACTGGGTCACCTCCACGAAATCCTCGGGAACGGCCACGGCGCCCTTTTCCTGGCGCACCGTCTCGATCAGGCGGCGGCGGTCGTCGGCGGACAGTTTGCGCCCGGGCGCGGGCTTGACGAAGGCAAGCGGCGTGAGGCCTTTCTGGGCGTGGGGCGCGCCCACCACGATGACGTTGCCCACCGGCGAGTCAGGGTTGACCTGCTTGTCGCGCAGGATGGCGCCCTCGATCTCCTCGGTGCCGATGCGGTGGCCGGAGACGTTGATCACGTCGTCCGAGCGGCCGTGCAGGCTGAAGCCGCCGTCGTCGTACTTCACCGCGAAGTCGCCCTGGGTGTAGGCGAAGCGGCCCTGCCAGCGCGTCCAGTAGGTCTTGGCGTAGCGCTCGAAGTCGCCCTTCCACGAGGCGGCCACGCCGCGGCCTTCCACGCGGAAGCCGGCTTCGTCGCCCCAGATGGTGCGCGCCAGGTAGGGGTAGGGCGCGGCGATGACGATCTCGCCCTTCTCGCCCAGCTCCGCGGGGCGCGCCTGCACCCGGCCCGAGGCGTCGGGTTCGCCCTCGGGCAGCCACACGTCGCCCATGATCCAGGGCAGCGGGTAGGTGTGGGCGTCGGCGCGCAGCGGGAACTCGCCGTTGCCGAAGAAGTGCGACCACACGATGCCGCCGTGCTCGGTGGCCCAGTAGGAGTTGATGTACCAGGGCGTCACCAGGTCCATGCCGAAGGCCTGCACGGATGGCGAGGTGGGCTCGGCGCAGAAGGTGGCCACGCGCAGCGAATCGCGGCGGTACTGCTTCACGTCGGCCACGTTCTGGGGGTCGGTCATCACGGTCTTGAGGAAGGTGACGCCGGCCTTGAAGATCTTCACGCCGTAGCGCTCGATGATGCTGGCGAAGCGCCCGGCGCTGGGGAACACGGGGGCACCCTCGCCGATGACGGTGGTCACGCGGGCGGCCAGCGCGCCGCAGATCATGTAGGACTGGCCGGTGATCCAGCCGGGGTCGGCCACCACGTAGATGGTGTCGCCGGGCTCGGCGTCGAACACCACGCGCATGGTGTGCGCTACGCCCGAGACATAGCCGCCGTGCACGTGCACCACGCCCTTGGGCTTGCCGGTGGAGCCGGAGGTGTAGATGAAGAACAGCGGAAACTCGGCGTCCACTGCCTCTGGGGGCGCCGCAGCCCAGACCACCGCAGCCAGGGCGCGGTCGTCCAGGGCGAGCAGCGCCGCCTCATCGGCCACGGCGTGCCCGGCGCGCCGGGCTGCCTCCAGCAGCGTGGCCAGTCCGGTGCCGGTGAGCTCGTGGGCCCAGCGGTCGCGCTCGGGGCGCCACACCAGGTCGGGCTGCGCCGTGTGACGCACCACCACCACCGCCTGCACGCGCGGCGGCGTGGCCACCAGCGCCGAGGCGATGGCGGTGCGGATGCGGCTCGCCTCGGCGGCGGGCAGCCCACCGATGGCCTCCAGCGCCCGGCCTACGCCGCGCATCATGTCGGAGCGCTCCAGGGTGATCTCGCCCTCCACGGCCTTGCGCGCGCCCGCGAGGATCGCCTCGCGCAGCGTGCCCGACAGGCCCAGGTCGCCAGCGGCCTTCTCCACCTGGGCCACGGCCACCTCGGCGGGCACGTAGGCGTCCAGGGCCGGGTCGGTGTAGACCTCCTTGAAGGCCACGATCTGGGCGTTGCGGTAGCCGCCGTCGGCGGTGATCACCACCTTGGCCCCGGCGTTGTGGATGCGGTCGGAAAGGGTCTTGTCGCTGAAGCCGCCGAACACCGGGGTGTAGACGATGCCCAGCCGCTTGCAGGCTTCGGTCCAGAACACCTGCTCGGGAATGTTGGGCATGTTGATGGCCACCCGGTCGCCGCGCGCCAGGCCGAGCTGGCGCAGCGCCAGGGCGCACTTGGCCGTCTCCAGCAGCAGTTGCTTGCGGCTCACGGCGTAGGACACCACCGGCCCGCCCCGGCCGCCGTCCAGGGACTGGTCCCAGCGGTCGCCCTCGAACCACATCGCCGGCTCGGCGCCGTGGCCGGCCAGCACGTGGCGGTCCACCTCGTTGAAGCAGGCGTTGGTGAGGCCGCCGGAAAACCAGCGGTAGAAGGGCGCGTCGGCATCGTCGAAGGCCTTGCGCCAGGGGGCGCGGCTCTCGGGCCAGGCCGCCTTCACCGGCGCGGCAGTAGCGGCATCCCAGCCGGTCCACGCGCCCTGGACCTCGTCCCAGCGCAGCCAGGCGCCCGCCGGGCCGTGGTCGGGAAACAGCCAGTGGATCGTGCGTTTGGCGATCGCCCCATGGAAGGCGCCCGGGTCGGCCAGGCAGGCATCCCGGGCCGTCTGCCACCGGGCGCGGGAGGTCAGCGGATTGACCCGCGCCTGCTGCGGGGAGACCGGAACGAGGCCTTGCGAAGCTTCGGTGGCGGGGGCGATGCCGGCTGCACGCATGTATCCTCCTCGGAGGGGCTTGTGGTGCGTACGAGACGGGTGATGCCCCGGAGGGCGATGTGCTGCGAATAACTCTGCATGGACCGGGGCGGCACGGGAATGTTCCGGTTGCCCTATGCCGCAGGCATGACGGTGGACACTGCCGCCGCGGGGCGGGTCAGGTGACGCGGGCCGTGGCGCGCATGCACACCACGCCGTCGCTGCGGCGCGTCTCCAGGGCGAACCCCCCCTCGGTTGGTGCGCCGCGCAATTCGAATGGCGCCAGGTCGAAGATGGGCGCCTCGCTGCGGAACTCGAAACCGCTGAGCGGGCGCCCGGCGCGCGCCTCGGCCATGCCCGCCAGCAGCACCGCCTGCAGCGGCCCGTGCACGATCAGCCCGGGGTAGCCCTCCGTCTCGCGGCACCAGTCGCGGTCGAGGTGAATGCGGTGGGCGTTCCAGGTGAGGGACGAGAAGCGGAACAGCAACGCGCCGTTGGGCGTCACGCGGTCGCCGAAGCCGCCCGGCGGCAGGGGTTCGGGGTCGCGCACCGGCGGCGCCGCCACCGGATCGCCGAAGCCGCGGTAGACGATGTCCTGCTGCTCCTCGATGCACAAGGCATTGCCCTGGGTGATGCGCACGTCCACGGTGGTGAACACCAGCGCGCCGGTGCGGCCGCTCTTGGAGGTGATGCCGGTGATGGTGCGGGTGAGGGCGGCGGGCGCGCCGATACGCAGCGGCGCATGGAAGCGCATGCGCGCCCCGGCGAACATGCGCCGGGGCAGTTGCACCGGCGGCATGAAGGCGCCGCGCTTCTCGTGGCCGTCCTCGTCCAGGCCCGAGAGCGGAATGAGCGCGGGAAAGTGAAACCAGTGCCACAGCGCCGGCAACCCCACCCCGTCGTGGAACATGGCCGGGTCGCGCCCCAGGGTGACGGCCGCCTGGCGCGGCGGCGCCGGGGCGATGAAGTCCTCCACGGTCTCGGTACGGCCGATCCAGGCCGAGTAATCGGGGTCGGGGGTCTGCACGGTGCAGCTCCAGCGGGTGTCTGGGACAGGCTGGAATCGTAACCCGGCATGGCCGGGGAAGGGCCACCGCGGCACCGGGCGGGGGGGCGGGCCTTTGCCGGGTATCAGGGTTGCGGCTAGCCTGGAGGCGCTGCTGGGGTAGCCGCCACCTCGAGCCGCTGGCGTACCAGCGCCTGCCCGCCCTGATCGTCGATCCACTCGAACTCGAATTCCCCGCTGCGCTCGGCGCGGAAGGGGAACTGCAGCAGCGGATTGGTGGACACGGCGGGCCGCAGCGTCGCTTCGAACACCAGCTCGCCCTCGAAGACGCAGCGAAAGCGGGTGACGATGTGCCGCGGGATCGTCACGCCCATGTGGTCGGCGCGCAGGCCCGAATCGTTGGGGTGTTCCACCTGGGCGCGGATCTCGATGATCTCGCCGCGCCGCGCGGCGGCCGGCCTGCGCACGCGGGCGCGGCCCATGCGGCTCATGGCGCCGGTCTCCGCGCCGCAGCCTGCGCGCCCGGGCGCCCGGGGTGGCGCATCCCGCTCACAATCCGCACCCCGCGTTGGTCACTTCCACCTCGGCGGCGGCGGTCCACAGGGTGCCGTCGCTCATTTCGGCCACGGCCTGGATGCGCTGCGAGGCCGACAGCCGGATGCGGGTGGATACCCGGGCGCGGCCCATGGCGGGCGTGAGCCGGAACTCGATCACCCGGGGCTGGTTGTTCTTCTCCGCGAACAGGTGAATGGCGCGCACGTGCTCCTCGGCGCTCATGGGGCTGTCCACCGCGAGCGTGACGGGTCCCACGTTGCCATCCTCGGAGAGCTGCGGCACTTCGATGCGCACCCGGCCAGGCTGCAGCGGACGGCTGCCGAAGGTCTCGGCCAGGGCTTCCGCCAGCGCCTCGGGTGCGGCATGGGCTGGCGGCACGGCGCGCAGTGCGAGCGCCAGGCCTGCCATGCCCGCGAGCAGTCGCCGCCGCCCTGGCCGGGACGCGTGCGCCGGCCAGGGCGGTAGCGGCGAAGACACCGGCGTCTCAGGCGTAGAAGTAGCCGAGCTTGCGCAACGGCAGCGCGCGCACCCGCACGCCGGTGGCGGCGAACAGCGCGTTGCACAGCGCCGCCGGCACCGCGGCGATGGGAGGTTCGCCCACGCCGCCCCAGAAGCCGCCCGAGGGCATGATGATGGATTCCACCGCGGGCGGCGTTTCCGCCAGTCGCAGCACCGGGTAGTCGGTGAAGTTGGACTGCTGCACGCGGCCATCCTTGATGGTGATGTCCTCGTGCATGCTCATGGAAAGGCCCCAGATCACGCCGCTCTGGATCTGGGCCTCCACCGCATCGCGATGCACCACGTGGCCGCTGTCCAGCGCCACCACCACGCGCCGCACCTGGATGCCCTTGTCGCCCTTCATGGACAGTTCCACTGCCGCGGCGGAATAGCTGCCGTAGGAGTCCTGCACGGCGATGCCGCGGAATACGCCCTTGGGCGCCGGGGCGCCCCAGCCGATGGCCCTGGCCACGGCGTCCAGGCAGGCCAGGTCTTTGGGCTTTTTCTCCAGCAGCGGGCGGCGCAGGGCGTAGGGGTCGCGGCCGGTGGCGTGAGCGATCTCGTCGATGAAGCACTCGCGGTAGAACGGGTTCTGGGTGTGCGCCACGGCGCGCCAGAAGCCCGGCGGCACATGCGGGTTGCGCATGGCGTACTCGTTGACGAAGTGGGGCACCGAGTAGGGGTTGTCGGAAAAGCTGCGCGTGTTGATGGGGTCGAGCCCGTTCTTCACGTTGTCGGGCACGATGGTGATCATGATGGACTGGTCGGCCTGGCGCACGTGCCAGCCGGTCCAGTTGCCCTGGGCATCCAGGGCGGCGCGCTGCTTCACGATGGACACCGGGCGGTAGCGCCCCTGGCGCATGTCCTCCTCGCGCGACCACTGCACCCGCACGGGCGTGCCGGGCATCTCGCGGGCGATCAGCACCGCCTGCTTGGTGTACTCCTGGTGCGGCCCGCGCCGGCCGAACCCGCCGCCAGCGTGCATCTTGTGGACGATCACCTTGTCCAGCGGCACGCCCGAGACTTCCGAGGCGGCGGCGATGGTGGTCTCGCCGTTCTGGGTGCCCACCCACACCTCCACGCGGTCGTCGGTGACCCGCGCGGCGGCGCACTGCGGCTCGAGGGTGGCGTGGTTCAGGAAACCGCACGAGTACTCGGCCTCGATGATCTTTGCCGCGCCCGCGAAGGCCGCGGCCGCGTCGCCGTCCTTGCGCGCCACGGGCACCTCGGCGGCCGCGAGGCCGGTGCGCAGGAAGCGCTCGATGGCGGCGTCGTCCGTGGCGCCATGCTCGCCGGTGTCCCATTCCACCGGAAGCGCCTTCAAGGCCTCATTGGCGCGCCACCAGTTGTCGGCCACCACGGCCACCCAGTCGGGGCCGGCCACCACGCGCTGCACGCCGCGCCGGGCGGTTACCTTGGAGGCATCGTGGGACTTGAGCTTGCCGCCGAACACCGGGCACTGCATCACCGACGCGTGCAGCATGCCGGGCAGCCGTACGTCGGCCGCGTATACCTGCGCGCCGGTGGTCTTGGCGGGGATGTCAAAGCGCGGCGGCGAGGTGCCGACGAGCTTCCACTGCGAGGGGTCCTTCAGCGCCGGCTCCTTGGGCACCGGCAGCTTGGAGGCCGCCCCGGCGAGCTGGCCGTAGCTGGCGGCACGTCCGCTGGGCGCGTGGAACACCACGCCCTTCGCCACGCCCAGTTCGGCCGCCTCCACGCCCCACTGCTGGGCGGCGGCCGCCACGAGCATCTGGCGCGCCGCGGCGCCCGCTTCGCGCACGTACTTGTGGGAGTCGCGGATGCCGCGCGATCCGCCGGTGCTCATGGAACCGAAGATGCGGTTGCGGCGGATGTGCTCGTTCACGTCGGCGTACTCGGCGCGCACCTTGCTCCAGTCGCACTCTAGCTCCTCGGCCACCAGCATGGGCAGGCCGGTGAAGGTGCCCTGGCCCAGTTCGGAGCGGGCGATGCG
>DAIPHN010000092.1:0-12800 GCA_036771335.1 Burkholderiales bacterium
GGACCACCGCGCCGGGCCCGCCCGGCGGGGGTGGTTCTTGGGCGGGGCACGGCCCGGCGGGCCGTGGCGCCGCGGCCCCACGGGCACGCCGGTGATGGAGGTGTTCCGCGGCGCCGAGGCCTACGTGTCGCCCAGTTGGTACCCCAGCAAGCACGAGACCCACCGCCAGGTACACACCTGGAACTACCTGGTGATGCACGCGCACGGCAGCCTCGCGGTGCGCGACGACGAGCGCTTCCTGCGCGGCCTCGTGGCCCGCCTCACCCGCACCCACGAGGCAGCCGAGCCGCGGCCCTGGAAGATGGGCGATTCGCCGCCCGACTACATCGATGCCATGCTGCGCAACATCTTGGGCATCGAGGTAGTCATCGACTCCCTGGCGGGCAAGGTCAAGCTCGGCCAGAACCGCGAGCCCCGCGACCGGCTCGGCGCCGCGGATACTCTGGAAGCCCGCGGCCATGACGAACTTTCGCAGGCCATGCGCGGGGCGGGGTGAGGCATGATCGCGCGGTCGCCGGATTCAGCGGCGGGCCGAACGCACGCTAGCGCTCCCATCCACCCGGCGGCACCGAGGCCCGCCTCCCGCGCCATCCCCCAACGCCGAACCCCCCTCAGGAGACCCCCCATGCCCACCAACGTGGTGACCGCCCCCGCCGGGCGCCTCACGGCGACCCAGAAGGACCAGCTCGCGGCCCGCGCCACCCACATCCACTGCCAGCTCACCGGGGCGCCGGCCTACTTCGCGCAGGTGCTGTTCAGCGACGTGGCGCCGGGCAACTACTACCTGGCGGGCAAGCCGCTGCGCGACGACAACATCTTCGTGCACGGCCAGCTCCGGGCGGGCCGCGGTCAGGACCTCAAGGAGCGGCCCATCCTCGACCTGCTGAACGCCACGGCCGAGATCGCCGCCACGCACCCCAGCCATGTGCAGGTGTACATCGTGGACGTGCCCGCGCGGCAGATCGCGGAGTGGGGCCAGTTGCCGCCGCTGCCCGGCGAGGAGGCCGCCTGGGACGCGGCCATTCCCGACGCCGTGCGCCAGCGCATGACCAACCTGCTGCGTTGAGCCGGGGAGCGCAACCGTGCCCGATGAGTCATTACTCACCCACACCGGCGGGTGCCACTGCGGCGCCGTGCGCTTCGAGGTGGACGCGCCCCGCAACTTGGTGGTGCAGGACTGCAACTGCTCCATCTGCCGCCGCGCCGGCTACCTGCACCTGATCGTGCCGGCATCACGCTTCCGTTTGCTGTCCGGCGCCGATGCGCTCACCGCCTATACCTTTGGCACCGGCGTGGCGCGGCACCTGTTCTGCAAGGTGTGCGGCATCAAGTCGTTCTACGTGCCGCGCTCCAATCCCGACGGTTTCAGTGTGAACATGCGCTGCATGGACGAGGGCGTGCCGGTCGAGTTCACCGTGGAGCCCTTCGACGGGCGCAACTGGGAACAGCATGCTGGCGCGCTGGCGCACCTGTCCCATGAGTGATTACCCGGGTAATTCTGCCGTGCCGCTGGCATCCATGGGTGCGGTCCGAGCCCCAGGCAAGCGCGGCCGCTGAAGCGAACGCCCGACCCAGGCCCTTCCGGAGACCATCCCATGCGCATCACCCGCAAAGCGCTCCACTACGCGACCACCCAGGGCATCCTGTCTGCGGCCCAGGCCGATGACCTGTGGGGTTTCCTCACCCACCGCGACACCGACACGCCGTCGTTCCGGCCGTCCCACATCCTCTACTACTTCGGCGGCATGATCGCCATCGTCGCCATGACGCTGTTCATCACCCTGGGCTGGCAGCAGTTCGGCGGCGCGGGCCTGTTGTGCATTTCCCTGGCCTACATCGCCCTGGCGGTGATGCTCACCGAGGTGCTGCTGCATCGCCGCGGCCTGCCCATCCCGGCGGGCATCACCGGCGCGCTGGCCGTGGCGCTGGTGCCCCTGGCGGTGTACGCCCTCCAGCACACCCTGGGCCAGTGGCCGCCGAACGCGCTGCGCGAGGACACCTACCGCGCCTACCACCAGTACATCGACTGGCGCTGGCTGTTCATGGAACTGGCCACGCTGGCGGCCGGCGTGGCCGCCCTGTGGCGCTACCGGCTGGCCTTCATGGTGATGCCGCTGGCGGTGACCCTGTGGTACATGAGCATGGACCTGGTCCCCATGCTGCTCGGCGGCGACAGCGGGCACTTTTTCTCCGACACCGGCAAGCGCATCTCCACCGTGTTCGGGCTGGGCATGACGCTGGTGGCATTCCGGGTGGACCTGCGCAGCTCGCCGGAGCGCGACTTCGCCTTCTGGTTGTACGTGTTCGGCGTGATTGCCTTCTGGGGCGGCCTCACCAGCATGGATTCCCAAAGCGAACTGGGCAAGCTGGCCTACTGCGGCGTCAACGTGCTTCTGATCGCCGTGGGCGCCGCCTTGTCGCGGCGCGTGTTCGCCGTGTTCGGCGGCATCGGCGTGGCCCTGTACCTGGGCCACCTGTCGTACACCGTGTTTCGCGACAGCCTGCTCTTCCCCCTGGCGCTGTCGGGCATCGGCTTTGGGGTGATCTGGCTTGGCGTGAAGTGGCAGCGCCACGAGGCCGCCATCGGCCGGTGGGGCCGGGCTTTCCTGCCCGCGGGGGCGCGGGCGTTCCTGGAGAGCAGGGCGGGCTGAGCAGGGCTGTAGTCCCTGACGCCAGGGCGCGCCGGGTGTCGCCCTCCGCCGCCGCTCCTAGCTCCTGTCCGCGGCCACGATGATCGCCATGCCCGCCAGGGCGATTCCCGCGCCCGCCACGTCCCATGCCGTAGGCCGGATGCCGTCCACCACCCACAGCCATGCCAGCGCGGTGGCCACATACACGCCGCCGTAGGCCACGTAGACCCGTCCAGCCGCCGCGGGGTGCAGAGAGAGCAGCCAGACGAACAGCGCAAGGCTCGCCGCTGCCGGAAGCAGCACCCACGCACCCGCCTTTCCTTTCAGCCACATCCACGGCAGGTAGCAGCCGAGGATTTCCGCGATGGCGGTGAGGAGGAACAGCCCGACCGCCATCAGCACCTTCACGGGCCTGGGCCCTCCTCGAACACCACTGCATCCAGCGCCACGCAGCCACGCCCCGCATCGCCCACCAGCAGGGGGTTGATGTCCAGGCTGGTGATGCGCGGCGCGCGCTCCAGCAGTAGCCGCCCCACCGCCACCGCCGCGTCGGCGAAGGCCTCCACTGCCATGGGCGCCTCGCCGCGTACGCCGCCAAGCAGCGGCGCGATGCGCAGGCGGCGCAACGCCCGCAGCACCGCCTCGCGGTCGAAGGGCGGCAGCAGCACTGCCGTGTCGGGCATGGCCTCCACGTACTTGCCGCCGTCGCCCACCGCCACCACGGGGCCGAACTGCGGGTCCAGGTGGGCGCCCAGCAGGAGTTCGCGGCGGCCCTGGGCCATGGCCGCCACCAGCACGCCGGCGAAGGCGCGGCCGTGGCGCGCCAGCACGTCGCGCAGGGCGGCGAAGGCCTGACGCACGCCGGTCTCGTCGCGTATGCCCAGGCGCACCAGCCCCAGCTCGGACTTGTGGGCCACGTCCCGCGAGCAGCCCTTCACCGCCACGGGCCCGCCGATCTCGCGCAGGGCAGCCACGGCCTCGTCGGCGGTGGTGCACAGGCGATGCTTCACCACGGGCACGCCCGCGGCGGCCAGCAGCGCCAGGCTGTCGGCTTCGTTGAGCATGCGCGCGGGCCGCGGTAGCGCCGGGCGCGAGTGTGTACCGTCTCGCGCCCGGGCCATGCGCTCGTGGTGCGCCGCCAGTTGCGCCAGGGCGGCCACGGCCTCGGCCTCGGTCTCGAACACTGGTATTCCCAGGGCGCGGAAGGGTTCCGCCACCGGCCGCTGGGGAATCGCCGCCACCGTGGGTAGGCCGGTGGCCTGGGCGAAGGCGGCGGTGTCGCGGGCGAAGGCCTGCACGTCGTAGGCCGCGCCGGCCACGGGCAGGCCGATGAGGCAGGTGTCGGCCGCCGCATCCTGTGCAAGGATGGGCAGGATCTGGCTGAACAGCGCGCTGTTGGTGAGCAGCGCGGCGGTGAGGTCGATGGGGTTGGTGACGGTGGCGAAGGCGGGCAGCACCGCCCGCATGGCGGCGCGGGTGGAGTCGGCGATGGGCGCCATCTCCAGCCCCAGGCGGGTGGCAGCGTCGGCGGCCATCACGCACACGGCGCCGGAGTTGCTGATGGCCACGAGCCGGCGGCCGCGGGGCTTCCAGCCCTTGAGGTAGAGCTCGGTGGCCTGCACCAGGCCGCGCAGGTCCTCGGCGCGCCAGATGCCCAGGTCTTCCAGCAGCGCGTCCACCAGGCGGTCCTCGTTGGCCAGCGCGCCGGTGTGCGAGCGTGCCGCCTGCTGGCCGGCGGCGGTGCGGCCGGACTTGAGGGCCACCACCGGCAGGCCGCGGGCCCGCGCCACGCGGGCGGCCTCGGCCAGCGGCGCCGGGTCGGGGATGCTCTCCAGGTAGAGCAGCAGCAGCTTGAGGTCCGAATCGGCCGCGCACTCGGCGGCCAGTTCGGCCACGCTCACGTCGGCGGCGGTGCCGGTGGCGTGCGCATAGCGCACACCGATGCCCCGCGCGCGCAGCATGCCGTAGGGCACCACGCTCATGGCGCCGCTCTGGCTCACCACGCCCACCGGCCCGTCTTTGGGCGTCTCCTCCATGAACATGGAGGAGAAGCTCAGCACGGCCCCGGTGCCGAAATTGGCCACCCCCTGGGCGTTGGGGCCGATCATGCGCATGCCCGTGGCGCGCGCAGCCGCCACCATGCGCGCCTCGGCGGCACGGCCTTCCGCGGTGCCGGTCTCGCCGAAGCCCGAGGACATGGTGACGCACACCTTCACGCCCATGCGCGCGCACTCGGCCACGGCCTGCTCGGCGGCCTCGCCCGGCAGCGCCACGATAGCGGCCTCCGGCGTCAGGGGCAGGTCGGCTAGCCGCGGTACTGTGGGAAAGCCCTGGGTCTCGCTGCGCCGCGGATTTACGGCGAACACCTTGCCGCGGTAGCCGTGGCGGGCCAGGTAGAACAGTGGCCGGCCGCCGATCTTGTCGGGGTTGTCGGAGGCGCCGATCACCACCACCGAGGCGGGGTCGAGCGCGGCGCGCAGCGAGGGGGTCATGGATTCGCCTTGAAGAAGACCGGAACCGGCCGGCCGCCGAATTCGAGAAAGCGCGCCTGCACGCGGTCGCCGATGTGCGTGCCGCGCTCCACGTGGGCCATGAGGCGGAAGCCTTCGTCGGCGTCCACCAGCGCGATGCAATAGGGAGCGCGGGCGCGCAGCGCCTCGCTGGGCGCGCGCGCCACCTCGGTGACGGCGTGCACCCGCCCCGCGCCGCTGGCCTGCACCGCCCGCGGCTCCGGTGCTCCGCAGGCGGGACAGAAGCTGCGGCGGAAGTACCACGCGTGCCCGCAGTCGCTGCAGCGCTGGAAGGCGATGCCCTCCGCACCGCGGGTCCAGTCCCTCGGTTCTTCGCTCATCAGCCCTCCCGTGCCAGCAGCAGGCTCACGTGGGAGGAGAGCACGCCGCCGTCGCCGTGCAGCACGGCCTTCTCCGGCTGCCCGCACTGGCGCTCGCCGGCGCGGCCGGTGAGTTGCAGGTGCGCCTCGGCCAGGTGCGCCATGGCGCCGCCCACGCCGCAGTGGCCGTAGGAGAGCAGGCCGCCGTGGGTGTTGAGGGGCAGGCGCCCGCCGGCGGAGAACTCGCCCTCGCGCGCGCAGCGGCCAGCCTCGCCCGCCGGCGCCAGGCCCAGCTCTTCCAGCAGGATGGCCAGGGTGATGGTGAAGCTGTCGTATACCGCCGCGTAGCGGCAGTGGCGCGGCCCGAAGCCGGCCGCGGCGGCGGCGCGCGCCATGGATTCGGCGGCGCCGTAGCGCACCAGGCTGCGTGCGGCGCTGATGTGCTGGTGGGTGTGGGCCTGGCCCGTGCCGGCGATGCGCACGGCATGCCCGTCGCCGCGGCTGCGGCTCACCACGAACGCCGCCGCGCCGTCGGACACCGGGCAGCAGTCCAGCAGTTTGAGCGGGCTCGCCACGGGCTTGGAGGCCATTACCTCATCCACGCCGACGGGGTCGCGGAATTGCGCGCCGGGGTGGCCCGTGGCGTGGCGGCGCATGAGCACAGACAGCTCGGCCAGCTCACGCTGCCAGTGTCGCGAATCGTCCTCGCCGGGCGTCTTCGACCCCGCGGCCAGGGCGCGCTCGTGGATCCAGCGCGAGGCCACCAGCCCGTAGTAGGCGGGGATGGTAGCTCCCAGGGGCACCTCGTAGTCGGGATGCCCCACCTGCGCCAGCGCCTGCACGGCCGCATCGCGGCTCTGGCCGGTGAGCCGGTTCTCTCCCGCCACCACCAGCACGCGCCGCGCCGCGCCGCTTTCCACCAGGTGGTGGGCCAGCATCACCATGGCGAACCCGGTGGCACCGCCCACCTGCAGGGCGTGCGCGTAGGCGGGGCGCAGGCCGAAGTGTTCGGCGAACACCGTGGCGAGCATCAGGTGGGGGAAGGTGGTGGAGTAGCCCGTGAGCAGGCCGTCCACCTCGCGGCGCTCGAGCCGGGCATCGGAAAGCGCGGCGGCTGTCGCCTCGCTCATCAGGTCGAGGGTGTCGCGGCCGGGATGCCTGCCGAAGGCGGTGAGGCCGATGCCGGTGATCCAGGACACGGGAGAAGGCGGCTCGCGAGGCGAAAGGCCGGGATTGTAGTCGCCGTTGCTTCCGGTACGCTTAACTCGATGCGTGCCCTGCCGAAGATCCTGCTGCCGTTTTTTCTCGCCGTGCCATGGGGGTTGCCCGGGCTGTGCCTCGCGGCCGATGACGCGCCCGCGGCAGCGGTGTCGCCCTTCGATGGACAGTGGTTCGGGCTGTTCGACGCGGCGCGCTATGTAACGCTCGAGGAGCCGTGCGAGCCCTGTCCAGTGCCTGCGCTGGTGCGGCACTGGTTCCAGCAGGAGACCGCGGCGCGCCCGGCAGCGCAGGCGCCTGAACCCATGGCGGGCAGCCCCGCCTCGCCGCTGGAGGACCTGGCGCAATGGCGCGCCCGGGGTGGCCACCGGCAGGATCGGCTGCCCCTGCTGGTGTGGCATGGCTCGCCGGCGCTGGTGCCGCAAGCCGTGCTGTCGCCGGCGGGCGATGCCCTGCGGTTGCCTGGCGGGCGAAGCCTGGCGCTGGGGTGGGCGCCGCGCATCGCCGAGAACCGCTCGTGGATGGATGCGAGCACCTTCGCGTGGCTGGCCGGCCGCGAACTGCGCCTGCGCGGACGGCTGGAGACCGGCGACGGGGCAGCGCCGCGGTTCGTGGCGCGCACCGCGTGGCCGCGCGAGTGGCGCCTCGATGCTGCGGTCCTCGAAGCCCGCCCCATGGGCGCGGGCGAGAGCCTCGCCGCGCTCGTGGAGCGCGCCGGCGGCGGGGGGCGCGCGGCCGTAGAGCAGCGCCAGCAGTGGGAGGGCGAGCCAGGGGCAGCCCGGGGGGCGGGGGAGCGCTACGTGCTGGGCCTGATGCTCAATGGCGCCCAGGGCGACGACGACGAGGCGCTGGGCGGCCATTTCGCGGTGGGCACCGGCCGGCTGCACGCCGACGGGCGCATGGACCACTGGATGGTCACCAACTTCTACGGTGTGGACAAGGTGAGCGAGAAGGGCATCCTGCCCAGCACCCTGCCCATGGACGCCTACATGACCGATGTGAACGCCGGCCAGCAGTGGTACCGGCCCTCGGTGATGCTGGCGGCGGTGCTGGATGATGCGGCCGCGCCGCTGGCCGTGCAGCGCGCCCTCGACCGGCTGCTGGAGCGCTTCCAGCGCCGCCACGTGGAGTTCGACCACGCGCGCGCCAATTGCACCGGCCTGTCGCTGGATGCGCTGGAGGCCTCGGGCTGGCAATACCCGCGTCGCGGACCCAACAGCCGCGTGCTGGCGGCGGCGGGGTTCTTTTTCACCAGCCTCACCGACGCGAGTTTCGGTGCCGGGCGAGGGACTTGGCACTACCTGCTGGAGGAACAGGCCCGTCTGCTGCCCCGGGCGGGCTTCGAGATCCTGGGCGCCGACCTGCTGGAACTGCTGGCCGGCCGCACCCGGCGCGCGTCCAGCGAACTGGAGCACGCCCTGCGCGGTTCCGCAGTGGCGGTGGCGTGGCTGCGCTTCCCCCAGATTCCCTCGAGCCGCGCCTTCGGGCGCGATGCGGCCGCCTCGCCGAAGGATTATCTTTCCCGTGTGCCCGCCGACCGCGCCCGGTGGAAGACCATCCCGCTCGAGCCGCGCCCCTACCCCGATCACATCCGTGACTGGCGACCGCCCCCGCCAGTGCTCTCCGACAACCAGGTGGGTGTGGTGGCCTTCGGGTTGCTCGCCGTGGCGCTGGCGGCGCCGCCAGCGTGGTGGCTGGCACGGCGGCGGCGCGCACGGCAGCGGCTGGCGGGGCGCCGGGGCTGAAGCCGGCGCCGCCGGGTGGTGGCCCTCAGGGGCGCGGCCCGTCCGCCGTCGCGGGCTCCATGCGCACCCACAGCGTCACCGGCCCGTCGTTCACCAGGGCCACGCGCATGTGGGCGCCGAATACGCCGCTTTCCACGGGGCCGTGGCGCTCACCCGCCAGCTCCAGCGCCAGCTGAAACAGCCGCCGGCCCTCCTCGGGCGGGGCAGCGCCGCTGAAGCTGGGCCGGTTGCCGCCGCGCAGGTTGGCGGCCAGGGTGAACTGAGGCACCAGAAGCAGGCCGCCGCCCGTGTCTTGCAGGCAGCGGTTCATGCGCCCCTTCTCGTCGGCGAACACGCGCAGCCGCAGCAGCTTGTCCACCAGACGGCTGGCCTGCTGCGATCCATCCCCCGGTTCAGCGCACAGCAACACCAGCAGCCCCGGGCCGATGGCGCCCTTGACCGCACCGTCAACTTCCACGCGCGCTTCCGACACCCGCTGCAGCAGCCCGATCATCGCGCCTCCGCGCTGGCTGTAGCACCCCTGTCACAAGACCACGCCAGCATTGCTCCCCGCATGCGCATCCTCCTCGTGTCGGACGTGTACTTTCCCCGGGTCAATGGGGTCTCCACGTCCATACAAACTTTCCGCCAGGCCCTTGGGGAACTCGGCCACCACACCGCGCTGATCGCGCCGGCCTACCCTTCCTCGTGGCCGGACGACCCCCACATCTTTCGCATCGCCTCGCGCCGGGTGCCCCTCGATCCGGAAGACCGCATGATGCATGCGGCATCCATCCGCGTCCTGCTGCCGCGGCTGGCCGCGGAGCGCTTCGACCTGGTGCACGTGCAGACGCCTTTCGTGGCCCACTACCTGGGGCTGTGGATCGCCCGGCACCTCGGCGTTCCCTGCGTGGAGACCTATCACACCTTCTTCGAGGAGTACCTGTTCCACTATGTGCCCTTCGTGCCGCGCGCCTGGATGCGGGCGGCGGCGCGGCGGTTTTCGCGCGCTCAGGGCGGCGCCGTGGATGCGCTGGTGGTCCCCTCGTCGGCCATGCGCGACGTGCTTGGCGCCTACGGCGTGCGCTCGCCCATGACCGTGATTCCCACGGGCATCCCGCTGGCGGACTTTGGCGGCGGCGAGGGCCGGCGCTTCCGTGAGGCCACGGGCATCGCGCCCGACGCACCGCTGCTGCTGTTCGTGGGGCGCGTGGCCCACGAGAAGAACATTGGCTTCCTGCTGGAGGTCCTGACCCGCGTCCGGCGGTGGGTGCCCGGCGCCATGCTGGCCGTGGCGGGGGAGGGTCCGGCGCTGCCCGCGCTGCGCCGTCAGGCATGCGCGCTGGGGGTGGCGGAGGCGGTGCGATTCGCCGGTTATCTGGACCGGCGGGGCGCGCTCCTCGATTGCTACGCCGCCGCGGATGCCTTCGTGTTCGCCTCGCGCACCGAGACCCAGGGTCTGGTGCTGCTGGAGGCCATGGCGCTGGGCATTCCCGTTGTGGCCACGGCCGTGATGGGCACGCGCGACGTGGTGGGGCCGGGGCGCGGCGCCCTGGTGCCCCGCGACGATCCAGAGGACTTCGCTGCCGCCGTGGTGCGTCTGCTGGGCGACCGGGCGCTGAGGCAGCGCCTGTCCCGGGAGGGGCGCGAATACGTGGGCGAGTGGCAGGCGGAGACGCTGGCGCGGCGCATGGTCGCCTTCTACGGCGGTGTCCTCAGGGAGGCAGCGCCTGCAGGGTCTCCAGTTCGAGGCTGAATCGCCCCGCCTGCCGGTCGCCGATGAGCAACCCCAGCCACTGCACCCGCGACGGGTCGAGGGGCGGGGCCTCGGGCACGGACCGGCCGCGGAAGCGCGCCTCGAAGCGCTGCCAGGGCAACTCTACGAGAGTCCAGTCGCCAGCGGGCGCTGTGAAGGAGGCCTGATACTGCACGCCGTCGAAAGGCGCTTCGGTACGCAGCGACAGCCGGTAGCGCTTGCCGTCGCCGCGCAGGCGCAGCACGAAGCCGGCCGCACCCGAGAAGTCGTGCCGTGCCGGGCCGCTGCGCACAGAGGCGAATCCGCCGCCGTTTTCGAGCGATACCACGCCCTCGAAGAGCAGCGCGCCACGCGCGGACACCTGCGCCGATGAGGCCGAGCGACCGCCCATGACCACGTCGTCCACGGGCTGCCAGTGCAGGGCTGCGGCGTGCACCACGAACGCAGCGGCCGCCACGAGGGTCAACACCTCGCCGGTACCGGGTCGATGAGCGCCCCCGGGCCGATTCCACGGAGCCCCATGCCATGCAAAGCCTCGCCCCGACCGAATCCCTCGCCACCCTCGCCGGAGGCTGCTTCTGGTGCCTGGAGGCCGTGTACCTGCGCATGGCGGGAGTGCTGGGGGTGCAGTCCGGCTACATGGGAGGGCATACGCCAGACCCCACCTACCGCGAGGTGTGCGAGGGCGACACGGGCCACGCGGAGGTGGTCCAGGTGCGTTTCGACCCGTCCGTGGCGAGCTTTGCCGACCTGCTGGAGGTGTTCTTCGCCATCCACGATCCCACCACCCCCGACCGCCAGGGCAACGACGTGGGCAGCCAGTACCGCTCGGTCATCTTCTGCCACGACGCCGTTCAGGAGCAGATTGCCCGCGACACCGTCGCGCGACTTACCCGCGAGCGCGCCTTCTCCTCGCCCATCGTGACCGAAATCGTGCCCGTTGCGCTGTTTCATCCCGCCGAGAATTACCACGATGACTATTTCGCCCGCAACCCGAGCCAGCCCTATTGCCGTTTCGTGGTGGCGCCCAAGGTGGAGAAGTTCGTGCACCGCTTCCCCGGCCGCGTGCGCGGCGCCTGAGAGCGCCGCTCGGGTATCCAGATGACGCTACCCCTTCCGGGGGTGGCGTCCAACCTCCTGGCGGTGGCTTGGCGGGGGTTGCGGTGCAATCCAGCCCATCGCCCGGCGGGCCTGCCCGGGCCGGCGGGCGGCGGGCGAGGGAAAAAGCGCCGCAAAGCACTTGTCATGCGTCGGTGGATTGGGCATTCTCGGGCCGCGTTGTCGTTGCGGCGCTGCGTCGGGCGACACCATCCCCGTTTCAACTCGTGGGTATTGAACCCGTCTCGTGTTACTGGATGTAACTGTCGCCAACCCGGATCGGAGGCATCGATGGCCGTAGCCAAGAAACCTGCTGCAAAGAAGCCCGCTGCCAAGAAGGCCGCGCCCGCCAAGAAGCCCGCTGCCAAGAAGGCTGCCCCCGCGAAGAAGCCAGCGGCCAAGAAGGCAGCTCCTGTCAAGAAGGCGGCGGCCGTGAAGAAAGCGGCACCTGCCAAGAAGCGCACCCCCAATGCTGCCTTCATGAAGCCCATGACCCCCAGCGCCACGCTGGCCGCGGTCGTCGGCGACAAGGCGTTGCCTCGCACCGAGGTGACAAAGAAGGTGTGGGACTACATCAAGAAGAACGGCCTGCAAGACGCCAAGAACAAGCGCATGATCAATGCCGACGACAAGCTGAAGAGCGTGTTCGGCGGCAAGAAGCAGGTGTCCATGTTCGAGATGACCAAGCTCATTAGCGGCCATCTGAGCTGAGTCTGTTTCCGGGGCGCGCGGCGGCCGGGTGGCGCGCCGCGCACTTGCTGGCGCCTTCCTGCGGCCGCCAGCGGCGCGTCTGTAAGCCCGCGCATCCTCTCGAGCAGGAAATCGCCCTTCAGCGGTTCTCCGCGCCGCCGCCCGGGTGTCCTCTCAGGAAGTGCTTCAGGCAGTGGCGCAGCAATTCCACCCGTCGCAAATTTCCGCCACGCCGGGCAACCTCCATGTCGTCCTGGATCATGGCCGCCACGCGCACTTCTCCTTCAGGCGTGTGCAACAAGTAGCTCCCCGGCTCGGCGGCGGCCATTCCAGGAATGTGCTCATGGGCGGCAATGGCAAGAATCTCCTCCTCGGTGAGCTCCGACAGCGCAATGCAGTCCTCGATGGTGAGCATGGCGGGATCCCTCCTGGAGCCTGGTGCGGTTCATCATGAAATCGAAACATGGCGCAGCGGGGGTTGATCTGTGACAAGCGCGGCCATCCGCGGGCGGCGCCCATGGCCGCCCTTCAGGGGCCGTGGTAGGAGCTGACCTGATCCACTTCGTTGAGTGAGCCCAGAAACACCGCCACGCGCTGGTGAAGGCCTTGGGGCGGCACGTCGAGAATGCGCTGGCGGCCATCGGTGGCTGCGCCGCCGGCCTGCTCCACGATCATCGCCATGGGGTTGGCTTCGTACATGAGCCGCAACTTGCCGGGCTTGTCGGGCTCGCGGGCGTCGCGCGGGTACATGAAGATGCCGCCCCGCGACAGGATGCGGTGCACGTCGGCCACCATGGATGCCACCCAGCGCATGTTGAAGTCCTTGCCGCGCGGGCCGGTCTTGCCGGCCAGCA
>DAIPHN010000093.1:0-12769 GCA_036771335.1 Burkholderiales bacterium
AGCGCCCAAGCGTCCTGGGGGAAGTGGGCCGGCACCCAGGCGAGGAGCACCCCGAGGCCGGCCGGGGGGCAGCGGTCCACGAAAGCACGGAAGTCGTCGGGCGAGCCATGCCGGCCGGTGGGCGCGAAGTAGCCAGTGCACTGGTAGCCCCAGGACTCGTCCAGCGGGTGCTCGGTGACGGGCAGCAGCTCCAGATGCGTGAAGCCCATGTCCAGCGCGTAGGCAACCAAATCCTCCGCCAGCTCGCCCCAGTTCCAGAAGCGCCCGCCGGGATGGCGCTTCCAGGAACCGGCGTGGACCTCGTAGATGTTGAGCGGCGCGCGCAGCCAGTCGCGGGTGGCACGCCCCTGCATCCAGACGGCATCACCCCAGGCGTAGGCCGGCGGCGCGGTGACGCGGGCCGCGGTGCCGGGGCGCAGCTCGAAGGCCTGGCCGTAGGGATCGGTCTTGAGCAGCACCGAGCCGCTGTCCCGATGGCGGATCTCGAACTTGTACAGCGTGCCGGGACCGAGTCCCGGGACGAACAGCTCCCACAGGCCGCTGCCGCCGTGCACCTGCATGGGATGGCAGCGCCCGTCCCAGCCATTGAAGTCGCCCACCACGCTGACCCGCTCGGCGTTGGGGGCCCAGCACGCGAAACGCACGCCGGAAGCGCCGCCGCGGGTGCGGCAGTGGGCCCCCAGCACCCGCCAGGCCTGCGTCAGGCGGCCCTCGTTGAACAGGTGGCGATCTTGCGAGCCGATCTCCGGGGCGAAGCTCCACGGGCTCACCACCTGGGTGCGCGTGTCGCCGCGCAGCACCTCCACTGCGGGCGCTTCGCGCGGCGGATCATCGCCGCGCCACTCGAACACGCCGTCGCCGAGGTCGCGCATGGGCCGGGGATCGCCCTCGCCCCGCAGCCAGGCGGCGCGGGCGTGCGGGTCGAAGTGGCGCACCACCCACTGGCGCGCCTCGCGATGGCGGCCGAGATAGCCATTGGGGTCGTGCAGCCGCCCGTCACGCAGCGCTTCGATGCGCGGGTCTGTCATGGTGCGCTCACGCGGAGAAATCCGTTCACCGGGGGGACGAATCGAGCGACTATTATAGGAACCGTCCGCCGCCGCCCGCGGCGGGGCGCCTCGTGCAGGACCGCTCCCATGGCCACCGACTCCAACGCCCGCTTCGTGAGCCGCCTCACCAAGGACAGCTACGCTCTGGTGCTGGCGGGCGGCCGCGGCTCGCGGCTGCGCGACCTGACGGACTGGCGCGCCAAGCCCGCCGTGCCCTTCGGCGGCAAGTTCCGCATCGTGGATTTCGTGCTGTCCAATTGCGTCAATTCCGGCGTGCGCAAGATCGGCATCGCAACCCAGTACAAGGCCCACAGCCTGATCCGCCACGTGCAGCGCGGCTGGAGCTTCCTGGACGGTCGCTTCGACGAATTCGTGGACGTACTGCCCGCCTCCCAGCGGCTGGACGAGGGCTGGTACGAAGGCACCGCCGATGCGGTGTTCCAGAACCTGGACATCATCCGCGCCCACAAGCCGGCGTTCGTGCTGGTGCTGGGGGGAGACCACATCTACAAGATGGATTACGGCACCATGCTGGCCGAACACGTGTCGCGCCAGGCGGACCTCACCGTAGCCTGCATCGAGGTGCCAGTGCCGGAGGCCAGCGCCTTCGGCGTGATGGGGGTGGACGCCGACTGGCGCGTGCGCGACTTCCAGGAAAAGCCCGCCGCGCCCCGCGAGATTCCCGGGCGCCCAGGCATGGCCCTGGCGAGCATGGGCATCTACATCTTCAACGCGCCGTTCCTCTACGAACAGCTGATCCGCGACACCGACACGCCCGGCTCGTCCCACGATTTCGGCCGCGACATCATCCCCTACCTGGTGCCGCGCTACCGGGTGTTCGCCCACGACTTCCGTGACAGCTGCGTGGGGTCCAAGCAGGGCCAGGCCTACTGGCGCGACGTGGGCACGGTGGACGCCTTCTGGGAGGCCAACCTCGATCTGGCGCGGGTGGACCCAGATCTCAACATGTACGACGAGGACTGGCCCATCTGGACCTGGCAGGAACAGCTGCCGCCGGCGAAGTTCGTGTTCGACGATGCGCAGCGGCGCGGCCTGGCGGTGGATTCGCTCGTGTCGGGCGGCTGCGTGGTGAGCGGCTCGCGCGTGGCGCGCTCGGTGCTGTTCTCCAAGGTACGGGTGCACAGCTTCGCCTCGGTGGAGGACTCGGTAATCCTGCCCGAGGTCACCGTGGGCCGCTACGCCAAGCTGCGCCGCTGCGTGGTGGACAAGCGCTGCCACCTGCCCGAGGGTCTGGAGGTGGGCTTCGACCACGAGGCCGACCGGCGGCGCTTCCACGTCACCGAACGCGGCATCACGCTGATCACCCCCGAGATGCTCGGCCAGGAGACGCCCCATCAGCGCTGATACCGCAGCGACGCGGCTGGTGCTGCTGTGGCACATGCACCAGCCCGACTTCAGAGACGGGCCGGGCGGCCATTTCCGGCTGCCCTGGGTGTACCTGCACGCGGCCAAGGACTACGCCGACATGGCCGCGCACCTGGAGCGCCACCCGGGGGTGCGCGCTGTGGTCAATTTTGTGCCGGTGCTGTGCGAGCAGCTCGAGGACTACGCCGCCGCCTTCGATGCCGGAGAGCTGCGCGACCCGCTGCTCGAGGCGCTGGTAAGGCCCGACCTGGAGGGCCTGGACGCCGCCGGGCGCGCGTTGCTGCTCGACCGCTGCTTCCGCGCCAATCACGCCAAGATGATCGAGCCCTTCCCCGCCTTCCGGCGGCTGCGCGAGCTGCTGCGCCAGGCGCAATCCCTCGGCCCGGGTGCACCCGACTATCTCTCCGGCCAGTACTTCGCGGACCTGGTCACCTGGTACCACCTGGCCTGGACCGGCGAGACCGTGCGCCGCCAGCACGCCGCCGTGGTAGAGCTCATGTCCAAGGCCCAGGGCTTCACGCTGGAGGACCGCCGCCGGCTGTTCGCGGTGTACCGCGAGGTGGTATCCGGAGTGCTGCCGCGCTGGCGCGCCCTGGCCGCGCGCGGCCAGGTGGAACTCTCCTGTACCCCGCACGACCATCCGCTCGGGCCGCTGCTGCTGGACTTCGCCGCCGCCCGGGAAAGCCAGCCTGCGCTGCCCCTGCCCCAGTGCGCCGGCTATCCGGGCGGGCGGCAGCGCTTCGAGTCCCATCTCACCCGCGCGCTCGAGTCCCACGGCCGGCGCTTCGGCGCACCGGCGCGCGGCGTGTGGCCGGCGGAGGGCGCGTTGTCCGAACCGGTGCTGGACCTGCTCGCCGCCGCCGGCGTGCGCTGGACCGCCAGCGGCGAGGGCGTGCTTCACGCCAGCCTCGAAGCCGCCGGGCGCGGCGCGGAGGGCCCCCGCGCGCCCTACCGCGGCCACCGCTGGCGTGACAGCGGCCTGAGCGTGTTCTTCCGCGATGACCGGCTCTCGGACCTGGTGGGCTTCGAGTACAGCGACTGGCACGGGCGCGACGCCGCCGGCCACTTCCTCGAGCAGGTGCAGTCCATCGGCGCCGCCGCGCCCTCCGGCGAAGCCACTGTGGTGAGCGTCATCCTCGATGGCGAGAACGCCTGGGAGTACTACCCCTACAACGGCTATTTCTTCTTCGAGGATCTCTACGGCGCGCTGGAATCCCACGCCAGCATCCGCACCACCACCTATGCCGAGGCGGTGTCCGCCGGCCCTGCGCCCGGCGCCGCGCTGGACAGCCTGCGCGCCGGCAGCTGGGTGTACGGCAATCTCTCAACGTGGATCGGCTCGGCCGAGAAGAACCGCGCATGGGAGCTGCTGTGCGAGGCCAAGCGCCACTACGACCTGGTGCTGGCCAGCGGGCGCCTGGATGCCGCGGCGGCGCGGGCCGCCGAGCGCCAGCTGGCGGTGTGCGAGAGCTCCGACTGGTTCTGGTGGCTGGGCGACTACAATCCCGGCGCGTCCGTGGCTAGCATGGAGCAGGTGTTCCGCGCCAACCTGGCGGCCCTGTACCGGCTGCTGCAACTGCCGGCGCCGGCGGCCCTCGGCACGCCGCTCAGCCACGGCGGCGGCGAAGCCGAACTTGGCGGCGCCATGCGCCGCGCCTCCTGAAGGCGGCTGCGTGACCCGCTCCATTTCTCTGCTGTTCGGGGTGCACGCCCACCAGCCCGCGGGTAACTTCACCGAGGTGGTTGAGGAGGCCCACGAAAAATCCTACCGGCCGTTCCTGCGGACGGTGTACCGCTATCCGGAGTTCCGCTTCGCCATACACCTGAGCGGCTGGCTGCTCGAACAACTGCTGGAGCGCCATCCCGAAGACCTGGCACTGCTGCGCCACATGGTGAGCCGCGGGCAGTGCGAGCTGTTCGGCGGCGGCGACATGGAGCCGGTGCTGGCGGCCATTCCGGCGCGCGACCGGCTGTCACAGGTCGAGGCGCTGTCGTCGCGGCTGGAAGCGGGCCTGGGCGCGCGGCCGCAAGGCGCCTGGCTCACCGAGCGGGTGTGGGAATCCTCGGTGGTCACGGCGCTGCACGCCGCCGGCCTGCGCTACGTGATGGTGGACGACTACCACTTCCTGTGCGCCGGCCTCGACGCCGCGGCGCTGGGCGGCTGGTTCTCCACCGAGGAAGGCGGCGAGCGGCTCGACCTGTTTCCCATCTCCGAAGCGCTGCGCTACCGCCTGCCCTTCGCGCCCGCCCGAGAGGCGGTGGCATGGATCGAATCGCAGGCGCGCGAAGGCGGCGGCGAGGCGGCCATCTACTTCGACGACATCGAGAAGTTCGGTATCTGGCCCGACACCTTCGAGTGGGTGTTCGAACAACGCTGGCTGGAGCGCTTCATCGAGGGCGTGCTGGCCTCGCCCGTGATCCGCACGTGCCACTTCGCCGATTTCCATCGCGAGCAGCGCGGCCGCGGCGTGGTCTACCTGCCCGCCACCTCCTACCTGGAAATGGGCGAGTGGTCGCTGCCTGCCAGGCGCGCCGCCGACTTCGCCGCGCTGATCAAGGCCGAGAAGGACGCCGGCCGTTACGAGCGCTTCAAGCCGTTCCTGCGCGGCGGCATCTGGCGCAACTTCATGAGCCGCTACCCCGAGGCCAACTGGATGCACAAGCGCATGCTCGGCCTGTCGGCGCGGCTGGCCGCGCTGCCGCGGGCCGACGCGCGGCTGCGCGCGCTGCTGCATCGCGGCCAGGCCAACGACGCCTACTGGCACGGCCTGTTCGGCGGGCTGTATCTGCCGCACCTGCGCCGCGCGGTGTGGAACGCGCTGCTCGCGCTCGAGCGAGAGCTGGAACGGCTTGTGCCTTCGGCCCCGGTAACGCGTCAGGACGCGGACCTGGACGGCCACGAGGAATTGCTGCTGCGAACGGCCGGGCTGGTGGCGGTGTTGCGCGATGACGGCCACGGGGCGCTGGTGGAGTTTTCCTCCTTGCCGCTGGCCCACAACTTCGGCGACACCCTGACGCGGCGTGCCGAGCACTATCACGGGCGTATTGGGGAGCAGACCTCGTCCCATGCGGGCGAAGGCATCGCCTCGGCGCACGACCGGATCGCCTTCCGCCACGCCGTCACCTGCGCCGACGCCGAGCCTGACGGGCGCGACCGCGCTTTGTTCCTCGACGCCTGGGAACCCCATGACGGCGCACCGGCATGGCCGCGCTACCGGCCCGCCCATGGCGAGCCAGCGGGATTCAACGCGCCGGTGGCTGGCGGTGCAGTGCACAAGAGCTATCTCCTGGACGCCCAGGCGCTGGCCGTGCACTGGCGTCTGGAACCGGGGAGTGCGGGCACCTGGTGCACCCAGATCAACCTCGCAATGCCCAGTTGTGACGGCTTCCTTGGCCGCTACCGCAGCGCGGCGGGCGTGCTGGGCGGATTCGGCGGGCACCACGTCCTGGAAAACTGCGCCAGCCTGCGCC
The DNA here is from genome assembly GCA_036771335.1 of Burkholderiales bacterium. Lineage (GTDB taxonomy): Bacteria > Pseudomonadota > Gammaproteobacteria > Burkholderiales. Next base: position 5,907 of record DAIPHN010000093.1, read on the forward strand.
TGGAGGATGGGGTGCTGGGCGGCGGCGTGGAAGTGCTCATGGACCCGCCGGCGCGGGTGAGCGCCCAGCCGCTGCACACCGTGTCCCAGTCGGAGGCCGGCTTCGAGAAGGTGATGCAGGCGGCCACCCTGGAACTGCGCTGGCCCGTGCCGCCCGGCCAGGCCTCGGTGTCGGTACGGCTGCGGCCCTTCAGTGGCGTGGACCCCTGACGGGATATCCCCCTGCCGGTTCGGGAACCCCCGCTCACGGAGCGGCGTCAACCGCGTTGACGACCGGACCGTTGCGTCCCATGCTTGATGCAGCAGAAGCAAGGCATTGCTGCCCCGCCCCCGCGGGGCCGCGCAACCCACCCACCAGGAGGCCCCGCCGCCGCAGTCGCCCCCGCCAGGCCGCATCGAGAAATCCCGCAACGAGGAGCACGAAGATGCAGACGCAACTGCAGATCACTTTCCGCGACACACCCCACTCCGATGCGCTCGAAGGCCACATCCGCGAGAAGGTGCGCAAGCTCGAATCGATCTTCGATCAAATCCAGGGGTGCCACGTCACGGTGGAGCAGCCCCACCGCCACAAGCATCAGGGCAAGCACTTCTACGTGCGCATTGACCTGCGGGTGCCCGGTTCCGAGCTGGTGGCCAACCTTCACCACCACGAAGACCCCTACGTGGCCCTGCGCGATGCCTTCGACGCCGCCAAACGCCAGCTGGAAGACTACGCCCAGCGCCTGCGCGGCGAGGTGAAGCGGCACGACAACGGCCGGCGCGAATCCGCCGTCGAGGACACGCAAGCGCAACCCCACGAGTCCTGAGAGCGGCTCCGCCGCACCGCACCGCGAGGGGCAGCCATGGCTGCCCCTCGGCGTTTTAAGATCGCCCGTCGCTCAAGAGGAACGCCGGGGGAGAACATGAAGAAGTCAGCCGCCGAGTTGCGCAGCCAGCGCTGGTTCGCCACCCAGGACCTGCGCGGTTTCGGACATCGCAGCCGCATCCTGCAGCTTGGCCACGAGCGCGAGGACATGGAGGGCAAGCCGGTCATTGCCATCCTCAACACCTGGAGTGAGGTGAACCACTGCCACTCGCACCTGCGCGAGCGCGCCGAGGACGTGAAGCGCGGCGTGTGGCAGGCGGGGGGGGTTCCCATCGAGATGCCGGCCATCTCCCTGGCGGAGGTGTTTCAGAAGCCCACCACCATGATGTACCGCAACCTGCTGGCCATGGAGACCGAGGAGCTGCTGCGCTCCTATCCGGTGGACGGCTGCGTGCTCATGGGCGGCTGCGACAAGACCGGGCCGGGACTGCTGATGGGCGCCATCAGCATGAACCTGCCCGCCATCTTCGTGCCCGCCGGCCCCATGCTGCGCGGCAACTGGCAGGGCCGCACCCTGGGCTCGGGCTCGGACGCGTGGAAGTACTGGGACGAGCTGCGCGCCGGCCGCATAACCGAGCGCGACTGGCAGCAGATCGAGGAGGGCATTTCGCGCTCGCCGGGCACCTGCATGACCATGGGCACAGCTTCCACCATGACCGGCATCATCGAGACCCTGGGCTTTTCCCTGCCCTCGGCCAGCACCATTCCGGCGGTGGACTCCGGCCACGCGCGCATGGCCAAGGCGAGCGGCCGGCGCATCGTGGAGATGGTGTGGGAAGACCTTACGCCGCGCCGCATCCTCTCGCCCCAGTCCGTGGACAACGCCATCCGCGTACTCATGGCCCTGGGCGGCTCCACCAACGCCCTCATCCATGTGATCGCCATGGCCGGCCGCGCCGGCATCCCGCTCGACCTCGACCGCTTCGAGGAACTCGGGCGCCAGACCCCCTATCTGGTGAACATGCGCCCGGCAGGCCAGTACCTGATGGAAGACTTCCACTACGCCGGCGGCATGGCGGCGCTCATGGAGGGCATGGGTGCGCTGCTGCACCGCGACGCGCTTACCTGCACAGGCCGCACCCTGGGCGAGAACGTGGCCAATGCGCGCATTCACCTGCCCGACGTGATCCGCGCTCCCGACAACCCCATCCAGCCCGAGGGCGGGCTGCGCGTGCTGCGCGGCAACCTCGCCCCCGAGGGCGCGGTCATCAAGGCCAACGCCGCCGACCCGCGCCTGCTGCAGCACACCGGCCGCGCGGTGGTGTTCGACAACTACGACCAAATGGCTGCGCGCATCGACAGCCCCGACCTGGATGTGGACGCCGACTCGGTGCTCATCCTTCGCAACGCCGGGCCCCTGGGCGGCCCCGGCATGCCCGAGTGGGGCATGCTGCCGATCCCCAAGAAGCTGCTGCGCCAGGGCGTGCGCGACATGGTGCGCATCTCCGATGCGCGCATGAGCGGCACCAGCTACGGCACCTGCGTGCTGCACGTGGCGCCCGAGAGCTTTGTGGGCGGGCCCCTGGCCCTGGTGCGCGAGGGCGACCTGGTGCGCCTGGACGTAGCCGCGCGCCGCCTCGACCTGCTGGTGAGCGACGAGGAAATGGCCGCGCGGCGCGCCGCCTGGCAGCCCCCCGCGCCTCGCTTCGCGCGCGGGTATGGGGCCATCTTCTCGAAGCACATCCGCCAGGCGCCCCAGGGCTGCGACTTCGACTTCCTGGAGGGCACGGCGCCCACGGCGGAGCCGGAGATTCACTAGCCGGCTGGCGGCCCCCGGCGCGGCCTCGAGACCTTTGGATCAATACAGTCATCGTGGCTAGCCGCGGCGATTTCGGAAAGTTCGACTCGGTTTGTTTTCCTAGTGGTGTTTCTTTTCAGCCAGACGAATTTGTGAATCGAGGTTACCCGCATGTTCGATCATCTTCCAGCTTCCGCTTCTGATTTCTACCAGCTCGTTCTCGGAACCACTCTGCGTGCGATCAAGGAAACCCATCTTACGGATAACTTTGACCATGAAAGATTCGGTCCGGACGGGGTTGATCGATCACGGGACTTCCGTCCCCAAGACCGGGTCTTTTACTTCGACTGGTTTTTTCGAACCCACTCTGCCCTGTTCGATGCTTACCAGAGGCTGGCCGACGATCATTCGAGAATGCTGCTGCTCCACCTCATTGCTTATCGTCTGGGGGGCATCAGAGCGTCCGGATTCCGCTGTCCTTTGGGCGTGACAGGCCGAACGCTCGGTCGGCCTACTTCGATGCCGAGACGTCGCAGCCCCGCCAGTTGAGCATTGCCGGCATGTTTGGCGCACTGAAACACTTTGATTTTGTTTTCGAAGGGATACGTTACAAGGCGGACTGCATCGGTCTTGAATACTGCCTGTACCGCAAGCAGTACTTTTTCAGCCGTGATGGCATAAGGATCGCCCCTCAGCTCGGGGACCATGTGATTGATGGCGGTGCATGCCTTGGAGACTCAGCGGTGGTTTTCGCCAATGCGGCAGGGTCAGAGGGCAAGGTCTACGCGTTTGATCCCGTTCAGGAACACATCGACGTCATCGACCATAACGCTCGGCAAAACTCTGGCCTGCAGATTCAGTCCATGCCTTTCGGGTTGTCGGATGTCGATGTCTTCGAGGAGCCCATAAGTCTGAAGACGTACGCCCCTGGCTTTCGCTGCGACGGACAATCCGTGCCACTGGCCAGTATCGATTCCCTGGTCGCGTCTGGCGCCATCGCACAAGTGGATTTCATTAAGTTCGACATAGAAGGATCCGAGCTGAATGCCCTGAGGGGCGCCACATCCACCATTCAAGAATTTCGACCGAAGCTTGCTATTTCCGTGTACCACAAGCCAGATGATTTGTTCGAGATCCCCATCTATCTCAGCAATACCTTTCCTTTTTACCGGATGTACCTCGATCACTACTCAATCCACTCGGAGGAGACCGTCTGTTACTGTATTGACGGTTCTCGTGGTCAATAGGTACGGTGCAGCATCCTGGGTCGACGCGTTGTGCTCATCCCCTGCACTGCCTGTCACCTTTCGGCATAAAGAAGCCACCGCGTTTTCGGCGTAATCAGGCCACCTTGCGGCCGGATCGGCTAGTCTGATTTTCGGCATATTCAGGCCAGCCGTTTTCGGCATATTGCGGCCACTGCCGGGCCACGAGCATCTCGATCTGATCACCTCCACCGGTACCGTGCGGGCTTTTGTCCGCGGGAGGCGCCGGTGGCCAGACGGAGAATCGAGATGTTTCAGTACCGCCAAGTGCTCGCGCGGCTGCGTGCTGGCCACACTGATCGGGAAGTGAGCCGCTGACACAAATGGAGTTACCCATTAGCCGCTCGAGTTCGGTGTCTGGGATGCACGCCATTGCGATGCCTCCGGAAAAAAACTGCTGGCGTATCTATGTACGATTATCGTATGTTTTTGCACCCTGGTTGCCGGATGCGTTTTAACATAGCTGCTTTCCTTCGAGGAGAAGCGCTCCATGTCCAAGCGGAAGACGGATGTTATCGAGAACTTTGGTGAGCGGCTTGCCAGCTTGCGCAAGGCCGCCGGTTACACGCAGGTGCAGTTCGCCGCCGAGGTGGGCATCACCCAGCGCATGGTGGCCTACTACGAGGCACCGAACGCACGGCCGCCGGCGCATCTGCTGCCGCAGATGGCACAGGTGCTGGGTGTGGGTGCCGACGTGCTGCTGGGCATGGCCCACCAGCGCAAGGTCAAGCGCTTGGCCACCAACAACCTGGAGCGGCGTCTCTTGGCCATCGAGAAGCTGGACCCCAAGGCCAAGCGGCAGATCACTCAGCTGCTGGACACTTTCATCGAGCGCGAGAAGCTCAAGCAGCGCGTGAACGCGCAGGGAGCCTGACCATGACCACCGTGCAGATCACTTTGCCCGACGCGCTGGCCCAGGAGGCTACGAAGGCCGGGCTGCTGGCACCGGAGAGGATCGAACGCATGTTGCGCGAAGGACTGCGCGCGGAGCGCATCGAGCGCATGAAGGCAGCGCGCGCCACGCTGGCAGCGGAGCCGCTGGCGCCGATGACGCCTGAGGAGATCAGCGCCGAGATCGACGCCTATCGCACCGAGCAGCGGCGTGCGGCTGGTGCTTGACACGAACACGGCGCTCTCGGGTCTGCTGTGGGGCGGCACGCCAGGGCGCCTGATCGACGCGGCCGAGGCCGGCCAGGCCGAGCTGGCCAGCAGTGCGGCGCTGCTAGCCGAGCTGCAAGGGGTGCTGTCACGCGAGAAGTTCGTCAAGCAGCTTGCCAAGTGCGGAATCACCGTGGCCGATGTCTTCGATGGCTACGCGGCGATGGTGACACTCGTCGCGCCGGCCACCATATTGCCCACCATCACGCGCGATCCGCCCGATGACCAGGTACTGGCCGCCGCGCTGGCGGCGCAGGCCCATTTGATCGTCTCGGGTGATGCCCACTTGCTCGACCTGAAGATCTTTAAGGGTATCGAGATCGTCACCGCCGCCGTGGCCGTCGAACGCATCGCAGCGGGCGCATAGAAAAACGCCCGCGCAGGGCGGGCGCGTTTCGGGTTCACGGACGGCTACTCCTGCGGCGAGCCCATCTTGTCGAGGAGTGCCCCCACCTCTCTCAGTAGAGCAGCTACGCGCCCACGATCCGCACCGATCCGGGTCTCGAACTCGAACACGGTCACACAATTGCGGTCAGGTTTTGCACTCAAGCATTTTGCTCATCTGGCACTACGCGTGTCAGGCCCAGTTGAAGCGCTTGCAAACCGCACCCAGGATGTCGAGCCAGGCGATGCGATCCTCGTCGTTCAGATAGATGTCCTCGCGGCGATCGCCCCGCGAGGTGACGTGGTAGAGGCCGCCGGAGAGTTCGAGGCGCAGAGGACGGGACATGGCGAGGAGTGTACGAGGGAAATGCTGGAATGCAAGACCTGATACCCCGGGCTTCCAGGCATGTCATTGGCGAGCGCCAAGGGAAGCTCAGGGTGCGCGGCGGCGAACTCCGGGTGGAGTCGTTCGATGTTGCGGCTGGCTTCGCCGATCACTTCCAAGTTGCGAATCACGGCGTCCTGAATGATCTTGCTGGACAAGAAGCCAACTTCGTCAACCTCTTCCACGTAGGAATGGATGCGCTCGATGGCTTGAAGTATGTGCCCCAGGTAGTCGGGCAGTCGCTGAGGATCACGGCTCATACCGGACTGGCCTCCGCGAGCACGGCAGCGCGGAACTTGTCCGGCAACCCGTTGGGCGTCAGCACGTCCACCGGCACGCCGAGCAGCTTGCGCAGTTCCACGCGGATCGCGCTGATGTCGAACAGCGTCGTTTCCGGCGTCGGGTCGATGAGGATGTCGAGGGCGCGGCTGTCTGTGTCCTGGCCGCGCAGCACGGAGCCGAAGACCCGAGCATTCCGGGCACGGTGCGACTCAACCACATGCCGGATCGCGGCGCGGTTCGAGGCCAAGGCTTCAGAGGGCTTCACGTCTTCTTCTCCCACAACAAAATCCGGTTTCATAATAAAGCAACGACACACGGAAGCACGGAAGACAACAACCAAATCCGGTTTTACGCCAAGATGACATGAGCCGGTTCAGAGGCTGGAAACACACTCAAATCGGGATAGCGGGTTGTTCTATGGGTGACCCTCGCTCTCGCCCCGATGCGGATGAGCCGGCCGCTGCCGTCGTAGCCGTAGGTGATCACGCGGCCCTGCCGGTCGGTGCGCTGGGTGAGCTGGCCGCCGGCGTTGTAGGCGTAGCGCTCCTCCTTGCCCAGGGCATCGGTGCGGGTGAGCAGCCGGTCCATCGCGTCGTAGCCGTAGCGCTCCAGCACCGTGCCCCGGGCATCGGTGACGGAGGCCAGACGCCCGGCGGCGTCGTAGGCAAAGCCCATGCTGTCACCTTTCGGCATAAAGAAGCCACCGCGTTTTCGGCGTAATCAGGCCATTTGGTGGCCGGATCGGCGAGAGCTTCGACGAGAACAGAGCCTTCGGCTAACCATT
>DAIPHN010000094.1:0-12760 GCA_036771335.1 Burkholderiales bacterium
GAAATGGACGGCTTCGAAGCCAGTTCGGGCGTGATCGTCATCGCCGCCACCAACCGCCCCGATGTGCTTGACCCCGCCCTGCTTCGCCCGGGCCGCTTCGACCGTCAGGTGGTGGTGCCGCTGCCCGACATCCGCGGCCGCGAGCAGATCCTGATGGTGCACATGCGCAAAGTCCCAGTGGCGCCGGATGTGCGGCCCGACGTTCTGGCGCGTGGAACCCCGGGGTTTTCGGGAGCCGACCTTGCCAATCTGGTGAACGAGGCGGCGCTGTTCGCCGCCCGCGGCAGCAAGCGTCTCGTGGATATGGAGGATTTCGAGCGCGCCAAGGACAAGATCATGATGGGCGCTGAGCGCAAGTCCATGGTGATGCCCGAGCACGAGCGGCGCAACACGGCTTATCACGAATCGGGGCACGCGGTGGTGGCGAAGCTGCTGCCTCTCACCGATCCCGTCCACAAGGTCACGATCATTCCTCGCGGCCGCGCGCTCGGCTTGACCATGCAGCTGCCCCAGGAGGACCGCTACAGCATGGAGCGGGAAACCCTCCTGCAAAACATTTCCGTGCTGTTCGGCGGGCGCATCGCAGAAGAGCTTTTCATGAATCAGATGACCACTGGAGCGTCCAACGACTTCCAGCGCGCAACCGATCTGGCGCGGCGCATGGTCACCGAGTGGGGCATGACCGAACATCTCGGGCCAATGGTGTACGGAGAAAACGAGGGAGAAGTGTTTCTCGGACGCTCCATCACCACGCACAAGAACGTCTCCGAGGCCACCATGCAGCAGGTGGACGCGGAGATCCGTCGAATCATCGACACCCAGTATTCACTGGCCCGCCGCCTGCTCGAGGAGAACCGCGACAAGGTCGAAGCGATGAGTTCGGCCCTGCTGGAGTGGGAAACCATCGACGCCGATCAGGTGAACGACATCATGGCGGGCAAGCCGCCTCGTCCGCCAAAGCCGGCTGCGCCGCCCGCAGTCAAGCCGCCCTCGGAAGACAATACGCCCACGCCGGCGCCGACCACCCAGCCAGCCCAGGGGACCTGAACCCCTGGGGCGCGCGCCGGCGAGGAGCGGGCAGCCCGCGTTTCTGGCGCGCAGGTGAGACGTCTTGAGCAAAGTCCTGCACGCCGACCGCTTCAGTCTTCGCCTAGATGACCCGCTGGTGATGGGCATTGTCAATGTCACCCCGGATTCATTCTCGGCTGACGGCGAGTGCGGCCATGCGGGGGCAGCAGTGGCGCGCGCCTGGCGCCTCGTGGAGGAGGGCGCGGACATCGTCGACGTGGGTGGTGAGTCCACTCGGCCCGGGGCCACGCCGGTGGGTGTGCAGGAGGAACTGGACAGGGTGATGCCCGTAGTTGCGGCGCTCGCAGGGGGGGGTATCCCGGTCTCCGTCGATACCAGCAAGACTGAGGTGATGTGCGAAGCTCTGGCGGCGGGTGCTGCGATGATCAATGATGTTCGAGGCTTGCGCGCCCCAGGCGCGATCGACGCGTTGGCGGCATCGCGGGCCGCTGTCTGCCTAATGCACATGCAGGGCGAGCCGGGCACCATGCAATTGGCCCCATCCTACGTGGATGTGGTGGCGGAGGTTGGTGGCTTTCTGCGCGAGCGGGTGGCAGCGTGCCAGGCAGCCGGCATTGGCTGCACGCGCATCCTCGGCGATCCGGGGTTCGGGTTCGGCAAGACGGTCGGGCACAACCTGGCACTGTTGCGCCGCCTGAAGGATCTGCAGTCTATCGCCGGAGTCCCTCTGCTGGTGGGGTTGTCACGCAAGTCGCTTCTGGGCAGGCTCACAGGCCGTGCGGTTGCGGAGCGAGTGCACGCCAGCCTGGCTGCGGCCCTTGCGGCGGTGGCCAACGGGGCGGCGGTCGTGCGGGTTCACGACGTCGCGGCAACTCGCGACGCGCTCGCCGTCTGGCAGGCAGTGCATTCGCAGACTCCATTTCCGGAGGGGTCGGGCTGATGGGGTCGAGACGCTTTTTCGGCACCGATGGCGTGCGCGGCACAGTGGGTGAGGCACCCATCACGCCGGATTGGGTGTTGCGCCTGGGTAATGCCTCGGGCCGGGTGCTTGCCGCCGGGGCCTCCGGTGGCGCCAATCCGGCCGTGCTCATCGGCAAGGACACGCGCATATCCGGCTACCTGCTGGAGTCCGCGCTTGAGGCGGGTCTCGCTGCGGCCGGGGTCGATGTCCTGCTTGCTGGCCCCATGCCCACGCCGGCGGTGGCCTACCTGACCCGCGCACTGCGCCTGACTGCCGGTATTGTGATCAGCGCGTCTCACAATCCCTTCGAGGATAACGGCATCAAGTTCTTCGGGCCGGATGGCTACAAGCTAGCTGACGAGGTCGAGCACGCCATTGAGGCGCAAATGGACCAGCCGGTCGTTTGTCAACCGGCGGCGCGCCTCGGCAAGGCGCGAAGAATCAACGATGCCGCGGGGCGCTACATCGAGTTCTGCAAGAGCACCTTCCCGAGCGATCTTGACCTGCGTGGCTTGCGAGTGGTGGTGGACTGCGCCAACGGGGCGGCCTATCACGTGGCAGGTCCGGTGTTCCACGAACTGGGCGCCGATGTCCATGCCATCGCCGCCCAGCCCGACGGCCTGAACATCAATGATCGTTGCGGCGCGACGCACCCGGCGCTGCTGGCTCGGGAGGTAGTGGCGCGTGGTGCCGACCTAGGCATCGCGCTGGACGGTGACGCCGACCGGCTCGTTATGGTGGATGCGCGCGGGAGGCTGTACGACGGTGACCAGTTGCTCTACCTGATCACCCGCCACAGGTTGACTGAGGGCAGGCTTGGTGGTGGCGTAGTCGGGACCCTCATGACCAATTTCGGCCTTGAAAGAGCCTTGCAGTCGATGGGCGTCTCGTTCGCGCGGGCGGCCGTGGGGGACCGGCACGTGCTGGAACTGCTGCGCCAGCGCGGCTGGCTGCTGGGAGGGGAGAATTCCGGGCATATCGTGTGCCGCGATCGCCATCCCACCGGCGATGGCCGGGTGTCGGCCCTGCAGGTGCTGCATGCGCTTCGCGCCTCCGGCCAGGGCCTCGAACAGGCGTGCTCAGGGCTTCAAATGCTTCCGCAGGCGATGGTCAATGTCCGAGTCAGCCGTGAAGGAATCGACCTGAGTTCCCATGGCCAAGTGGGGCGGGCCGTGGCGGAGGCCGAGCGCAGCCTGGGCGGCCGGGGGCGGGTCCTGCTGCGGCTCTCAGGCACGGAGCCGGTGGTTCGGGTGATGGTGGAGGGCGAGCCTGAAGCTGAAGTGCGAGCGCTGGCGGATTCCCTCGCCGGTGTCGTGAGGGCGGCCGCCAAGTGAAACCGGGCTCAAGGGCTCCGCCCCTGGCGGCCCTCGTATGCAATCAACCTGTCACATAACGTACCTACACTCTGCCCGCATGTCCGAGTGCCGTGCTTTTAGAGGAGGTATTTCATGATTCGCACCCCCCGCCTGTCCCGGACAGGTTTGTCCTTCGTCGCCGTCGCCGGTCTGGTGACCGTGTGCAACTTTGCTCAGGCCCAGGAAATCGTCAAGATCGACGGCTCTTCCACCGTGTTTCCGATCACCGAGGCTGTCGCCGAGGACTTTCAGCAGTCCAAGAAGGGCAAGGTCAGGGTTACAGTGGGCATCTCGGGTACCGGCGGCGGCTTCAAGAGGTTCTGCCGCGGCGAAACCGACATCTCCAACGCGTCCCGACCCATCCTGGCGCGCGAGATGGAGGAGTGCAAGCGGGCTGGCATCCAGTATGTGGAGTTACCCGTCGCCTACGACGCGCTCACGGTGGTCATGAACCCAAAAAATGAATGGATCAAGGCGCTAACCGTGGCGGACCTCAAGAAGATGTGGGAGCCCGCTGCCCAGGGCAAGGTGACGAAGTGGAAACAGGTGAATTCCGCCTGGCCTGATTCGTCCCTGAAGCTATTCGGGCCCGGTGCCGATTCGGGCACGTTTGACTACTTCACCGAGGCGATCACTGGCAGGGCGAACTCCAGCCGAGGTGATTTCACCGCCTCGGAGGACGACAACGTCCTGGTGCAGGGTATCGCCCGCGACGTGAACGGTCTGGGGTACTTCGGATACGCCTACTATTACGAAAACCGAGACAAGCTCAAGGCGGTGCCGATCGTCAATCCGAACACTGGCAAGGCGGTTCTTCCCGGGGCCGACACGGTGATGGATGGCAGCTATCAGCCCCTGGCGCGCCCCATCTTCATCTACGTCAACGCCAAGTCGCTCGACCGGCCAGATGTCAGGGAGCTCGTAGAGTTCTACATGAAGAACGCTGAAACCCTGGTTTCAGAGGTGAAGTATGTTCCGCTGCCCGCCAAGGCCTATGTCTTTAACTTGGAGCAGGTATCCAAGAAGGTCCTTGGGTCCAAGTTCGGCGGTGAGAACAAGGTGGGGTTGACCAATGAACAGCTGATGAAGATGGAAGCGAAGCTGTAGCACGCTTCTTCTGTGGCGCGGAGGCCGGGAAGAGGTCTCCGCGCAAGCGCGTTGCGTGGCTATGCCGCGCCGAGTGGTTCGCCTAGAATCGGGCGGGATCGATTCACCAAGATTCGACTCAGGGACAGCGCAGTGGCCGACACCTACATAAGCGATCGGCTCGTGAAACGCCGCTCACGCAATGTGAAAGAGCGTTTCATTGAGGCTCTGCTGTTTCTGTGCGCGCTGTTTTCCGTATTCGTCACCCTGGGGATTGTCTGGGTGCTCGTCACGGAGTCGTTACACTTCTTCGAGCACGTGTCGCTCTGGGATTTTCTGACCGACACGCAGTGGACCCCCCTGTTTGACGACGCCCATTACGGGATCATGGTGCTTCTCTCGGGGACGCTCGTGAGTTCACTCGTGGCGCTGGCCGTGGCTATACCCCTGGGCACCATCATCGCCATCTATCTGTCCGAGTTCGCTCCGTTCTCCGTGCGGGAGGTCGCAAAACCTTTTCTGGAACTTCTTGGCGGAGTGCCAACGGTGGTGTATGGATATTTCGCCTTGCTTTATGTCACGCCCGCCCTGCAGTATTTTTTGCCAGAGCTGCCTGGCTTCAACCTGCTCTCTGCGGGTCTGGTCATGGGCGTCATGATCATCCCGTACGTGAGCTCCGTTAGCGAGGACGCCATGCGGTCGGTGCCCATGAGCATGCGTGAAGGCTCGTACGCCATGGGTGCAACCCGGTTCCAGACGGCCATACGCGTCGTGACGCCGGCGGCGCTTTCGGGCATTGCGGCAGCCTACATCCTGGGTATTTCGCGTGCAGTGGGAGAGACCATGATCCTCGCGGTGGCCGCCGGAATGCAGCCCAACCTGACGTGGAATCCTCTCGAGCCGGCAGCGACCATCACTGCGTTCATCGTTCAGGTGGCATTGGGTGATCTGCCCCACGGCTCCATTGGGTACCAGACAATCTTCGCGGCCGGTCTCACGTTGATGTTGATCACGCTGATCTTCAATATCCTCGGGCACCTGCTCAAGCGCCGCTTCCGCCAGGCCTACTGACATGCTCAAGCAAGATCTCCAGGAAATCCGCGGTCTGATTCAGCGGCACAAGCGCTGGGATCTGGTGTTCGCCACCGTAGGCGTGCTGGCTCTCATGGTGGGCGTCCTGATGTTCCTGGTGCTGTTCCTTGGAATGGTGGTGGATGGGCTGCCTCGCATCTCGCCGGATTTCTTCGCCAATTTTCCGTCCAGGCGACCTGAGCAGGCGGGAATCCTTTCAGCCTGGGTCGGCACCACGCTCGTGATGCTCGTCACCGCGGTGGCGGCGATCCCGGTGGGTGTGGCGGCTGCTGTGTACCTGGAAGAGTACGCGCCGCGGAACTTGGTCACCGACGTCATCGAGATCAACATCACCAACCTGGCCGGGGTGCCGTCGATCGTGTACGGTTTGCTGGCATTGGGGTTGTTTGTGTACGCCTTCGGATTCGGCCAGAGCATTCTTTCCGCCGGCCTGACGCTGGCGTTGCTGATCCTGCCGGTGGTGGTAGTGGCGACGCGCGAGGCCATCCGGGCGATACCGGGTGCGATCCGGGAAGGCGCCTATGCCCTGGGAGCCACCAAGTGGCAAACCACGGCCGATCACATCATTCCCTACTCCGCGCCTGGCATCATGACAGGGATCATCATCGGCATGGCCCGTGCGATTGGCGAGACGGCACCGGTGATCACCATCGGTGCGTTGACCTTCATCGCGTTTCTTCCGCCGTCCCCGTTAAAAGCGGAAGTGCCCTTCGTGAGCTTTGAGTGGTTGTTCTCAGGGTTCACTGTCATGCCAATCCAGATGTTCAACTGGACGTCGCGGCCCGAGGCAGCATTTCACAAGAACGCCGCGGCTGCCGGGCTGGTTCTGGTGGTCATGACCCTATCCATGAATGCGTTGGCGATCTGGATACGCTATCGCCTGCGCAAGAACATCAAGTGGTGAGCCGCTTCCCATGTCGAAAATAACCGAAGGCAGCACGGCGCAGAACGAACTCAGACCCAAGGCGGAGTCGCGGAACCTTAGCTTCCACTATGGCGCTTTCCACGCCCTCAAGGGCATCAATATGCCGATTTACGAGCGCAAAGTTACTGCGCTCATCGGCCCCTCGGGGTGCGGAAAATCCACGTACCTCCGCTGCTTCAACCGCATGCACGACCTCTATCCGGGTAACCGGTATGCGGGCGAGATCAACCTGTTTCCGGATAACACCAACTTGCTCGCTCCGCAGGTCGATCCCATTGAGGTCCGCATGCGGATCAGCATGGTCTTTCAGAAGCCCAATCCGTTTCCCAAGTCCATCTTCGAGAACGTCGCGTATGGACTTCGGGTGCGGGGCGTTCGATCCCTCAAGGTTCTGGACGAAAAGGTGGAACAGGCGCTGCGTGGCGCCGCCTTGTGGGACGAAGTCAAGGACCGGTTGAAGGATTTGGCGTTTAACCTGTCCGGCGGTCAGCAGCAGCGGCTCTGCATCGCGCGGGCCCTGGCCACGGAGCCGGAGATCCTGCTGTTCGACGAGCCCACCTCGGCGCTGGATCCGATCGCCACGGCCAGCATCGAAGAACTCATCACGGACCTGAAGGACAAGGTGACCATTCTGATCGTCACTCACAACATGCAGCAGGCTGCGAGGGTGTCCGATTTCACGGCTTACATGTATCTGGGCGAGATGATCGAGTTCGATGCCACCGACACCATCTTCCTCAAGCCGAAGAACAAGGCTACCGAGGATTACATCACGGGCCGCTTCGGCTGACGCAAGCTACGCGCAGCCGGCGCACCGCCGGCGAGAGCTGACTGGCGCACCGACGACCCAAAGCCAAAGCATCTTCCACCGTTTGCGGGCGCTCACAGTCTTATTGGACCCCTTCGATCGGGCCTTTTCCCTCGTGCTGCGGCATCAAGCGGCGCCTCCTGCTCGGTCTTGCGCGGTGCAGCACCGTTGACCCCCATTTGCTCCAACAGGTACACTCCAGCGGTTTTCGCTTTTAGGTTTTCGCTCGTGCGACGCAAACTGGTGGCTGGAAACTGGAAGATGCACGGCAGTCTCCAGTCCAATGAAGCCCTTTTGATGGCGTTGCGTGCTGGCGTGGCATCGCGGCAGGCCGAGGTAGCAGTATTCGTCCCCGCACCCTTCCTCGCCCAGGTCCAGAGGCTTTTGGCGGGGAGCGAGGTTGGCTGGGGGGGGCAGAATATAAGTGAACACGCATCGGGCGCTTTCACTGGCGAAGTGTCAGCGTCCATGGTTGCGGAGTTTGGCGCGAAGTACGTCATCGTGGGGCATTCCGAGCGCCGTACGCTGTACGGTGAGTCCAGCGAGATCGTGGCAAGAAAGGTGCGGGCCGCCTGGCAAGGTGGCCTTGTGCCTGTGGTGTGCGTTGGAGAACAACTCGCCGAACGTGAGTCCGGCATGACGGACAAGGTGTTAACCGATCAGCTGGCTCCGGTTCTGGCAGCAGCAAACGGCAGGGAGGACGTGGTGCTTGCGTATGAGCCCGTATGGGCGATCGGTACCGGGAGAACGGCGTCCCCCCATCAGGCGCAAGAGGCGCATGTGTTCATTCGCCACCTTGCGGCGAGCAAGGCCGGGGCCCGGGCCTCTGAGTGGAAAATCATCTACGGGGGTAGTGTCAAGGCGGAAAACGCGCGGGCATTGTTTTCGATGCCTGATGTGGATGGGGGCCTCGTGGGCGGTGCATCTCTCGCGGCTGATGACTTTCTGGAAATCGTGCGTGCCGCATCTCCGGCCGCCTGAGAGAAACATGCAGACGTTATTGCTCTTCGTACACGTTGTGGTGGCTGCGGTCATCATCCTGATGGTCCTGTTGCAGCACGGCAAGGGAGCCGACATGGGCGCCGCGTTTGGCAGCGGCTCGGCCGGGAGTCTTTTCGGCGCAAGCGGGTCCGCAAACTTTCTGAGCCGCACCACAGCGATTCTTACCGCCGTGTTCTTTGCTACCAGCCTGACGCTGACCACTCTTTCAGGCAAACGCGGCGAGGGGCGCAGCGCCGTTCTGGGTCAACCAGTCAAGCAGCAGGCCGGTCCGCCATCCGCGGCTCCCGCCCCTGCTGATGGTTCCAAGGCAGGAGAGGTGCCGAAGTAGTTCAAGTTGTATCACGGGGGCGTTCGATTCCCGGCGCGTCTCCGTAAGGGCCGATGTGGTGAAATTGGTAGACACGCTGTCTTGAGGGGGCAGTGGCGAAAGCCGTGGGAGTTCGAGTCTCCCCATCGGCACCAGGGAAAAACGGTCGGCGACCGTGTCGCGGCAGGGAGCATCAATGACTTGGGCGAGAAACCGCAGCCAGGTTTGGTGCGGGGCCCGGACTGGAACGTTGCTCCACATTCGCGATGCTCGAAAACTACTTCCCGATCCTCCTGTTCATCTTGATCGGCCTTCTTGTTGGCGCGGTCCCCATCGCGCTGGGCGGCGGAATCAGCCGCTTGCTGGGCCATCACCGGCCAGACGCCCAGAAGCTGTCCCCCTACGAGTGCGGCTTCGAGGCCTTCGAGGATGCTCGCATGAAGTTCGACGTGCGCTACTACCTCGTGGCGATCCTGTTCATCCTGTTCGATCTGGAAATCGCCTTCCTGTTTCCATGGGCGGTCGCGTTGCGAGACATCGGCGATTTCGGATTCATGGCCATGGTGGTCTTCCTGGCCATTCTCGTGGTGGGCTTCGTTTACGAATGGAAAAAGGGGGCGCTCGACTGGGAGTAAGGGAGACGAAACGCGACGTCCGTTTCTTGGGTCGAATCGCGTGTCGAACCTAGCCTTCGAGAGAGCATGAAACATGGGCATAGAGGGCGAACTGCAGAAAGGCTTTGTCACAGCCAGGCTAGATGACCTGATTAACTGGACGCGCACCGGCTCCCTCTGGCCCATGACCTTCGGGCTCGCGTGCTGTGCGGTGGAGATGATGCACGCGGGCGCCTCGCGCTACGACCTCGACCGTTTCGGTATCGTCTTCCGTCCCAGCCCCCGTCAGTCGGACGTGATGCTCGTGGCGGGCACTCTTTGCAACAAGATGGCTCCAGCCCTGCGCAAGGTGTACGACCAGATGGCCGAGCCGCGCTGGGTCATTTCCATGGGCTCCTGCGCCAACGGCGGCGGCTACTACCACTACTCCTACTCCGTGGTGCGCGGATGCGATCGGATCGTTCCGGTGGACGTCTACGTTCCCGGCTGCCCTCCCACAGCAGAGGCGCTGCTCTACGGAATCATCCAGTTGCAGAACAAGATCCGTCGCAACAACACGATCGCTCGGTGAAGAAGTGGTGACGCAGACCACCGAACCCGCACCGCTACCCTTCGAGCACCTCCTTGGAGACGCGGTGTTGCGACGCGACCGGGAATTCGGAGAGGAAACGCTGCTCATCCGGCCCGGGCGGTGGCTCGAATGTGCGGCATTGCTTCGCGACCACCCCGACCTTCGCTTCGAGCAACTCGTTGATCTCTGCGGTGTCGATTATCGCGACCATGGCGGCGATCCCTCCGGTGCGCGGTTCGCGGTCGTGGTTCACCTCTTGTCCGTCACGCGCAATCACCGTCTGCGCGTGCGCGTGTTCGCCGAAGACGAGGATTATCCTCAGGTGGACTCCGTGGTGGACGTGTGGGCGTCGGCGAACTGGTTCGAGCGCGAGGCCTTCGACATGTTCGGCATCGTCTTCAAGGGGCATCCCGACCTGCGCCGCCTGCTTACAGACTATGGCTTCATCGGCCATCCCCTGCGCAAGGACTTTCCGGTCTCGGGGCACGTGGAGATGCGCTACGACCCGGAGCAGCAGCGCGTCATCTACCAGCCGGTCACCATCGAGCCGCGGGAGATCGTGCCGAGGGTGGTGCGCGAACCTAACTACGGCGACGTGCTCTAGCAATGGCCGAGATCCGCAACTTCACGATGAACTTCGGTCCGCAGCATCCGGCGGCCCACGGCGTGTTGCGGCTGGTGCTGGAACTCGACGGTGAGGTGATCCAGCGCGCCGACCCGCACATAGGGCTGCTTCACCGGGGCACGGAAAAGCTCGCCGAGCAAAGGACCTTCATCCAGAGCGTGCCCTACATGGACCGGCTCGACTACGTGTCCATGATGTGCAACGAGCATGCCTACGTGTTGGCCATCGAGAAGCTGCTCGGCATCGACGTCCCGAAGCGCGCCCGCTACATCCGGGTGATGTTCGACGAGATCACGAGGGTCTTGAATCACCTTCTGTGGCTCGGCGCCCACGGGCTGGACATCGGCGCCATGACGGTGTTTCTGTACTGCTTCCGCGAGCGCGAGGACCTGATGGACTGCTACGAGGCGGTATCGGGCGCGCGCATGCACGCTGCCTACTATCGCCCTGGCGGCGTCTACCGCGACCTGCCGGACCGGATGCCGCAGTACCAGGAATCCCGCCTTCGCACCGCCCTCGACGTGAAGGCCCTCAATGAAACCCGCCAGGGCTCGCTGCTCGATTTCATCCAGGCTTTCACCGAGCGTTTTCCGGCCCTGGTGGACGAGTACGAGACGCTGCTCACCGACAACCGCATCTGGAAGCAGCGCACCGTGGGCATCGGCGTGGTCTCGCCCGAGCGTGCCCTGCAGCTTGGCTTCACTGGGCCGATGCTGCGCGGTTCCGGTTTTGCCTGGGACCTCCGGAAGAAGCAGCCCTACGAGGTGTACGACCAGGTGGACTTCGACATCCCCGTGGGTGTGAACGGCGACTGTTACGACCGTTACCTCGTGCGTATCGAAGAAATGCGGCAGTCGAACCGCATCATCCGCCAGTGCGTGGACTGGCTGCGCGCCAATCCCGGCCCTGTCATCGCCGAGGACCACAAGGTGGCGCCGCCTTCGCGGCTTGCCATGAAGTCCAACATGGAAGAGCTGATTCACCACTTCAAGCTGTTCACCGAGGGCATGCACGTGCCCGAGGGCGAGTGCTATTGCGCCGTGGAGGCCCCAAAGGGCGAGTTCGGCATCTACCTGGTGTCCGATGGCGCCAACAAGCCCTATCGGGTCAAGATCCGCGCCCCCGGCTTTCCTCACCTCGCCGCCATGGACGAAATGGCGCGTGGCCACATGATCGCCGACGCCGTCGCCATCATTGGCACGATGGACGTGGTGTTCGGGGAGATCGATCGCTGATGCTCTCCGACGACGCCCGCCGCCGCATCGATCGCGAACTCGGCAAGTATCCCGCCGATCAGCGCCAGTCCGCCGTCATGTCCGCCCTGACCATAGCGCAGGACGAGCACGGCCATCTCAGCAGCGAGGTGATGGACGCCGTGGCCGCCCATCTGGGCATGGCGCCCGTTGCGGTTTACGAGGTGGCCACCTTCTACAACATGTACGACCTGCGCCCGGCGGGCCGGCACAAGCTGTGCCTTTGCACCAACCTGCCCTGCGCCCTGTCCGGCGCCCTCGATGCCGCCGAACACCTCAAGGCGAGGCTGGGAATCGGCTGGGGCGAAACCACGGAGGACGGGCGTTTTTCCCTGAAGGAGGGCGAGTGCCTGGGCGCCTGTGGCGACGCGCCGGTGATGCTCCACAACAACAAGCGCATGCTGACCGGCATGTCTCCCGGGCGCATCGACGAATTGATCGAGGAGCTTTCCAAGTGATGCTCACCTCCCGGGTTCCGTTCCCAGCCGGCGCCTATGGCCCAGACGCCATCATTCTCAAGGGACTTGACGGTACCAACTGGCGGCTGAAGGACTACGAATCTCGTGGCGGCTATCAGGCCCTGCGTCGCATCCTCGCCGAGAAGATCACGCCGGCGGCTGTCATCGATGAGCTGAAGAAGGGTGTGCTGCGCGGCCGCGGCGGGGCGGGGTTTCCCACCGGGCTGAAGTGGAGCTTCATGCCGAAGAACTACACCGGGCAGCGCTACCTGGTGTGCAACTCCGACGAGGGGGAACCCGGCACTTTCAAGGATCGGGACATCCTGCGCTACAACCCGCACATTGTCATCGAGGGGATGGCTATCGGGGCATACGCCATGGGCATCACCCTGGGCTACAACTACATCCACGGCGAGATCTGGGAATGCTACGAGCGCTTTGAGGAGGCGCTAGAGGAAGCCCGCGCGGCGGGGTACCTGGGCTCGAACATCTTGGGGAGCGGTTTCGACTTCCAGCTCCACGCCCACCACGGATGAGGCGACTACATCTGAGGCGAGGAGACCCGCATGCAAGAGTCCCTCGAGGGGAAGCCCGGGCGGCCGCGCTTAACGCCCCACATAACGACCGACTCGCGCCAAAATGGCCGGCCGCCGACCAACAACAAACCCCAGAAC
>DAIPHN010000095.1:0-12627 GCA_036771335.1 Burkholderiales bacterium
GCGGTCCTCCGAAGTGTGTGCGCCTCTTTTAACACCCTGCATGATTTTTTATGAACCGATGCCCCGAATGGTACGCAGGGAGATCCTGCGGCTGGCCGATAAGTTCAGCCAATTGAAACAAAGGGGCATGATTTACCAGATTAGAGCGGCTTATATGATTACAGGCAACCTTGCGCGGTAGGATCTCGCTGGCATGATCCCGAACTAATAAATGAGCTTATACGACAAATACAGGAAACGCCCGACGAAGGGCGCAAGGAGCGTGGACTATGACGGAGCCACGCTGATCGCCAAGTGCGGCGACATCAAGATCCACCATTGGGCAAGGGAAACGGCTGACCCGGATACCTGGCGTGAGCCGGAGACGGAATGGCACCTTGAATGGAAGTCACACTTTCACCCAGACAACACCGAGCGGACCATCACGGTGGATGGCATGGTTCATCGCATGGACGCAAGGATGTTCATCAACAAAAAACGGTGGGCAATAGAATTTCAGCATAGCCATATAAACACGGAGGAAATAAGGGAGCGGGAGGCAGGATACAGAAAAATGATATGGGTCTTTGACTGCATCGGAAAGGATATGCCAAGCTGGCGGGTGGGGGACGACATCGTCAGGATATGGTGGAAGAGGCCGCGAACATCGGTGCTGTGGTGCAACCAGCCGGTCCTGCTGGACATTGGCGATGCTGGCGTTTACCACATCCTTTCAATGCCTGAATACAGCAACGACTACTGGTACGCCAAGCATTGCCACAAGGAGGAGATTATCGGGACGTTGACCAGCGGGACATTCTCGCAGGCAACCAAGGTATTAGAGAAACTAATAACGGAAGGAGCGGCATGACACAGGAAAAGGTGATGAATCTGATGAAGTTCTTGGGGGAGGATTGCGTCCTTTTGCCCATACCCAGCGGGGAGAAGCGGCCAATGGATGCCGGATGGCAGAAGACAACGCCAGCGATGGCCAGAAAGCCGGAGCATATCCGCAGGCTTGAGGCCGGGAACATCGGGGTCTTGCTGGGCAAGGCTGGCGGCGGGCTATGTTCGATTGACATAGACAGCGACGAGTCGGCGGCTGAGTTTGAGAAGCTCAATCCCAAGCTGGCCCAGACGCTCCAGACAAGGGGAGCCAGGGGCAGGAACTTCTGGGTCAGGATAGACGGGGACTTCCCGCCGCTGGCCAAGATCACGGATTGGGGGGAGTGGCGCAGCGATGGCGGGCAGACCGTCATCTGGGGCAAGCACCCGACCGGCGGGGCTTACAAGTGGCTGGTCGTGCAAAAGCCGATCACCATCAAGTTTGACGAGATCGTGTGGCCTGAGCATCTGGAGCTTCCGTGGAAGATCAAGATCGACACCGCCTACAACGACCTGGTGGAGCAGTTCGGAAAGCCGTGGAAGGAGGTCAAGGACAAGAAGGAGCGTGAGTTCATCGTCTCGCTCAACCAGCCTTTCTGGGCTGGCAAATACCAGCACGACAACCGGGTGCTGTTTGAGCCGCAGGAGAAGGATTTCTACGAGTACGAACAGGAGCGCGGGATCTGGCGGGTCAAGTCTGAGGACGCCATCAAGCAGGAGATCAGCAAGGACATCCTGCGGTTCAGCCGCGAACAGGACAGGCCGGAGATGGAACACATGAGGTCGGACAACTCGCTGGCCGGGATCGTGCGCCAGCTTCGCGGCATCGTCGAGCATCGGGATGCCTTCACGCTCCACCGCATCCCAGGGGTCCACTGCTCCAACCGATTCATCAAGTTTGAGTCGGGCGCAATCGAGGAGCATGAGTTCAGCCCGGACTTCTTTTCGCGCAACCAATGCCCCGTCGAGTTTCGCGGTCTGGATCTGGTTCCAGAACGCTTCCTTATGGATCTGGCGGTTCCGGCCATCCCCGATCCCGACGACCTCTTGCTGTTCCAGAAGTATCTTGGGATGTGCCTGTTTGGGCGCAACATCATCCAGAGGTTCCTTGTCATGTACGGGCAGGCAGGAGGCGGCAAGTCAACCCTGCACAACGTGGTTCACCAGTTGTCGGGGCGGGAGAACATGGCGCAACTACGCACGCAACACCTGGACAAGCAGTTTGAGCTTTACCGCTACCGCGCCAAAACGCTCCTGTCGGGCGTGGACGTGCCGGGGAACTTCCTGCAAATGGGCGGGGCCAAGGTCATCAAGGGATTGACCGGCGGGGATGTGCTGGATGCCGAGGGCAAGGGGATCAACGACGGCTACCACATCATCGGCAACTACAACATCATCATCACGGCAAATGAGAAGCTTCGCGTCAGCCTGGAAGGGGATGTCGAGGCGTGGAGGCGGAGGTTGCTTTTGCTTGAGTTCAACCAGCCGCCCCCCGTCAAGAAGATCGACCGCTTTGCCGAGAAGCTGGTGGAGGAGGAGGGTCCGGCCATCCTTGCCTGGGGTCTGCGGGGCTTCCTGTTGCTCCAGAAGGACGTGGACGAGACGGGTGACATCCGCCTGCCTGACTCGCAGGTAAGGCGCATCCATAACCTACTGGCTGAATCCGAGTCGGTTGACCATTTCATCCATGAGCGGGTCGAGCGGGCCAAGGGGTCGGACGTGACCATGGAGGAGTTTGTGCAGCTATACGGGCTTTACTGCGCCGAGAAGGGCTGGAGGCCGCTGTCCGGGTCAAGGTTAAGCCACCTTATCCGCGACAAGATGCTGGAACTAAGGCAGAGCAACATCTCCAACAGCATCCGCAAGTCCAAGAAGGGCTTCAGGAACGTCAAGGTGCAGGGTCAGGAGGAGGATTATGCCGATGCTCAATACTAATAAGCTGGAAGGGAAGGTCGGCGGTGTATGGGTCAGAGGAACGCCGACGAAGAAGACCGCCAAGGGTGATGAGTACCGCTGCCCTGCCTGCGCCTCAAACGGCGGGGATGAGGGGGGCCAGCACCTTATAGTGTTCAACGAAAGGGGTACGTTTGCCTGCGCCGCCTACCCAGGGGATAGGGAGCATAGAAAGAAGATATGGGATGAGGTTGGGATAAAGACGAATGGCAAGTGCGTGCCAGTCATACCTGTGAAGATTTGGCAGAAGACCACCTTTATCGGCAGGCACGTTGTGGACCTGAAGATGGAGGCAGTGGGAGTAAGGAAGAGGGATGCGGATCTTGTCGCAGCAAGGGAGGAGCGGATAAGGCTTGAGTGCGATAGAATGGAGAGGCAGAGGCAGAAAAGGTTGGCCGAAGAGGAGCGGGAAAGGTTGGAGGATGAGCGGGATAGGCTGGCTAGGGAGGAGCGGGAGAGATTGGAGTACGAGAGGTCGGTTCAGGAGATTAAGCTTGAGAGAGCCAAACGGCTTGAAGAATACAATACCAATTCTAAATGCGACAAAACACGATTTGGGACGTTTGGGACACCTATTTTGAGTTCAACCAATATGCCCCCACCCCCCTATAAGGATTATACCGATGATAATACCGTAGGTATGGGTGGGGGGTATGCTCCACCGATATGCGAAAAGGCATCCCACACGTCCCAAGTTAGGCCGCCCATGCCCATGGGGGCCAGCACCGCGATGCGGGCGCCGCGCCCTCCTTCGCCCAGCAGCCGGCGCAGGGCCTCGCGGGCATGGTCGAGCCGGCTGCGGCCATCGGCGCGCAACGTGGCCATGGAGGGTGCCGTGTCCATCACCACGATCAGCCGCCGCGGCGCCCCGTCAGCGCCGGGCTCGGGCCGCAGCGCCGCGGCCGTCAGCGCCAGCCCGATGGCCAGTGCCAGCGCCAGGGACAGCCACCAGCGCCACGGCTCCGACTGGCGCTGCTGACGGGCCAGCACCCGGGCCCAGATCAACCGCGAGGCCACCACCACGCGACGCGGCGGCGGGCGCAACAGGTACAGACCCAGCACCGCCGC
Source organism: Burkholderiales bacterium (assembly GCA_036771335.1). Classification (GTDB taxonomy): domain Bacteria; phylum Pseudomonadota; class Gammaproteobacteria; order Burkholderiales. The sequence goes on from DAIPHN010000095.1 coordinate 3,886, forward strand.
CGCCACCGCGGCGAGCAGCGCCAGCGACAACCCCGGCGCTAGCGCGGTGAAGCTCATCGCAGCACCCCCTGCTCCCGCAAGGCGCGCAGCAGCACCTCGTCGAAGGCGGTGTCGGATCGAGCCCGCAGCCAGTTCCAGCCGCGCCGCTGGCAGGCCCCTTCCAGCTCGCGCCCGTGGGCCGCGAGGGCCTCGCGGTAGGCCGCCAGCAGGGCGGGCGTGACGCGCACCAGGTCCGTGGCGCCGCTCTCGGCGTCTTCCAGCAGCGCCTGCTCGGGCAGGTCAGGGGCCAGTTCCTGGGGCGAGAGCACCTGCAGCGCGAACAGCTCGTGCCCGAAGCGCGACAGCCACGTGGCGGCGCCCTCGAAGCCGGCCGGATCCATGAAATCGGACACAAGCACCACCAGGCCCCGTGGCCGGCGCGCTCCGAAACAGGCGCGCAGGGATGCCTCCAGGCTGGTACCACCCGAGGGCTGCAGCGCCTCAAGAAAACGCAGCACCGGCCACAGGGCGGCACGGCCGCGCCGCACGGGCAGCTCGCGCGCCACGCCTTCGTTCCAGGCCAGCGTGGTGACGCGGTCGTGGTTCACCAGGGCCAGCCAGGCGAGCGCCGCCACAGCGCGGCGGGCGAAATCGAACTTCGCCGGCTCGCCGCACCCCATGGAGGCGCTGGCATCCAGCAGCAGGTACACGGGCAGGTCGGCTTCTTCCTCGAACAGCCGCAGCACCAGGCGGTCGAGGCGCATGAAGATGCCCCAGTCGAGGTTGCGCAAGTCATCGCCCGGTACGTAGGGACGGTAGTCGGAGAACACCATGCCGCTGCCGGTACGCCGCGAGCGGTGCGCGCCGCGCAGATGGCCCGACACCGGCGCGCGCGTGGCGAGCGTGAGGTGCTCGAGGCGCCGCACGAAGTCCTCGGGGAAGGGAGAAGCGCTGCGATCCATGCAGGGGGCGTCCAGGGCTTGCGCCAGCCACCGGGCCGGCGCGGTCGCCGAAAGCTCAGGCGCGCAGGTCCTCGAGGATGCGGGCGATGATGTGGTCGGCGCTCACGCGGCCGGCCTCGGCCTCGAAGTTGAGCATCAGGCGATGGCGCAGCGCCGGCAGCGCCACGGCGCGGATGTCCTCGATGGCCACGTGCACGCGGCCGTTCACCAGCGCGTTGACCTTGGCGCCGAGAATGAGCGCCTGGGTGCCGCGCGGGCTGGCGCCGAAGCGCACGTAGCGCCGCGCCATGTCGTGGCCGGTGTCCGACTCCGGGTGGGTGGCGAGCGTCAGCCGCACCGCGTAGTCCTGCACGGCACGCGCCACGGGCACCTCGCGGGCGGTCTCGCGCATCTCGAGCACGTCGCCCTGGCGCAGCACGCGCTGCACGGCCGGGTCCTGGGAGCGGGTGGTGCGATCCACCACCTCGTGCAATTCGTCCACTCCGGGGAAACCCATGCGCAACTTGAAGAAGAACCGGTCGAGCTGGGCCTCGGGCAGCGGGTAGGTGCCCTCCATCTCCAGGGGGTTCATGGTGGCCAGCACGAAGAAGGGCTGCTCGAGCGGCCGGGTGGCGCCGCCGGCCGAAACGGAGTTCTCCTGCATGGCCTCCAGCAGCGCCGACTGGGTCTTCGGGGTGGCGCGGTTGATCTCGTCGGCGAGCACCAGGTTGGCGAACACCGGGCCAGGCTGGAATTCGAAGCGCTTCCGGCCCGCCTCGTCCTCGCGCACGATGGAGGTGCCCACGATGTCGCCGGGCATCAGATCGGGGGTGAACTGGATGCGCGAAAACTTCAGGTGCAGCGCATCGGCGAGGGTCTGTACCAGCTTGGTCTTGCCCACTCCCGGAATGCCCTCCAGCAGCACATGGCCGCGCGCCAGCAGGCAGGTCATCACGCCCGCGATCACCTCCTGGTTGCCCACGATGACCCGTCCCACCTCCTCGCGCACGGTGCGGAAGTTGTCCTGGAATTGCTGGATGCGGCTGTCGAGGATGGCGGTAGTCATGGCGCGGCGCTGCTCTCGGTGGGTCGGTTGAAGAATTCGCGCACCAGGGCGCGGTGGCGAAGGGTAATGCGCTCGGGGCTCATGGCCTGCTCGGTGCCGGCGCGATAGACGGGCGGCGCCGCGCTCGCGGGCACGCGCGCCTCTCCCTGGCGGCTGGCGGCGTAGAACACGTCCTCGGACTCGCCCCCCTCGGAGCCAGGCTGTTCGGCGATACGCTCCAGCTGATAGGTGGCCCTGGGCCGCGGGGCGGGCTGATCGCCGACCACCTCGCTGCCCTGGGCGCTGCCGCTGGCGTCGCCCGCGCGGCCGCCCTCGCGGGCGCTTTCCTCTTTCTCCCGCGCCACGGCGCCCATGCGGAACATGGTGCCGCCGGAGATATTGGCCGAGCCGGTCTCAGGGGCGCCATCGCCCGAGGGCGTGCCCTCCTGCTGGCCGTAGCGGTTGGCCGCCATGGAGGCGGCACGTTGCAGGGAAAGGGATTTTGCGTCGAGCTTGCGCGCGGCCTGATTGGCCCGTTGCTGCAGGTCGAGCTTGGCGGCCAGCTCCTCCAGCCCGCGCACGGCTTTCTGAAACCGCCCGGAGGTCTCGCCCTGGGCCTCGCGCGTCTCCCGGGCGGCGCCCTCCAGCGCCTGCTTCAGCTCCTCGGGGCGCATCTGCGCACCGGCGATTTGCTCGGGCTCGGGGCGCTCGCCGCGCTGATCGGCGAGCTTGCGCAGCGCCTCGGCGGCCCGGGCCGCGTCGCGCTCCTTCAGGGCGCGCGCCACCTCGCGCATTTCCGGCTTGCCCTCCAGCGACTGGGCCACGCGGCGCAACTGCTCCCATTGGGCCTCGGTGTCCAGGATGCGGCGCGCCAGGGCGTCCCGCGCGGCGTCCAGGGCGCGGCGGCGCTGCTCTTCGTTCGCGGCGCCGGGTTCCATGGCGGCGAGCGCCGCCTCCAGTTGCGCTCGCGCCGCCGCATCGCCGCGGCGGGCCGCGTCCTCGGCCAGGGCGCGCAGCTCGGCCGCCAGCTCGTCTTCCCGCGCCAGTGCGGCGCGCGCGCTGCCCGCGTGCGGCTGAGCCACGCGCGGCGGCAGCGACCACACGCCCGCCAGCACCAACAGCAGCGGCACCACGGCGGGCACCAGCAAGGGCAGCCGCGCGGGCACCAGCCGGCGCGGATCGAGCGCCGCCGCCGCGTCCGCGGCACGTCGCTGCACCAGTTCGGTCCAGGGTGTCTGAGCGGGCGACTCGCGGAACTCCAGTGCCGAGGCGAACAGGTCGCGCGCGCCCGTACGGCGGTCGGTCTCGCGGGCGGCTGCGGCACGGGTGACGCGCTCGGCGCGCGTGGGGCGCGCGATGGCCAGCCCGCCCACCAACAGCGCCAGAAGCACCACGGTGCTGATCCCCAGTGCGCCGCGACCGGCAACAGGGCCCGCCGCCCACTGAACGAGCGCGGCGGCGATGCCGCCCGCGAGCGCCAGCAGTATGGCTCCCGTGGCCGCCTGCAGGCTGCGGTTGCGCTGCAGGCGCGCGGCAACTCCATCAAGTGTGCGGATGAGAATGTCGTGCTCGGCCATGGCGAATCGATGCTAGCACACGGTCCCTTGCTGGCCTTGGACACGCGCAGCCTGGACAACACGCGCAGCGAGGGCCGCGCGGCGTGCAGTAACATCCTCGTGCTCCTCGCCCCGCCACGCTCGCCGCGAACCATGCACCCTTTCGTTGAAATCAGCCTTCGCTTCACGCGCTGTGTGGGCGCCGCGCTGTTGCTGGCGCTCGCGCTGCCAGGCTTCGCCGCCGCCGCGCCGCGCCCCCACGTGGTGATCCTGCTGGCCGACGACCTGGGCTGGCAGGACCTGGGCTATCTGGGCAAGGAGATCCGCACCCCGCGCATCGACCGGCTGGCCGAGCGTGGCGTGCGCCTCAACCAGTACTACGTCACGCCCTGGTCCACCCAGACGCGCGCCGCGCTGCTCACCGGCCGCTACCCCATGCGCTACGGCCTGCAGACCCAATCCATCCTGCCCTCCAGCGGCTATGGCCTGCCGCCGGACGAGAAGCTGCTGTCGCAAACCCTCAAGGAAGCGGGCTACCGCACCGCCTGGGTGGGCAAGTGGCAACTGGGCCACGCGCGGCCCGAGCAGCGCCCCAACCGACGCGGCTTCGACCACCATTACGGCCCCCTCATGGGACAGGTGGATCCCTTCAAGCGCAGCAACGCCCTGGGCCCCGACTGGTGGCGCAACGACAAGCCGGTGAAGGAAGAGGGTTACGTCACCACCCTGCTGGGGCGCGAGGCGGCCGCGGTGGTGACGCGCCACGACCCCGCCGCACCGCTGTTCATGGTGGTCTCCTTCACGGCACCAGCCGGGCCCCTGGCCGCGCCCCGGGAATACCTCGATCGCAACGCCGCCATCCGCGACGAGACGCGCCGCACCTACGCCGCCATGGTGAGCGCCCTGGACGATGCCGTGGGCGCGGTGGTGGATGCGCTCGAGCAGAAGGGAATGCTGTCGGACACGCTGCTGCTGTTTCACACCGACAACGGCGGCGCGGTGCCGCGCAAGTTCGCCTCCGGCGACGGCGACGTGGCGCGTGGCGCCGCCGACAACGGCCCCTACCGCGAGGGCATGGGCGGCCCCTACGAAGGCGGCTCGCGGGTGCCGGCACTGCTGCACTGGCCGGCGCAACTGGAGCCGGGCATCGCCACCGGCCTGATGCACGTCACCGACGTGTATCCCACGGTGCTGGCGGCCGCGGGCATCAAGCTGGACCAGCGCAAGGCGCTGGACGGCTTCGACCAGTGGAAGAGCATCCGCGGCAGCGCCCTGTCGCCGCGCAAGGAAGTGCTCATTGCCCTGGACGACCTGCACGGCGTGCTGCGCATGGGCGACTGGAAGCTGGTGGTCACCGCCGGCCTGCCGGGGCGCGTGGAGCTCTACGACGTGAATCGCGACCCGGGCGAAGAAGACAACGCCGCCGAGCGCTTCCCCGAGCGCGTGGCCGAGCTCTCCAGGCGGCTCAACGACTATGCCTGGGAGATGGTGGCCTCCCAGTTTCTCGCCGAGCTGTCCGGGGCGCGCCGCGTGGCCGTGCCCATGATCTGGGGCATCAACCCCCTGCGCCACGGCGCCGGGGCGGATGCCGACTCGCGCCGCGACCCCTCGCTAACCGTGGAGCGCGCCGACCAGCCGTCGCGATGAACGGCCCGGGGACGAAGCCATCGAACCATGAGCATCGTCAAATCGAAACAGCGCGTCGCCGACCATGGGGAAGTGTTCACCCCCGCCTGGCTCGTGGAGGCCATGCTCGATCTTGTAAAGGGCGAAACCCAGCGGATCGATTCGCGCTTCCTCGAACCCGCCTGCGGCAGCGGCAACTTCCTGGTGCAGATTCTGCGGCGCAAGCTCGCCGCGGTTGAGCTGAAGTACTGCAAGTCCGACTTCGAGCGCCAGCACTACGGGCTGCTGGCGCTGATGTGCATCTACGGCATCGAACTGCTACCTGACAACATCGCCGAGTGCCGTGCCAACCTGCTGGAGATCTTCGCCGCGTACCTGGACCTTGAAGAGGCCGACGCCTTGTACCGCGCGGCCGGACAGGTGCTGTCAGTGAATCTCGTGCACGGTGATGCGCTCACCATGAAGACCAGCAGCGGCGCACCCATTACCTTCGCCGAGTGGGGCTACCTCGGCAAGGGTAAATTCCAGCGTCGCGACTTCCGGCTCGACGTGCTCACAGGCACCGCTGCCCACAGCGCCACGGGCTCGCTCTTCGGCCAGCACGAGATCTTCACGCCAGTGCGCACCTGGCGTCCCATGACCGTGGCCGACCTCGCCGCCGGGTTTGCGCAACCTGCGGGCGGGGCTGCTGGCGGACCCCCATGTACACGGTGCCTGCCTCCATCCCGGTGCTGCGGTGGGCGGCCCGGCGCGCGCGGCTGACGGACGCCGCTCTCACGGCGCGCTTTCCCAAGTGGCCCCTCTGGCTCGGCGGTACGGCACAGCCCACCCTGAAGCAACTGGAAGACTTCGCTCGCATCACCCACACCGCCTTCGGCTACTTTTTTCTGCCCGAGCCGCCCCGCCTGACGCTGCCGGTGCCCGACTTTCGAACCCTGCGCGACGAACTGCTGGCCGAACCCAGCACAAACCTGCTGGATACCCTTTACCTGTGCCAGCAGCGGCAGGATTGGTATCGCGAGCACGCCCGCCTCCACGGCCTCGCGGCGCTGCCCTTCGTGGGCAGCGCGGACCTGCGGGAGCCGCCCGAGGCCGTGGCGCAGCGCCTGCGCGACACCCTCGCCCTGTCCATCGAGGAACGCCGTCAGTGCGCCACGTGGACGGATGCCCTTCGCCGCATGATCGCCCGCGCCGAAGATGCCGGGGTGCTGGTAATGGCGAGTTCGGTGGTGGGCAGCAACAGCCATCGCAAGCTCGACGTGGGCGAGTTCCGGGGCTTCGCGCTGGCCGACGATCTGGCACCGCTCATCTTCCTGAACGGTGCCGATAGCAAGGCAGCACAGATGTTCACCCTGGCGCACGAACTGGCGCACCTGTGGCTGGGTGCCACGGGGGTGTCCGACACCCAGGCCGGTCGCGTGCCGGAGCAGCGCACCGAGCGCTGGTGCAATCAGGTGGCCGCCGAGTTGCTGATGCCCTTGCGGGAACTCCAGGCCGAGCACCATCCCGCCGAACCGATCCCGGACGCCATCCAGCGGCTGGCGCGCGAGTTCAAGGTCAGTACGCTGGTGGCCCTGCGGCGCCTGTTCGACGCCGGCCACCTGAGCCCGGACGCGCTGTGGCAGCACTACCGGGCCGAACAAGACCGGCTGCGTGCGCTCAAGGAACGTGGCAGCGGCGGCGGTGACTTCTACCGCAGCCTCGGGGCCCGTACAAGCAAGCGCTTCGCCCGCGCCATCGTGGCCAGCACGCTCGAAGGCCTGACCGCTTTCACCGAAGCCTACCGGCTGCTGGGCATGCGCAAGGCCGCTACCTTCCACGAAACGGCACGCGAGCTAGGAGTCTCGGCGTGAGTTACCTGCTGGACGCCAACGTGTTCATGTCGGCGAAGAACCTGCACTACGGCCTGGACTTCTGCCCGGCCTTCTGGGAGTGGTTGACCCACAAGGGCAATACCGGGACAGTCTTCAGTATCGACAAGGTGGCCGACGAGATTGAAGCCGGCCAGGACGAACTCTCCGACTGGGCACGCGACCATGCCACCGCGCTCTTCCGCCGCACGCCACCCAGCCTGGCGCCGCAGTTCGCGTCGGTGAGCGCCTGGGCCACGAGCCAGCAGTACGCGCCGGCCGCCGTCAACACCTTCATGCTGGCGGCCGACTTCTATCTTCTGGCCCACGCCCTGGCGGGTGGACACGCGCTGGTCACCCACGAGGTGCCGTCTAACTCCCCCGTGCGCATCAAAATCCCCAACGCCTGCCTGGGCCTTGGGGTGCGTTTCATGACCCCGTTCCAGATGCTGCGCATCGAGCGCGCGCGCTTCGTTCTGGGAGCCACCGCGTAATGGAACAGGCCACCTTCACGCTGCGGGGTCGCAACCCTGACGTGCTCACCTGTATCGCCAATCTCTCCAACGACGAGGTGTTCACGCCGCCCGAGTTCGCCAATCGCATGCTCGACACTGTGGCGCAAGCCTGGGCGGCCGACCATGGCGGCGCCAACTTGTGGGCCGACAAGTCGGTGCGGTTTCTCGACCCGTGCACCAAGTCGGGGGTGTTCCTGCGCGAGATCACCCGCCGGCTCGTGACCGGGCTGGCGGGAGAAATACCGGATCTGGAAGAGCGCGTCGAACACATCCTGACGCGCCAGGTCTACGGCATCGCCATCACGCACCTCACCAGCCTGCTTGCCCGGCGCAGCCTGTATTGCTCCAAGCACGCGCAGGGCCGGCATTCCATCGCCAGGTCATTCCAACACGACGCGGGCAACATCTGGTTCGAGCGGATGGAGCACACCTGGGTGGACGGCAAATGCCGGTATTGCGGCGCCAGCCAGAAAACGCTCGATCGCGGCGACGCGCTTGAGACCCACGCCTACGCCTTCATCCACACCGACGACATCACGGCTCGGATAGCCGAGCTGTTTGGGGACGACATGCAATTCGACGTGATCATCGGAAACCCCCCATACCAGCTTGATGACGGGGGCTACGGAACAAGCGCGGCACCGATCTATCAGTTGTTCGTCGAAAAGGCCTTGGAGCTTGACCCGCGCTATGCGGTGTTCGTGACGCCCTCGCGCTGGATGGCAGGGGGCAAGGGCCTGGACAAGTACCGGCAAAAGATGCTCGCCGACCGTCGCATGCGCAGCATCGTGGACTACCCGAAGCTGTATGAGGGCTTTCCCGGCGTGAAGATTCGCGGCGGCATCTCCTACTTCCTGTGGGATCGCGAGCATCACGGCCCGTGTGCGGTTCAAACCATTTGGGACGGTCAACCGACTGGGCCTGCGGTTGCGCGATACCTCGACGCCTATGATGTTCTCGTCCGCCGCAACGAGGCCATATCAATATTGGAAAAGGTTCGCGAGAAAGGCGAGCCAACGCTCGATGCGCGTGTCTCCAGTCAGAAACCTTTCGGCCTGCGCACGTTCTTTCACGGACAACCAGACGCCAAACATGTCAAGGACCCCGTGAGGCTTTACGGTTCCAAGAAGGTTTCATGGGTCGACCGCTCGGAGATTCCTGCAAACACCGCCTGGATCGACGATTGGAAGGTCCTGATGACGCGCGAGCAAGGTACAAGTGCAGCCGTCG
>DAIPHN010000096.1:0-12606 GCA_036771335.1 Burkholderiales bacterium
CATAGGCGGGGAACGCCGGGCTGCCGAACTTCACCGGCGTGGGCGCCACACCCGGCATGGCGGTGAGCATGGGCCAGCCAGTTTCAGTCTGCCAGTAGTGGTCGATGACAGGCTTGCCCAGCAGGTCGCTGATCCAGCGATGGGTGGGCTCATCCAGGGGCTCGCCCGCCAGGAACAGGTGGCGCAGGGACGACAGGTCGTGGCGGGTGACGAAGGCCGGGTCCTGCTTCTTGAGCACGCGAATGGCGGTGGGCGCCGAGAACATCACGTTGACGCGGTGGCGCTCCACCAGGCTCCACCAGATGCCCGCATCAGGCCGGATGGGCGTGCCCTCGTAGAAGAGGGTGGTCATGCCCGCGATGAGCGGCCCGTACACGATGTAGGAATGGCCCACCACCCAGCCGATGTCGGAGGTGGTGAACATGGTCTCGCCCGCGGCGCCGCAGTAGATGTGGCGCATGGAGGACGCCAGGGCCACGGCGTAGCCGCCGGTGTCGCGCTGCACGCCCTTGGGCCTGCCGGTGGTGCCGGAGGTGTAGAGGATGTAGCTTGGCTCATTGGACTCCAGCCACTGCACCGGAACGTGGGCGCCGGCGTGCTGCGCGCCGAGGGTTTGCCAATCCACGTCGCGGGGGGGCTGGCGCGGGAAGCCCGGGTCCAGGCCGCGATCGAATAGCAGCACGTGAGCGGGCTTGGCGGCACACAGCCCGATGGCCTCGTCCAGCAGGTGCTTGTAGGGCACCACCTTGCCCGCCCGCATGCCGGCATCGGCCGACACCACCAGCTTGGGCCGCGCATCGTCGATGCGCGTGGCGAGGCTGTGAGCGGCGAAGCCGCCAAAGACCACCGAGTGAATGGCGCCGATGCGCGCGCAGGCGAGCATGGCGAAGGCCGCCTCGGGAATCATGGGCATGTACACCAGCACCCGGTCGCCGCGGGTCACACCCAGCGATTGCATCATGGCCGCCACGCGGTTGACCTCCGCGTGCAGCTCGCCATAGGTGTAGGTCTTCTCGGCGCCGGTTTCCGTGGACACGAATACCAGCGCCGGCTGGTGGCGGCGCGCGGCGAGGTGACGGTCCACGGCGTTGTGACACAGATTGGTGAGCCCGCCCGCGAACCAGCGGGCGAAGGGCGGCCGGGAATAGTCGAGCACCGCATCCCAGGGGCGCTGCCAGTCCACCAGCGCCGCCTGCTCGGCCCAGAATCCTTCCCGGTCCTCGATGGAGCGCCGGTGAAAGGCGCGCAGCTTTTCTCCGCTCATTGCATGTTCTCCATGGGTGGCGCGGCACGGGTACGCTGCCGCGGGTGCCCGCGCGGCTTGGTCAGGGGATCTTCACCACCGTGCGGCCCTTGGCGGCGCCGTCCAGATAGCCCTGAAAGGCGCCCTGCAACTGGTCCAGGGGCAGCAGGCGCACCATGCTCTGCAGGTGGCGCGGCTTCAGATCGCCGGCCAGGCGCTGCCAGACCTGCTCGCGCTGGGGCATGGGACAGTTCACCGAATCGATACCGCACAGCGTCACGCCGCGCAGGATGAAGGGCATGACGGTGGTCTTGTACTCGAAACTCGCCGCCAGGCCGACCGCGGCGATGGCGCCGCCCTCCTTCATGGTGCTGGTCATCCACGACAGCACGTCGCCGCCCAGATTGTCCACCGCACCGGCCCACAGGCTCTTGTCCAGGGGGCGGATCCTGGACAGATCCAGGGACGAGCGCAGCATCACCTCCTTGGCGCCCAGCGAAGTCAGGTAGTCAGCCTCGGAGGCTTTGCCCGTGAGCGCCACCACGTGATAGCCGCGCCCGGCCAGGATGTCGATTGCCACCGAGCCTACGCCGCCCGTGGCGCCGTTGACGATCACCGGTCCGCGCTCCGGCTCCAGACCGTTGGCCTCCATGCGCACCACCGCCAACCCCGCGGTGAAGCCGGCCACGCCCAGTGCCATGGCCTCCTGGGTGCTCATGCCCTCGGGCAGGTGCACGAGCCACCTGGCTGGTACGCGCATGCGGCCAGCGTAGCCGCCATCGTGGGCCACGCCGATGTCGTAGCTGTTGGCGATCACCCGGTCGCCGGGCTTGAAGGCCGGGTCGGTGGAGGATTCCACCGTGCCCGCGCCATCGATCCCGCCTACGCAGGGAAAGCGCCGGATGATCTTGCCCGCGCCCGTGGCTGCCAGCGCGTCCTTGTAGTTGATGCTCGAGTATTCGGTGCGGATCACCACCTCGCCCGGGTCGAGTTCGTCTACCGTCATGTCCACCATTCGCGCGACGACCTTGCCGTCCTCGTTGAAGATGCGCAACGCCTTGAATGTGCTCATGGGTCTCCTCCGTGGTTGAGTTGTTCGATGGCTTCGACTGCGGCCGTCACGCGCGGTGGGCCTCGCCGAGGTAGCGCCGTGTCTGCATCTCCACCAGCCTGCTCACGGTGCGATCATGCTCCGCGCCGCAGGCCACGTGGGCATACAGGGCCGGCACCTCGCCGTGCGCCGCAACCACCAGCTTCACGCGGCGATCGTAGAACTCGTCCACCAGCCAGGTGAAGCGGCGCATGCGATCAGCGTCACCGCTGGCAGCGAAGCGCGGTATGCCCGACAGCAGCACGGTGTGGAAGCGCCGCGCCAGTTCGATGTAGTCGGCCTTGGCGCGAGGCCCATCGCACAGGGCGGCGAAGTCGAACCACGCCACGCCCCCGGCCACACGCCGCGACTGTACCGGCCGCCCGTCGATGGCCAGTTCCATGGCTTCGCCGGCCTCGCCCGCCAGGTGTAGGAAGGCGTCCTCCATGACCGCCTCGGCGGCGGCGTCCAGGGGCTGGTGCCACACCCCGGCCCGCTCCAGCACCTGTTGACGGTAGTCGGTGCCAGCGTCCATGCGGTGCACCACCATGCGCTGCCGAATCAGCTCGATGGCAGGCAGGAACTGACCGCGCTGAAGGCCGTGCAGGTAGAGCTCGCCCGGCTCGGTGTTGGAGGTAGTGACCAGCGCCACGCCGTGGGTCAGCAGCCCCTCCAGCAGGCGCCGCAGGATCATGGCATCACCGATGTCGGTGACCTGGAACTCGTCCAGGCACAGCAGGCGCGCGTGTGCCGCCAATTGCGCCGCCACCGCCTGCAGCGGGTCAGCCCTGCCCTGCAGGCGCTTTAGTTCATGGTGCACCTCGTGCATGAGCCGGTGGAAGTGCACGCGCCGCTTGGGCCGGGCGGCCGAGAACTCGAAAAAGCCGTCCATCAGAAAGCTCTTGCCCCGCCCCACGCCGCCCCAGAGGTAGAGCCCGGCGACGGGCGGTTGCTCCGGCCGGAGAAGGCGCAGCCAGCGCCGCGGCACGCCGGCCGGGCTGGCGATGCGCGCCTCGATGCGGGCGAATTCGGCCAGAACGGCGACTTGCGCGCCATCCAGGGAGAAACCCAGTGACCGGGCGCGCTGCTCGAACCACGCGTGGAGGCGCTCGACAATGATGTTGCTGCGCTCCGCCAGGGCTTCGCCGGCCGCGCTGGAGGACATGGACGGGCGCCTGGGCGCGGGCGCCTAGATGTGGAGACTGCGCTTGTGCACGCCCAGCGCCGCCTCGTGCATGGCTTCGGACAGAGAGGGGTGGGCGTGCACGATGCGGGCGATGTCCTCTGCGGTGGCAGCGAACTCCATGGCCACCACCGCCTCGGCGATGAGCTCCGAGGCGAAGGGGCCGATGATGTGCACCCCGAGGATACGGTCGGTTTCAGCGTCGGCGAGCATCTTCACGAAACCAGCGGTCTCGCCCAGCGCGCGCGCCCTGCCCGAGGCGATGAAGGGAAACTGGCCTGCGCGATAGGAAACCCCGGCAGCCTTGAGCTCCTGCTCGGTCTTGCCCACCCAGGCGATCTCCGGAGAGGTGTAGACCACCCATGGGATGGTGTCGAGATTCACGTGGGCGTGATGGCCCGCGATGGTCTCCGCCACCGCAACGCCCTCTTCCGAGGACTTGTGGGCGAGCATAGGGCCGCGCACTGCATCGCCAATGGCGTAGATACCCGGCGCGCCGGTGCGGTTCAGGGCATCCACCTCTACATAGCCGCGCGCATCGAGCCTGACGCCCGCCGACTCGACATTGAGCCCGGCGGTGTTCGGGACGCGGCCGATGGCCACCACCAGCCGGTCGAACTCGTCCCGGTGGCGGGTGCCGTCACGATCCTCGTACTCCACGTGCACCGACTGGCCGCCAGCAGAGATCGACAGCACCTTGGTGCCGGTGTGAATGATCAGCCCCAGAGGCCCGGTGAAGACGCGGAATGCTTCCTTCGCGATCTGCTCGTCGGCCGCAGCCAGAAAGGTGGGCATGGCCTCGAGAATGGTCACTTCGGAGCCCAGGCGCTTCCAGACGCTGCCCATCTCCACGCCGATGACTCCCGCGCCGATGCTGCCCAGGCGGCGGGGCACGGCGTCAAAGGACAGTGCGCCCACGTTGTCGCAGACCAGCACGTTATCGATGGCCAGGCCCGGGAACTGTCGAGGCACGGAACCCGTGGCGATGATGACGTTTCGCGCGGTGATGGTTTCGCTATGCCCGTCCCCCGTCACCTCCACGTGCCAACCGCCCTCGGTGCCTGCCCCGGCGAGGCGGCCGAAGCCGTGCAGCGATTCCACACGGTTCTTCTTGAACAGCAGCGCGATGCCCGTGGTGAAGGTATCCACGATCTTGTTCTTGCGCCCCTGCATCTTGGGCACGTTGATGCTCACGCCTTTCAGCCCGATGCCGTGGTCGCTGAACTTGTGCAGGGCCCGCTCGTAGTTCTCGGAGGACTCCAGCAGCGCCTTGGAGGGGATGCAGCCCACGTTGAGGCAGGTGCCCCCTAGGCTGGGCTTGCCGGCGGCGTTTTTCCAGGCGTCGATGCAGACGGTCTTGAGTCCGAGCTGCGCGGCGCGGATGGCGGCCACGTAGCCGCCGGGGCCGGCGCCGATGACGGCCACGTCGAAGGTCTTGGGCATGGCGTTATTCCGCTAGAGATCCAGCAGCAGGCGGGCGGGATCTTCAAGCGCCTCCTTGATGGCCACCAGGCCGAGCACCGCCTCGCGACCATCGATGATGCGATGGGCGGAGCTCATGGCCAGGTAGTTGATGGGGCGGATCACGATCTGTCCGTTCTCCACCACCGCCCGGTCCTTGGTGGCATGCACGCCGAGGATGGCGCTCTGGGGGGGGTTGATAATGGGCGTGGACAGCATGGAGCCGAACACACCACCGTTGGAGATGGAGAAGGTGCCGCCGGTGAGGTCCTCGATGGACAGCTTGCCGTCCTGGGCGCGGCGGCCGAACTCGGCGATGGCCTTCTCCACGTCGGCAAGAGACATCTGGTCGGCGTTGCGCAGGATCGGCACCACCAACCCCCGCGGACTGCCCACAGCGATGCCGATGTCGAAGTAGCCGTGGTAGACGATATCGGCGCCATCCACCGAGGCGTTCAGGATGGGGTACTTCTTGAGCGCGGCGACGCACGCTTTGACGAAGAAGGACATGAAGCCGAGCTTCACGCCGTGATCCTTTTCGAAGCGATCCTTGTACTTGTTGCGCAGGTCCATCACGGCCTGCATGTTGACTTCGTTGAAGGTAGTGAGAATGGCTGCGGTGGACTGGGACTGTACCAGCCGCTCCGCGACCCGCTGGCGCAGCCGCGACATGGGCACGCGCTTTTCCGGGCGGTCGCCGAGCAGCTCATCCACGTTCACCGGCGAGGGCATGGGTACCGGTCCGCGCGCCGCGCCCGGCCTGCCTTGCACAAAACCCACCACGTCTTCCTTGGTGATGCGCCCACCCCGGCCGGTTCCAGCTACTTGGGCGAGGTCCACCTGGTTGTCCGCCGCCACTCGGCGCGCTGCGGGCATGGCGAGCACCTCCCCCGCCGCTGCCGGCGCCGCGGAAGCGGACGGTGGCGATACAGGCGCCGGCGCTGGCGCCAGCGGCGCGGGCAGCTTCTCCGCCAACCCCGCGGCGGCGGGCGCAGCCGCAGCCGTGGCCTTGGCCTCGGTATCGATGGTCGCGATCAGTTCGTTGCTCACCACCGTACCGCCGTCGCCCTTGATGACGCTGGCAAGCACGCCGGACTCGGGGGCTGGCAATTCGAGCACCACCTTGTCGGTCTCGATGTCGATCAGGTTTTCGTCGCGCTGGACGTATTCGCCCTGCTTCTTGTGCCAGGAGAGAAGGGTCGCTTCTGCCACGGATTCGGACAGGGCGGGTACCCGCACTTCGATCAGCATAGGGGCTCCGTGAGAGCGTTCGTGGGAAGGCGCTGCCGTTTGCCGGTCATACGCCGTGGGTCAGGGCAGCCTCCACCACGGTCTTCTGGCGCTGGTTGTGCAACGCCAGATAGCCACCCGCGGGAGAGGCGCTGGAGGGCCGCAGCGCGTAGCGCAGCTTCTGCCCGGGCCTGAGATGGCGCAGCAGGTAGTGCTGGATGCGGTGCCACGCGCCCTGGTTGCCGGGCTCTTCCTGGCACCAGACGACCTCGCCCGCCTGCGTGTAGCGTGCGATCTCGGCAGCGAACTCGTCGTGGGGGAAGGGATAAAGCTGCTCGATGCGCACCACGGCGATGTCGTCGATATTCTTCTCGCGGCGCGCCGCAACGAGGTCGAAGTAGACCTTGCCGCAGCAGAACACCACGCGCTTGACTCTGGCCGCGTCGAGCTTTTCTGGGTCGGGAATGAGCGGCTGGAAGCGGCCCGAGGCGAGGTCCTCGAGAGAGGATACCGACTCCTTGTGGCGCAGCATGGACTTCGGACTCATGATCACCAACGGCCGGCGGTAAGGGCGCAGCATCTGGCGACGCAGCACGTGGAACATCTGCGCCGGCGTGGACGGCACCACCACCTGCATGTTGTAGTCGGCACACAGTTGCAGGAAGCGCTCGAGCCGCGCCGAGGAGGTCTCCGGGCCTTGACCCTCGTAGCCGTGGGGCAGCATCAGCACCAGCCCGCACATCCGGCCCCACTTCACCTCGCCCGAGGCAATGAACTGGTCGATGACCACCTGGGCGCCATTGGCAAAATCACCAAATTGCGCTTCCCACACCACCAGTTCGGTGGGAGAGGCGGTGGCATAGCCGTACTCGAAGCCCAGCACGGCCTCCTCGGACAGGACGGAGTCGATTACCAGGAAGTCTGGCTGGTTCTCGGCGATGCGCTGCAGGGGCACCCAGGTGCCCGCATCCCAGCGCTCGCGATTCTGGTCGTGAAGCACGGCGTGCCGGTGAAAGAAGGTGCCGCGGCCGGAGTCCTGCCCTGACAGGCGCACGCCGAAGCCCTGCTTGAGCAGCGCGGCGTACGCGAGCGTCGCGGCCATGCCCCAGTCGAGCGGCAGCTTGCCCAGGCCCATCTGGCGGCGATCGGCGATCACCTTGTCCACCCGGGGGTGAAGCTTGAAGTGGCCCGGCACGGCGGTGACGCGTTCGGCCAGGGCGCGCAGTTCGGCCATCGGCATGCCCGTGTCCACGGGCTGGCGCCACTGCACGCCCTGATAGGGCTCCCAGGCCACCTGGAAGGGCGGCTTGTAGTCGTAGATGACGCTCTTGTTGGTGTTCTGGCCAGCATCCAGGGCGTCGCGATAGGCCTTCACCAGGGCTTGCGCCTCGGGCTCGCGCAGCACGCCCTCGCGCACCAGGCGGTCGGCGTAGAGCTTGCGGGTGCCGGGATGCTCACCGATGATCTTGTACATGAGCGGCTGGGTGACCATGGGCTCGTCCTGCTCGTTGTGGCCGAGCTTGCGGAAGCACACCACGTCTATCACCACGTCCTTGCCGAACTCGGTGCGGAAGTCCACGGCGATCTCGGTGGCGAAATTGACGGCCTCGGGATCGTCGCCATTTACGTGAATGACCGGCGCTTCCACCATCTTGGCCACGTCCGTGCAGTACAGCGACGAGCGGGTGTCGCGGGGATCCGAGGTCGTAAAGCCGATCTGGTTATTGATGATGACGTGCACCGTGCCGCCGGTACCGTAGCCTCGGGTCTGCGACAGGTTGAGGGTCTCCATCACCACGCCCTGGCCGGCGAAGGCGGCGTCGCCGTGCAGCAGCACCGGCATAACCTGCCGGCCGTCGCGGTCGCGGCGCCGGTGCTGGCGGGCTCGAACCGAGCCCTCCACCACCGGATTGACGATCTCCAGGTGCGAGGGGTTGAAGGCGAGCGTGAGGTGCATGGGCCCGCCAGGGGTCATCACGTCGGAGGAGAAGCCCTGGTGGTACTTCACGTCGCCCGCCGGCAGTTCGCCCGCGTGCTTGCCCTCGAACTCCTCGAACAGATCGCGGGGCAGCTTGCCCATGGTGTTGACGAGCACGTTCAGCCGCCCGCGGTGCGCCATGCCGATGACCAGTTCCTGCACGCCCGCGGCGCCCGCCTTCTGCAGCAGGGTGTCGAGCATGGGGATGATGCTGTCACCCCCCTCCAGGGAAAAGCGCTTCTGGCCCACGTAGCGGGTGTGGAGGTACTTCTCCAGGCCCTCGGCGGCGGTGAGGCGCTCGAGGATGTGGCGCTTCACGTCCGGACCATAGGAGGGCCGCGCCCGCGCACCCTCGAAGCGCTGCTGCAGCCAGCGCTTCTGGCGCATGTCGGTGATGTACATGTACTCGAGGCCGATGGTGCCGCAGTAGGTTTCGCGCAGCGCCTTGAGGATCTCGCGCAGCGTCATCTGCTCCGGGCCCACGAAGGTACCGGTGTTGAACACCGCGTCCATGTCGGCCTCGGTAAGGCCGTGGAAAGCCGGGTCGAGCTCGGGAATGGCGGGCGGCTTGACGCGCTTGAGGGGGTCGAGGTCGGCGAGGCGCACGCCGAGGAAGCGGTAGGAGCTGATGAGCTGGAACACCCCGGCCTGCCTGCGGAACAGCTCCGCTACCTCGGCCGGAGAGGCCTTGTTACCCGCTGCGGTGCGCTGGCGGGCAATGCGGGCGATAAGCTCACGCACTGGCTCGTGGGGCACGTCGCGCGGGCCGGGGAGCACCTGGATCTGGTCGAAGTAGCGTTTCCACTCGGGCGCCACGGAGTCGTGGTTCTCCAGGTAGCTCTCGTAGAGCTCGTCGATGTAGGGCGCATTGCCGCCGAACAGGTAGGAGCCGGACATCAGGTCCTTCATCATGGCTTTGCCTCCTTCGGGGCCGGCGGCGTTCAGGCGCGCTCGGCCAGCGGTTTGACGTCGCGTCGCGGCGAGCCTACGAACAGCTGCCGCGGTCGGCCGATCTTGTACTCGGGGTCTGCGATCATCTCGTTCAGCTGCGCCACCCACCCCACCGTGCGCGCGAGGGCAAAGATGGCGGTGAACAGCGGCACCGGGATGCCGATGGCCTTCTGCACGATCCCCGAGTAGAAGTCCACGTTCGGGTAGAGCTTTCGCTGCACGAAGTAGTCGTCTTCGAGGGCGATCTTCTCCAGGCCCATTGCCAGCTCGAAAAGCGGATCATCGCGCAGCCCCAGAGCGTTTAGCACCTCGTGGCAGGTCTCGCGCATGAGTTTGGCGCGCGGGTCGTAGTTCTTGTAGACCCGGTGGCCGAAGCCCATCAGGCGCACGGTGGAGTTCTTGTCCTTGACGCGCGCGATGAACTCGCCGATGCGGGCCATGCCGCCCATGGCCTGGATTTCGCCGAGCATGTTGAGGCAGGCCTCGTTGGCACCGCCATGGGCCGGCCCCCACAGGCAGGCAACCCCTGCGGCAATGGCGGCAAAGGGATTGGTGCCGGAGGAGGCGCACAGCCGCACCGTGGAGGTGGACGCGTTCTGCTCGTGGTCGGCGTGCAGGATGAAGATGCGGTCGAGCGCCCGCACCAGCACCTCGTTGACCTTGTAGTCTTCGCAGGGCGTCGCGAACATCATGCGCATGAAATTACCCGTGTAGGACAGCTCGTTACGCGGGTACATGTAGGGCTGGCCCACGGTGTACTTGTAGGCCATGGCCACCAGGGTGGGCATCTTGGCGATCAGGCGGACGGCGGAGATGTCCCGCTGCCTGGCATCGTTGACGTTCATGGAGTCTGGATAGAACGCCGACAGTGCTCCCACCAGGCCGGTCATGACGGCCATAGGGTGGGCGTCGCGCCGGAAGCCCCGCAGGAAGAACTGCATCTGCTCGTGAACCATGGTGTGACGGGTCACGCGCTCGTTGAAGTCGGCCCTCTGGACTGCATTGGGCAACTCGCCGTACAGAATGAGGTGGCAAACTTCGAGGAAGTCGCACTGCACCGCCAGCTGCTCGATGGGATAGCCGCGGTACAGCAGTTCACCCTTGTCGCCATCGATGTAGGTGATGGTGGAATTGCACGAGGCGGTGGACAGGAAGCCCGGGTCGTAGGTGAACTTGCCGGTCTGGGGGTAGAGCTTGCGGATGTCGATCACGTCCGGCCCGACACTGCCCTTAAGAATGGGCAACTCGACGCTGGCGGTGCCGTCGTCGAAGGTGACGGTTGCCTTGGATGCGATGCTCATTGGACTCCACTCCATGGATGAACCTGCAACATTCTAGGGGTTTTGGCGTTGCGGATGTTGCATAGCATCAAGATTCAGACCGCTCGCAACAAGCCCACTACCGCGACAGCGCCGGCCGGATAGTGCTCGCCGCGCCCCGAAACGATGTCCCAGAGATCGTTGTCGGGCAGCCCCAGCAGCGCCGCGAAGGCGTCGCGGTCGGGCGCTGCGAGTTCGGGCCAGTGGCTGTCGAGGAAGCGGCTCAGCACCAGGTCGAGTTCAAGAAGCCCGCGGCGGCAATGCCAACGGACGCGCTCGAAAGCCACGCGCCCCGCCTCCCCGCCCTCCCCGGGCTGGTGCTGCGCCCCCGTCACGCACGCCCTCGCCGGCTCATACCATCCGCTTGACCATCAGCTCCTTGATGCGACCGATGGCACGGGTGGGGTTGAGGCCCTTCGGGCAAACGTCCACGCAGTTCATGATGGAATGGCAGCGAAACAGCCGGTAGGGGTCTTCCAGGTCATCCAGGCGCTCGCTGGTGGCCTGGTCGCGGCTGTCGGCGATGAAGCGGTACGCCGCCAGCAGACCCGCGGGACCCACGAACTTGTCCGGGTTCCACCAGAACGACGGGCAGGAAGTGGAGCAGCAGGCGCAGAGGATGCACTCGTAAAGGCCATCGAGCTCCTCGCGCTCGGCCGGGGACTGCAGGCGCTCCTTCTCGGGCGCCGGAGCGGCGTTCTGCAGGTAGGGCTTGATGGAGTGGTACTGCTTGAAGAACTGCGACATGTCCACCACCAGGTCGCGGATCACCGGCAGCCCCGGCAGCGGGCGCAGCTCCACGGGCTCCTTGAGGTCGGCCAGGCGGGTGATGCAGGCCAGGCCGTTGCGGCCGTTGATGTTCATGGCGTCCGAGCCGCACACGCCCTCGCGGCAGGAGCGGCGCAGGCTGAGGCTGTCGTCCATCGCCTTGATGCGGATCAGCGCATCCAGCAACATGCGGTCGGAGGGCTCGAGGGCTACCTCGTAGTCCTTCATGTAGGGCTTCGAGTCGCTGTCGGGGTCGTAGCGGTAGACGCGGAATTTCATGGCAATGACATCCGGGGATAACGGGCGGCCTCAGTAGGCCCGCACCTTGGGCTCGAAGGTATGGGCGGTGAGCGGCTTGAGATTCACGGGCTTGTAGGCGAGGCGATTGTCCGCCTTGTACCAGAGCGTGTGTTTGAGCCAGTTGACGTCGTCGCGCTTGGGACAGTCGGAGCGGTCGTGGGCGCCGAGGCTATAGCGGCGCGCCTCCGCGGAAACAATGGTGGCAATGGACACCAACACCAGAGTGTCCAGCTACAGGGCCTCGATACGAGCGGTGTTGAAGGTGCGACTCTTGTCGACGATCTGCGTGCGCGCGGCGCGCTCTGCCACCTGCCCCATGCGACGTACGCCTTCGGTGAGCATGTCGGGAAAGCGGAACACGCCGCAGTGGGCCTGCATGGTGCGGCGCATCTCGGCACCCACCTCGTGAACGCTTTCGCCGCGCGTCTGGGCGTCGAGGCGCGCCAGGCGCGTCCGGGACAGGTCGGCCGCGTCGGCCGGCAGGTCCTTGTGGCCGGGGTTCTCGCGGAGGAAGCGGATCACGCTGTCGCCCGAGGCGCGGCCGAACACCAGCAGGTCGGTGAGGGAATTGGTGCCCAGGCGGTTGGCACCGTGCACAGAAGCGCAGCCGCACTCGCCCGCGGCGTAGAACCCCGGCACCACCGTGGCGTGGTCATCGCCCCGGGGCACCACCACCTCGCCGTGGAAGTTGGTGGGGATTCCGCCCATCTGGTAGTGGCAGGTGGGCACCACGGGAATGGGATCCTTCACAGGGTCCACGTTGGCGAACTTGCGGGCAATCTCGCGGATGCCGGGCAGGCGCTTCTCGATCACCTCGGCACCCAGGTGGTCGAGCTTGAGGAGGATGTGGTCGGCATCCTTGCCGGCGCCGCGCCCCTCCTTGATCTCGGTGGCCATGGCGCGGGAGACCACATCGCGCGAGGCGAGATCCTTCATGGTGGGGGCATAGCGCTCCATGAAGCGCTCGCCTTCCTTATTGAGCAGGTAGCCGCCCTCCCCGCGCACGCCCTCGGTGATGAGAACGCCCGCCCCGGCCACGCCGGTTGCGCGAAACTGCCAGAACTCCATGTCCTCCAGCGGGAT